>CAKZXL010000385.1 GCA_937883885.1 uncultured Aquincola sp. | reverse complement strand
CGACCTCCTCGTCGGAAAGCGACGCAGGCTGCCGCACATACCTGTCGACCCACGCGACGGCCGCGCGGAAGGCGCCGGCATACGGCAATCTGTTCAGCCAATCGAAGGTTGACTCGTCGGCCATTTGTCGAAGACCCCAATGAGACGCCGTCAAGGCAGCCATCACCTCGGGCGTAGGCTTCGTGGGTTTCACGGGCAGACCCAGGGCCTGCATGTACGAGCACGCAGCAAACTCGACAACAGCGCTAGCGCTGGAACCCGGGAAACCGCTAGCCATGTCGGCATGCGACAGCATCGGGAACTTCAGTGTCGTCAGTCGTTGGTACTTGACCCGATCGTTGTCATCCGGCTCCGTGGCAGCTGAATGGATGCCGCGGGCCCAGGCCTGCTCGGAAGGCCGCAATGGGTCCTTCAGATCACGACTGGAGAAGAGGAAGCGGTCGTCACCGCCAGAGACCAAGTGCAAGAAGGCGGCGCCGGTCGGCGGCAGCTGCAGGTGCTCCTTGCGAACGCGACCCTGCCAGGCAGTGGGGAGGTCAGACTCCAACGCGCCAGCGACGACATCCAACGCAGTGGCCACACCAGTCGTGACGGCATCCAGGAGTACGCCCGAGGTGCGCACGAACGAGCCGTCGACCGAGCGGCCGGTGTGGTGACTCTGAGCCGCGTCCACAGCATGAAGCTTGTTCGCAAGAACGAGAGCGGAAGCACACCCTCGAGAGAAGGCGTTGATGTGGACGTGGAACCGAGCACTGGGGTCGGCTTCACGACGCTCCCTCACGAAGGCGTTGAAGGCCTGCAGAGCGTGCTCCGCGCGCTTGGCCACGCCATGACCAAACATGCCCTCCCCAACCGCAACACCCGCGTCCGGCGCTGTGCCATCTGCGTGCCCCTTGGCCTTCATCGACGCCGGCGTGAAAACGCCTGGCACGTAGATCGAGCGAAACGACGTCGTCTCCTCAGCGCGGAAGTGCTTGTCAAACCGAGCAACAAGCGTCTCTACTTCGCCGGGGCGAACGTGGTCCCGGTCGTTGCCCGTCCCGTCGAAGTTCACGACGAACACGTTCAGGTGGGGGTCGGCGTCACCACCCAGAGCAAGTGCAGGCGGGGTCGGCGGCTCATCCACGATGAGCTGCAGCTCCTCGCCAACGGTCTGGGGAAGGCGAATCGTGCGCGGGGCGACAGGGGCAATCTTGGGCAAATGGCTGCGTTTGTGGTGAAAAGCACTGCCCGCGCAAGTGCAGATAATACACTCTGTGCGTCAGAAGCTCCACGGATGCCAGGTGGCTCAATCGGCAGCGATGTCGCTCACTTGACGGACGCATTCCTCAGTTGACGAACGGCACAGCGATTCGCGGCGCTCGTACCCCACCGCGGCCAAGGCAGGAAATCCATGTCGCTTCGCTCAGTGCGGGCTGGCAGACGGGGGAGCAGAGAGCCAGCTCCAGAACTCACAGGTGGGGGAGAAAACCTTGGCGTGTACAGCGGTGGCTTCGAAGAGGCCTGGTGAGCTGCGCCGCCCTGAACTCACACGCCAGCACGTCGACGCCCGGCGGCCGTAAGCCGTAGTGTGGACGGACATCGAAACCTTGACTGCGATGGTGTAACTGATATATTCCACATTATGAGCACCGTTGGGCGCGGCCACACCTTGTGGTTCCCACGGGCCGAGATGGCGAGCTCCAGCTGAATTCCGAACGCCCGCATTCATCACCGTCTGCGGTGCCACAACAAGCGCCCTGTTACCGAGCTCGTGCTCGACGGCACCGTAGTTGGAGCTGATGATGCCCGTCCAATCTCACCGTCAAGGCGATGACCTCCTCGTCGACAACGTCGACCTCAAGCGCGCCGCGCGCAACTTCCTCAACAAGACCCGAGCAGCTGACTGGACGCCCCCGCGCGACCTGAACCAGGCCATGGAGCTCATGGCCGCCTGCTTCGGCTACGCCAACCTGCTCGCTGCGAACAGGCAGGCCGGCCAGACTCCCGTTGCGACAGACGCCTGGGTCCAGAGAAGTGCCCTGCGCGAGCCTCGTGTCCTCGCGTATGTTGCCGACGCCCGCCTCGATGACGACGCGCACGCACGGGCCCTGATGCGCGCGTCACGCCCTGTTGCTGGCGAGACCCCGCTGGTGTTCGACATGAGCGACTTCGACGCCGTCGCGCAGCTGCGCCAGTTCTGGAAGCGCGACAAGCCGGCGGCGGTGGTCTGCGACAACGTCGAGCTCGGCGTCAACAGCCGCTCATCCGACGCGCTCTTGCTCGTGATGGTCAACCATCCCGACGTGGAGTTCCGGCTGCTTTTTCGCACCGAGGTTGATGCCACGGCGTTCTTCCATACTTGGGTCTACCAGGACGATTCTCCGGCCATCTCCGCCTTCACCGTCGTCGACAGCGAGCGCCCCGGTCGCATCGTGCAGCTGAGGAATGCGCCGGCCGACAGCAATCGCCCGCGCGCGCGGGTCGCATACCCGCCTGAGTTCCACGCGTTCCTTCGAGCGAACCGCAGGCCTGGCGAAATGGGGGCCGGAGAGAGCGCTGAGCGGTACATGGCGGACCGCGCGATGACCGATCGCAGTGACGGCCCGCGGAATGTCAGCATGGGCCAGGGCACCGAGGACCTCAAGGCGCGCCGCGGAGCATTCGCACCCGGGTCACCCGAGCTCGACGTTAGCGTCTCGAAGGACCAGGCGAGCAGCATCGACGTCGTCAGGCTCCCGAACCAGGCAACCCCTCGTCGCAAGCCGCGTCCGTGATGACCATGTCCCCCACCTTCGCACCCAAACGCCTCTGCACGAGCACGCTCGAGCACGTGACGGCCCCAAACGGCCGCGCGGTCGCGGCGAACTTCCGCGCCTGGTTCCGCGACAGCAAGGTGGTTGACTCATCTGGCCGCCCGCTCGTGGTCTACCACGGCACGGACCAAGAGTTCTCCGGCTTCAGCAAGGACTGCATCGGGGACAACTTCCGCGCCGACGAGCGCGGCTTCTTCTTCATCTCCGACCCCAAGCAGGCCAGCAACTATGCTGAGAACGACACGGTCGGTCTTGGCAAGCGGCCAGGCGGCAACGTCATCCCGACCTACATCTCCCTGCAGCGGCCGCTGGTGGTCGACGACCTGCTGCTGCGCTCTGAGGGCATGCACCCCATCGGCGTGAATGACGATGTCGTCTCGTTCTGGGATACCTACCAGAGCCTGGTACTCGAGTGGTCGGATGCCCGCAAGGCCGACGGCATCATCCTGGTCGACCAGAGCTACCGGGTCGGCGGCGAGCCCACACGCATGGTCGTGGCCTTCGAGCCGCGGCAGATCAAGAGCGCGCTCGGCAACTCGGGCCTTTACTCGGTGTTCAGCGGCGAGCTGAGCGACACCAGCCCTGCGGTGGCGCCACGGCAGGACGCTCGCCTGCGCCAGAAGGTGCGTCCATGAGCCGCGCAACCCTGGACTACCTCGAGGGGCTGCCAGCGCCCGAGACCTTCATCGGGGCCTCCGGACGCCGGTTGGTCAACGAGTTCGCCAAAGAGCAAATGCGCCAGGCGCTGTCGCATATCAAGGTGGACGCGCAGGGCCAGCAATTCATCGAGCCCATCGAGCTCATCGCCCGCCTGGAGCTCGTCGTCCTGACCGCCCAGATCGGCACCACCCACGACATGGACCTCGCCGAGCTGACCGCACTGGGCGTGATGAGCGCTTTGAACCGCGCGCTGGACGGCTACTTTTCACCCAGCAGCTTGGTGGTGCGGCGCGCCATCACGTCGCGCGTGCACACGCTGCTGGAGCAGCGGCCGGAGTTGCTGCACCCCAACCTGAGAGTCGCCAAGACCGCCGCCGACGAGGGGAGCGTGTGGATGCTCCGGTTCCTGGTGCAGCACAACGTGGCACTCGATCCTGAGCGGCTGCTGCGGATGGCGCGCGAGCCCGGCCCCGCGGGCGAAACGCTTCAGAAGGCCGTCCAGGAGGGGAAATCCTACGGGGCTCCCCTTCTGGAAGAGGCGATCAGGCCGGAGCGCGGTTGCACAGCCACCGCCACGGCCCTGGTGCTGGCCGATACGCAGCCGCCGGAGCTGGACGAGTTCCAGGTTCAACAGCTGTGGACGATGTGCGCCGCCGGCGTCGCAGGTGCTCAGTGGCAGTTCGACCAGGCCCTGCAGCTGCTGCATGCGATTCGACAGCGCCAGGACGACGCCGGCGGTGATGGTCATCGGATGAGCTGGCCTCAGGGCAAGGAGCTCCTGGAGGCGGTGGACTTCAGCTGGGCAAGCGCCCGCGGCGCACATCCGACGATGGGGCTCATCTACGAGACGACGCTCAGGGCGGCCTACATCGGCGAGCTGCGGCAGAGCGACGTCTCAGGCTTTCCTGGGGACCCACTGCATGCGGCCGCAGCGGCGCTGAACGCGGTACTGGAACCGGAGCTTCGCCTTGAGCTGACGGAGCTGAGCTCAGAGAACCTGGTCAAGCTGATCGTCCTGTGCCCGAGGGCGGCAGGGAACACTTCCGTCCAGAACTTCTGGAGCCGGGTCCCCGCCGGCTGGAACGCGAACAACCCAAGTGACCTGCTGGCCTGGGTCGCAAGCAGGACAGACTCGAGTGGGGAGTCGCTAGGCCTTGAGGTGCTGGACTCCCGGGCAAACGACTTCAGCGACGTGCTGGGCTCGTCCCACTTCAACGCGCTGCGCGCCGGCGTCGCTGCTCGCGAGATGAACAGCGCGATCGACGCGCAGGCGCCCCGCAGCGATCTCGAGCGCGGTCAACAACCAGAGCCTGCTCAGCGCAGGCGCACCAGGAACCTGTGATGAGCAGCCCCGGTTCACACGGTGGCTGGCCTTCGCCGAGCCCCGCCAAGCAGCATGCGGCATCGTTGACGACCTGGCTCAACGAGGGGGCCGGCAACGTGCTGGCTCAGTGCCACTCGTTCATCGAGCGCGGCGTCCCATGCAGATCGGAGTTCGTTGCGACGGAAGCGGCCATCCTGATGCTAACCAGGCAGTGGCGACAGCCCGAACTAGCAGCCGACCTGCTTCGCCGGTACGTGGCATCAGGCATCGTTACGCTCGATCAACGCATGGACGTCCTCATCCCCGGTTCTGTTCACTGGGCGAAGAACGGCTGGCAGGTGCTGGAGGTGGCCGCGCGGGAGCGCCATGTACCGGCCACCCTGGTGCTCCTCGAGCTCGGCGCACTGGAGGCAACGGATTTCTCTGCCATCAGCCCTGACCTGGTACCCCTGGGAGTCGGTGACGGGGCGCTCGCCGCATCGTTCGACAAGTTCGCACGCCGGATGTGGCCGTCCAGCCCTGAAGTGCACGCACAGTTCACGGAGGTCCTGATGCGGCGCCGCATTGAAGGCGCCCATGACCTCGCAGAGCAACGTACGCCGGCGGCGCTGGCAGAACCAATCCGACGCCGGAGGGCCCTGTGATGCACGAGCTCACACTCGGGCAGACCTTCCACGAGATGTGGGACCTGTCACGCGACTACGAGACGCGTCGAGCGAACTTCGAGTCCCTCGTTGATCGCTGCATAGAGCGCGCCGCAGCCGGCGAACAGTGCGAGTTCCACGACTGTCGTGACTACCCCATTGCCAAGTTCGTCTGCGCCCTCCAGGATGATGCCTACGCGCCGACGCTGGCACGGGTGTTCTCGGCATTCCTTCAAGCTGGGCTGCTGGACCCGAACAAGCCGCTGCAGACCTCTGTAGCGAGCCTTCCCAACTACAAGTCCATGCACGGCGATTTACCGCTTGTTCACGCCGTGCTCAAGGGCAACATTCACGCCGCCGAGCTGCTCGTGCTTCACGGTGCTGATACTGCCGCCCGGGTCTCCGACAACGTTGGAGGCTTTCTGGGCGAGGACTTCTTTGACTTCGTGAGGCTGCACTTCGGTGAGACCCACTACCGCCGGCCGACTCCGAATGAACGCGCCGCGGCCGCCGCGAGGCTGCTGCAGGCGGCCATGACGTGCCGCTTGAGCGACAGCCCGGCTCCGCAGGCAGCCTCAAGCCCTGCACGGCGACGGCGATCTGTCTGAAAACCAAACGCGGCGCCGCAACCAGTCAGTCGCTCTTGGCCCACATGTGGGCCAGGATTCCCGTCCACCAGAAGCCCCACAAAGCGTCTGTATATCGCCAGCTATACACCGTCGTCAGTTACACCTGCGATCGACGTGTAGCCAATGGCGCGGCCGACGGGGCTAAAAGGGTCCAAAGCTCCGGACAACGCTCTGCGGCGGGCCCGACCACAACGCAAGTTGGTATGAGGTCGCCGACGCTTCCGCGGACGTCCAGGGCATGGCAGCATTCAGCCGCCGTCATCTAAGGAGCTTGAATGCCGGGCCGGACTACCCTTTCATCGTCAACCGCTGCGCTTGCGATGCTCGTGCTTACCGGCTCGCTTGGAGGATGCGGCTCGCAGGAACCGATGCATACCCTGCCTAGGCCGGACAAGTTTGCGCAGGCCGCCGGCACTGCAGCGCACACGACGAAGCTGGGCGTGCCCTTGAATCTACGCTGGGAGCAGCTCAACGATGCACAGAAGGCGGTCGTGCGCGGTTGGTACGTGGACATGCCGGCGGACGACGAGCCGCCCTACCCTCGAGCCGGCCTGCGTCCCGTGATCGAGGCGGTGTGGAGGGGTCAGCAGCGCATGCTAGATACCGGCGACCTGCTGGTGGTGGCGACTGTAGACGGCCGCGGCGAAGTGCAGGAAGCGCGAGCATTCGGTACGCTCAACAAGGAGCTGGTCGACTACATCTCCCGCGTCGTTATGCAGACACGATTCAAACCTGCGGTGTGCGGCGGAGCACCATGCAGGATGGACTTTCCGCTCAACGTACGGCTGCTGGTGGAATGAACTGCCGCGGCAGGCAAGGCCTCAGCCGATGACCTCATCCATCAACGACGTCCCAGCTAGTTGCCCGTCGACGGACCAGGCGAGCCTAGACAACACGCCCGGAAGTTCGTTTATCAAGCAGAATCAGCGCGACGATCTCGCGGCCTGGACCGACCGGATGCGCGATGGCATAGCCCGCACGGTCAACGACGAAGCCGCGCGCGTGACAGTGGCCAGGAGGCTGTTTTGAAGTGTCCTTCGTGCGGCGATGCCGAGCTGGTCCACGACACCCGAGACAGGCCATTCACCTACAAGGGCCAGACCACAACTATCCCGGCCGTCACCGGCGAGTTTTGCCCGGCCTGCGGTGACGTTGTGCTCGACCGTGAACAGGGCGATCGCGTGGGCGCGGTCGTCTTCGCCTTCGTGTGCCACGTAAATGCCGGCCAGAGCTTCACCACGAGCACATGATCGAGCAGATGGGGGAACTGATGGACTGGATCGCCAACGACGAAGCCGAGCGCCTGAAGGTGGCCAAGCGGCTGCTCTGACCATGGCCACCAAGCCCATCAAGGTTGAGGACCTGCCGCTGTTCGACCCCGTCGATTACTTGGACAGCGAGGAAGCCATCCAGGCCTTCCTGGCTGACGCCGAACAGGACATAGACCCACGGCAGCTGGCTATCGCACAAAGCCACGTGGAGCGAGCCCGCAAGCGCTGGGGCCTGCCCTCGCCCGCCGACCCCGTGGCGATGAAGGCGGACGAGCTGCCCAATTTCGACGTAGCCAACTACCTCGATGACGAGGAGCAGATCCGCCTCTACTTGGAAGAAGTGGCCAAGGAGAACCACGAAGAGATGTGGTCCAAGGCGCTGGATGATGTAGCACGCGCCCGAAAGCGCTGGAACCTGCCAGCACCGCGCATCACCCTCGGCATGATGAAGGGACGAATCGAGCTGGCGGAGGACTTTGATGCGCCGCTGACCGACGAGGAGGTGCGCGCGAACGAGGGGAATCTTCCACCCACCGGTTAGCCGAGGCGAAGCCGGCGGTGGTTGGCGCGGCACCGCGGCGGCTGAGCGATCCATTTCACCGGAGCGGCCCGACGTAAGGGGATGTGACAGACTCGCGCGTCTTGTCCACTCCACCAAGCGAGTCCCCCATGGTCTGGCGCAGCATTCTGTGCCTTCTGATTTGGCTAGCCGTCATCACCCTCCTTCTTTTCCCGCGGCTGTGCGCCGGATGGAAGTTCTGTGAGCCCACGCCTATACCGTTGGTCATCACCTTGGCCATGCTTGGCGCCGGCGTCGCTCTTTCCGACAGAAGGCTCATTGCCGTCGGGGCCCGGGCTATGCAGCGCAAACGTCCACGGGGCGGGGCGCCAGATGGCAGTGACGACCTGCCTTGAGTGGACGACGCACTCGCCCGATAGCCGAGTCAGTTCGACGCTCTCTTCTAGCCGGTGCGGCGGACATCCAACGCTGGCAAAACCAAGGCATTGCATTGAGCGAGCTGGCAGCCCGAAGGGTCCGCTGCGGTGGGCAGGCGTGGGATCACGTCCTTGGTCTGCAGGAGACCGAACGGCGCATGAATGTGCACATCTGGGCACCTGCAACCGGCGAAAACACTAGCCAGACGCCGACGCGCAGACAACGTGGCCGTGACGTTTAGTTCAGCCCGGCGCGGCCTATGCTACGAAGAGCGACGGAGTTCAGATGAATGCTGAAGAACTGGCCACGTTGGACGATGCGTTTGTCCGCTCGGATCGTGCAATGCATGACCGCTTCGATGACCTGCTCTCTCGGCAACCTGCGAACGCCTGTAGCGTCAAGCGCAGCCGGCGCAAGGTCTACCTATCCCGAGGTGAGATCACGCGCTTCAGCAGGGGTGCCGCGGCCTTTGCTGAACTCGGACGACTGCTTCATGTCGCGGGTGTTGGGCCGCTCATAGCCTCGCAGCGGGCTAAGCAAGCAGCCGCCGCGCCGGGACTGCCGGAACATGTCGTGCCGGACGCCCCATGGATCACGCAGAACGAGGCCCCCAGCACAGACACGCCGGTCGCCCAGGCCCAGGCCTGCCTGACTCTCTTGTCCTTCTGGAACCCCGAAACACCAGCGTGGGCCCGCCTGCTCGCCCGCGGGCGCCTGGCGGACCTGCTGTTGACCCATCCCATCCTCCTGCACCCACGGTTCATCTGGGCGATCCCGGCTCGGTTCTATGTCGCGGTGCCCATGCTGCACGCCATCAGCCTCGTCAAAGCTGCGGCCCTGCCCGCGCCGGCGCTCGGTTGCCCGGCTTCGCAGTTGCGCGACTTGGCGCTTCACCCGGTGTTGCCACATGCCCTGGGTGCCACCTCTCCTGTGATTGAGACCGACGAGGTCCGACGCCTCGTACAGGGCCGGCCGCTACTGCGGCTGTTCTCGCAGATCTCGACCGCCCGCGTTCTCCTTGCCCAGGGGCTTCTGTACATGGACCGGGTCCGCCACGAGGAGCACGGGCCGGGCGCGCTGTTCTCTGGCACCGCTGAAGGCCTGGCCGCCATCGCAGCCCTGTGCGAACGCAGCTTCTTTGACTGCTGGCATCCCGCCTCGCTGCCTGAGGCTGGGCAAGAGTTCCTCGCTGAATTCGCGCGCTGGCCTCACCTCAACGACGTCGACTTCCAGAGTGTGCTGCTGGCGCGCACGCCCGCCATCCTCGTGGATGCGATGCCACCGAACAACCTCCAGACGGAGTCAGCAACGGACGTTGTGGCGCGCTACGACCGCCTCGTCGCGCTCCTGGTGGCCAACGGTGTCTTCGAGTCCGAAAAGTCAGCCGTGACCGCCTTGGTTGAACGGCTGTTCTCACCGCGCGATTCGGAAGACCGCCTTGGAACCGCCACATTCAGGACGACGGTGAAGGTCGGACAGGCGCTTGTTGAGCGGTGGCAGAACCAAGACATTGAGACAGGCGAGCTGGCAAGGTTGATGCGCGGCTACGGTGACGCCTGGGACGAGGTGGCCACAGCGCTGGCGAAGGCCGCTCCGTGAACGCTGCCGAGTCGATTCAGACGATGCCAAAGCTCATGCACTGCCAGTGCTGCCGGAGGCATGCATGCGTACGGAGGCAGCTTCACGCGAATAACGCGGGGCCGCTCATTTGACCGGTGGCGATCATCTCGCCGCAGGCCGCTTGATCCTCGGCCCGCCACTCGACTGAGTGCGTCTGACCCATGACCCTCCAAGGACACCGTTGCCACCGCCGCGGCTCGTTCGCAGACAAGCGCAGATGCGGCGCTGTTCAGCCGATGCCCGTCTCGCCGCGGCCAGCAGTCTCCGGCGAAGCCGAACCGATTGACGCCACAAACCGATCCGGCCGCGCAGCATCGAACCTGCTTATGACACGACCAGTACTTCAACTTCGTAATCACCGCGTTTATAGGAAAGCCGTTCAAGACCGACGGCGTTCTCGATATTCCGCTCACGATCGAAGACGATGCACATGAGGGTACGGCACTGTGGGTGATTCTCGTATCGGACGATGTCTTGAATAAGTTGGTCACCAACCTCTTTGTCACCAAGGCCGGGCCGCGTCATTTTTAACTCGATGCCGATGCCGACGTCTGGCAGCAAAAAATCTATTCGGGTCCTGCGACCCCCAACCTGCGGTACGTACTCCTCTCTTACTACGTTGTCAAAATCCACCGCAAGTAGGGCTCGAAACAGGTCTTGCATGTCCGCCTCGTCGTTCATCTGGAAAAGCGCTCCTCGGTTCGCGAATCGCTTCTTGAGGGTCTGAACTACGCTTGGAAATCGCCTTGCGATCGTACGCACCCTATTCCTGGCATCCAAGGCGTTTCCAGAGGGCAAATCCTTCAAATACGAACGCTCGAATCGGTCCCGCTCTGAACGAGTTATGACAAGATTGCTGGCAACCAACATTTTTGGCTGAAACCTGAAGGTCCCGCTCTCCTTGTTGCGAAAGTGGTTGCGGAAGAACTTTTGCACAGCGACCTCTTGGCCGATGCCGGCCGACAAGACGCGGGCGGCGTCGTCGGACGTCAGGTACCACACCGGGAACCGAATGTTTTTCTCGGCGTCAGCGCCTACTTGCACGGACCGCGTCACTTCCCTTGTTTCAAGATATGCCCCCCGGTCGGTAACTTGGCGGTGACTTCCAACTTCAGGGAGATACGCGGCAAATGTGAGCAGGTCTTGTCGCGCATAGTCGACAAGTGTGGCGCGATCGACACCATGCTTGGACCAACGGTCCACGATCTCATCCAGATCGAAGAAGCGCTTCTCGGGAAATGGCATGTCGACACTCCGAATTTCTTGAGCCTTTGCCTTAGTGGCCGCGGACGCTCATCGAGCGCGGGAAAGCCGCTCCATCCGCGAGCATTCTCCGATCCAGGATGTTGAGCACCCATGGGCTGAACACTGCACCCTCCGCCGCCACCGTATGGATCAGGTGGCGGGTACCGCCGGGGTTGAAGTCCGGCCGGGCGAGCGAGTCAGAGATCCAGGTCATCCTGCGCAACAGCTCACCGAGCCTCACGTACGGATGCAGCTCGCGCCTCAAGTGCAGCCGCCGCAGCCAACGCCATGCCGTGTAGCCGGTCATCACGACCCACGCCGCCGTCACCTCACCGCCGGTGACAGTCCATGCGACCGCGAAGCTGGCGGCCAGCTTGAAGACCTCAGCGATGCCGTCGATGGCGGTCCTCTTCGCCAGCGCCAGGAGCGGGCCCCAAGTCCCCTGCGCTTTCAGCGCTCCACCGACGGAGAGAAGAGACGGCGACTGCTGGGCCACAAGCTGTCTTGTCAGCGCGATGCACTCGGCATAAACGAGGGCGTCCAGCAGGATGAGCTCCAGCGTCGCTGAGCGCAGGTCACCAAGACCGGCGTACTTGGCTGCAACTGCCTCGAGTTCGCCAACGTCGCACCGGTACCCGTCCTTGGCGGGACCGTACTTCTCCTCACCGCGCTGGACGACCGCAGTGACCGAGTAGTGCGTCCACAGGTAGTCGAAGCTCCGCTTGAGCTCGTCCTGGCGGTTGTCTTCAAGTTGCGAGAGGTACCTCAGGAAGCCGACCTTCTCCAGGTCGTAGACGTTGTCGAAGTGCGCGTCACCTCCAGGTGCCAAAGGGGCCCGGAACGCACTTCTGACGGCGCCTACGAGGGCACGGACAGCCAGAAGCTTCTCAACTCGCTCGTCCACATGCGGGATGCGCGAAACGCCAGCTGCAAGGTCCTCGCAGATCCTTCGCACCTGGCCGCCGCCTCCGTAGGGACTCCCGAAGTACAACTCCTCAAGCGCCTCCTGCGCTTGGGACGCTCGGCAAGCCTCAATCCAGGTAGAGCGGGTGGTGCCGGCAGGGAAACATGTGATTGTGCGAACAGCGAGTTCGACGGCGTGCCGCTTGATGCGATCGCTCAGGCGCAACTCGACCTTGGAGTCTGCCGCCATGCCGAAATCGATCCAGAGTTCGGCGTCCTCGCGCGAAGCCTCGAGGAGTCGCTCGAAGCGGCCCGCAGGCACCCAAACTTCGAACGTTGCGGTGACCACGCCCGCATGGTTGTAGTGCGAGTTGAAGACGACGCTTCCTGGGTAGCCCTCCGGTGCGTTTCCGGCCGAAGCGGCGTCCCGCAACTCATAGATTGCCACGTCGGCCATCCGAACATAGTGCTCTCGATCGACGCCATGGATCTGAAGCCCTACATCGAAGGCGCCCTCTGCCACCAGGCTGTGCGCAGCGCCCAGGGCGTCCGACGGTGTGATGTGCAGTCGCTGCTTGACGCGCACGGCGCGAAGCAAATTTGAGCGTTCCTCCACCAGATGCCCCCGCCTGTTTGTTCGGCCCATTCTCGCCCTCCGGTGCCTTGCAGGCAGCGCGGGACCGCGCTACTTTTGACCGCACAGGCAGGTGTCACCGTCCACAGATCGTCCGTGTCCTCGCGTGGTGAGAGAAAGCAGCGTACACGATATACTCTACGTGGCTGACAGGTGACCGAGCGACCACGGCAAGCCACAGAGAGAGCGGTCCATCGACATTCGCTTCACGAAGAGTTCCTATGGCTACTCCGCTCTCACTCATCACCCTTGCCGATTTCCAGCGCCTGAACGGCTTGGCGCTCAGCGATGCGCCAGCGTCCCGCGAGAACCTGAGCCGGCTCATCAGCGAGCTGGCACGTGCGAACCACAGCGAGCAGGTCGCCGGCGTTCCGGCCGGAGTCTTGGTCATCGCAGACCAGACGATTCCGCTGATCCGCAGCTACAGCGAAGTCGAGGCCATCCTCGAGTTCCCTGAGAACCTGCAGCACCCGGTCGAGCAGGTCTCGGCCTGCTTCAGCCTGCTTCGCCGCCACGAGTTCAACGCCAAGAACAACCTGCCCCAGACGCCCATGCGCATCCCGCAGGAACAGGTCCAGCGCCGCCTGAGTCACCTGCTGGTCGAGTACCCGGTGTTGATGGACGACCGCCTCGTCCTCGGTATCCGCGGCCCTGTCGGCACCCTGGTCGGTGCTGAAGCGGACTGGTCCACCATCGCCTGCGCCCTTGCAGAAACCTCCTTCGCCAGCTTGCCTCGGCTGGCTGATGGCTTGACCGCACGAGAGCTCCGCCTGTTCGCAGCCAACGCCAGCGTGCGCGCCGGGCTGGCCAGCCAAAGCCCCAGATCCAACGCCACTCGGTCCTCCGTTCGTGGCAGGACGCCGCTCGAGGTCGCTACAGGCCACGGCACCGAACCGAGCATCGCCCGCGCCACGCGTGGCGCATTCCTGACCTCGCTGCTCCAACTCAACGCGTACAGCAAGCAGCAAGCTGGAAGAGCGGTGGTCCACCTCTCCGGAAGGATCGCTCATGGCGATGACCTGTACCGATCGCTGGCCAAGGTCTTCTGGGACGTGGCCACCAACCTGGGCATGCTGTCGAACGTGACACGCAGGGAGTTCGTTGAGACCATGCAGTTGGAGTCGCCCTTCGCGCTCACCGGCCGCAGTGCCGGCACCTGCGCAGAGAGCGACCGGACTGTGGCCACGGCGATCGGGTCTGGCGGCCCCGACACGTCCATGCTGCGTCAGTACCTGGCACTCACGCTCGACGTGCAGCTCTTCGGCGCACCCAGTCCGAAGATGGCCGGGTCCCTTTCGGCCTTCCACTACACGCACGACGAGATGAAGGCCCGCACCAAGGAGGTGGCCGACCTCCTCGTGGACATCGGCGCCATGCCGAGCCCCAGGGAGGCTATGGCCTGCCTCGCACAGGTTTGCGTCGGCGGCGGCCGCATGGATGCCGGGCTGCCCGCCCCGGCCTGCCGCCACGATTGCGCGATCGGCTTCCTTGAAGCGCTTCACGAGCATGGCATCAAGGTACAGCTGCCTGCTGCAGCGCAGCCGGTGAAGTCTTCGCCCAGCGCACTGCAAGCGCAAGCCGCGCCCGCAGCCGCGGTGCGTGAGACCTGGGATGCCGCGCTGCAGGTGTTCGACGCGACCAAGGCCATGGAGGCCGTCTACGCAGTCCACGCAGCCGACGCGCCCGATGACAAGCCTGGCGCCGTGCAGCGTGCACGCGCCGCGCGGAGGCGCCTGTGAACGCAACCGACCTGGTTGCTCTCGGCGACGCATTTGCCCGATCGCCCGCGGAGTTCGACATCCTGGTCTCCAAGCACTTGGCCGCGGCGCCCGGGCGCAAGGAGCTGGTGCTGGGCAAAGGGAAGTCTGTGTACATCGTTGAGCGCGTCGGCAACGACGTTGGCAGGGGCACGGAAACTCTGGACGACCTGGCTGCCCTGGTTCAGATTGCCGGTCTCGGCCCAGAGATGGGCAAGCTGCGCAAGCTCCATGAGAGGCAGCCGCCGGCGGACAAGAACTGGTGCGTGCCGTCGGAGCCGTGGGTAGCCCGGCACGAAGCCCTGCTGGAGCACTCGCCGCTGACACAGGCACAGGCCTGCCTGCGCGCGATGACGCCGAACGTGCAGGTGAAGCCGTGGGCCATCTCCTTGGTGCGCACCAAGCTCGCGAGGCTGCTGCTCGAGTACCCGGCGATGCTGCATCCGCGCCTCGTCTGGGACTTCGAGTCGAGGAAGCTGTCCGGGCGCATCAGCGAGCCGTTGCCGATGGTCAACGCAATGGCCATCGTCGCCAATGCGTCGCTCCCCTTCCCTTACCTCGGCTTCGGAGCGAAGGAGCTCAAGGCTTTCGCGACGCACCCGCTGGTGGCGTACGCGCTGCGGGCGAAGTCGCCGGTGCTCGATGACCGCTCGGGAAAGCGTGAGCTGCAGGGGCAGACGTTGGTCAAGCAGCTCAGCGCGCTGAGTACGCCACGGTTCATGCTGGGGCATGCGCTGCTGCACATCGACCGGCTGCGCGCGGAAGCAGGTTGCGGTGCGCCGCTCTTTGCCGGCACGGAGCTTGGCCGCCAGGCCATGTCCAACCTCCTGGCTCACAACTTCGCCGCCGCCTGGCGCAGGCCGCTGGTCTCTAAGGCCGTGCCGGCTTTCCTGGAAGAGCTGAAGCTGTCACCTACGCACCCGGCGGGGTCGCTTGGGGTCAACTTCCTGCGCAGCGCACCCTCCATCTTCTTCGACGCCAGGACGCTCACTAGCGTCTCGGCAGGAACGTCTGTCATGGCGGCCGCGGACCAGGTGGAGCGGTTCGACCGTCTGGTGGAACAGCTGGTGTCGACCGGCGCTCTGCAGACGCAGAAGATGGCCGCCTACGCGGTGCTGCAGGAGCTGTTCCCGACTCGACATGAAAGCGGGACTTTCAGCACGGGCCCAACGTACGCAACGGTCGAGGTGGCCCATGCGCTCTTCGGCCGGTGGCTAGACCAGGGAGTTGGGCTCGAAGAGCTGGGCGAGCGGATTCGCTTCAGCCAGCGGGGCTCTGTGTGGGAGCAGGCGCTGGAAACGCTCGAGACCGAGCGCGCGATGGCTGCAGCCATCAACTCGGACAGTGCCGCGGCCAGCGAGTCCCGGGAAGCACCCATCGCGTTCACTCGGCGCAATCGAGCCGTCTGAAGACCATGAGGAACGGACCCATGAAGCGCGAAATCGTCTCCCCGGAAGCTGCTGCCGAGCGCGAAGAACTGCTCAGGCCGCTGCGACTGGCCATCGAAGGCGGCAGCCTCGAGACTTTCAAGGTGGCGCTGGCCGGCGGCGCCGAGACTGGCTTCGTGCACTGGAAGCTGGCGCGCGCCATCCCGCACGGAGTGATGCTTGGACCGGTGGTCGCTGGCAGTCCAGTCGCGGGTTCGGAGATGGTCGACGAAGAGTTCCTGTCGATCGCCCAGCTTTGCTTCCACTACGACCGGCCGGAGATGCTGCGCTTCGCCGCGGACGCGGTGTGGCCCGAGGCGCCGGAGGACACCATCCGGACGTCGGCCGATCGCATGGACACGCTGTGCACCCGGCATGCGCACGGGGCTCTGGCGCGCATCAACCTCGCTCACCACGCCGCCTTCTGCAAGAAGCCGCAGTCGGTGACGTTCATCGCGCTGTCTCTCGAGCTCGGCCAGGATGGCCGGGGCCTGGAGATGCTGGGCGACTCCGACCCTGAGTGCGCAGCCCTCATTCGTGAGGCGCGCATGCAGCTGGCCATCGACCGCAGGGCGACCACGGAAGCCCCCTCGGCACCAGCTGCGCGCATGCGGAATCGACATGTATAGGACGCCCATGACGACGCCCATGACGACGCCAACGACCACGAGAGCCGACGACAAGCCCTACTCGCCTTTCATGGCGGACGAGCTCCTCACCCGCCTGAACGAGCACGCCCGCAGCGGCGTTCCGGCAACCTTGGGCACCGGCGAGCACTTCAGCGAGCTGGAGCTCGGGGAGCTCGACCTGGTGTTGACCCCACGTAGCGGCTACCAGGACGACCAGATCGGGCGCGCGTTGAGCCTGTGCAAAGGTCTCCCTGTCTCGCCGGCGCCGGGTGTGGTCGAGCGGCTGAAGGCGAGCCTCTACATTCTCGGCGACTCGAGGGCGGCTGGAATCACCAGCATGTTCCCGGAGATGGTCACCGGCGCGCAGCACATCCTGAACGAGCTGCTGCTCGAGTACCCGGTGCTGATGCATCCTCGGCTGCAGGTGCATGTCTATGCCGACGGCAACCCTGGCACCTGCTCCGTGGCGCATGCGGTTGCGATGGCCTCGCGTGGCCGATTCCCAATGGCAGGTGACCGCGGCGTCTCCCGCGAGCGGCTGCAGGGATGGGTGCGCCATGCCAGCGTGCACCTGGGGTTCCAGACCCACGCGATCCCGGTATTCGACCGGACGACCAGCGCAGTCACGGGCGCCCGCCCCGTCGAGGCCGCAGCGAAGAAGGCCAGGTCGCAGCAGTGGATGCTGGCCTCGGTCGACCAGCTGTTCGATCTCTGCAGGTCCGCCCCTGAGGAGCGCAACCGTTTCGTGGGAGACATCGTCCCGACAGACCCCCGCGGCAGGTGGACTGGCCCGGGCCTCGAGGCTTTCACGGTCTCGTTCTTCGGTGCGTGCGGCATCCTGGACGGCGTGCAGTGTCCGGCCTTCTTCGACGTGCTCAAGCGTGCTTGCTACGGAGAGAACGCGAGCCTACGCAGCTCGGTGGTCGACTACTCGGCCGGGTACATCCTCGGTGGCACCGGCATCGGGGTCACGGGCGACATTCCGTCCCGGTTCGACGCCGTCGTCATGGGCATGGTGGAGTGCAAGCTGGCAGCGAGCGCAGTGGCGGCCGCCGAGATGCTCTGGCGCAGCATCGCCGATCGAAGTACCCGCCAGGTGGTCGTCGCTGAGGCGCTCGACGTCGTCCGCAGCGTGCGCACAGCAGGCGTCACCGTGACCGTCAGCGAACGGGATTTCGGCACCGCGGCCAAGGCCGAACCCTGGGTCCATGCGCTCGAGGTGCACGACGCCGCTCTGGCCATGAACCGCGTCATCGACCAGGTTGCTCCGACACCCGTGCCGACGTCAGCGGAACCGATGAGCAGGCGCCGGCGGAACGGGCTCTGAGCATGCAACACCACGAATTGACCGAGTTCGACGCAGCCTGCCGCCGCTCGCTGGACGACGCGGACGCTTGGCTCGACCGGTTCCTCGATGGCGGAGGTTGCACTACCAAGGGAGACCTACCGGGTGGTGTCGGGAAGCCGGTCTATCCAACGCAGCGCACCACGGACTCCTACGACGACGACCTGGTCAGCACAGAGACGCGGCACAGCTCCACGCGGCTCCTGCTGCTGGCCGCAGACGCGGGAGCCGAGGTGGAGCGACTTCGCCGCGAGGGTCTGGCTGGCGACGGGTACGGTGTGCAAGTCACCGCTGAGCCTTGGGCCCGGTTCGACGGCAGCCTGGTAGATGAGACCGCGGCAGCGCCACCTGAGCCGGACCGCCAGGCACTTGCCTGTCTGCGGCTGCTGCAGCCACGCGCCAACACGCCTGAACGCGCTTGGGTGACCCTGGTGGCCAACCGACGCCTCACCCAGCTGCTGGTCGAGTACCCAGTGCTCATGCACCCTCGGCTCGTTTGGGACGTCCGCAAGCTCCGGGCCGGGACCCGAGCCCCGGACCCGTCACGCAGCAAGTTTGCAAACGACGTTGAGGCGGCACCACTCACCCAGATCATCGCCAACACGAACCAGGCACGGTTCCCGTCGCTCGAGATGGGCGTGAGCTCGGTCGCCTACCGGGCCTTCGCAGTCCACCCCGCAGTGGCAGCTGGCATCCGCGCGCCGGCGCCGCATCTGGTCGCCATGGGGCCTGCCGCCGGGCATCGCACCTGGGGCCAGACCCTGGGTGAGCTGCTGCTGCAGTCGGACGTCATCCAGCGCGGCTTCCTCAGCAACCTGCTGAGGATGGACCGGATTCGGCGAGGCTCAGGTCTGCCAACCATGCTCGACGGCGACAGGCAGACGGTCAAAGGGTTCGAGCGAAGCATCGGACTCGCTTTCCACGCAGGGTGGATGTACACCGGCGGGCCCGACTGGCAGTCGCCGCTGGCGCCGGACTCCTTCAACGAAGAGCTCCGACTCGACTCCCGCTTCCACGCCTCGACGCTCTCGCAGTCCGGGCTCTACTTGCACAAGGTCTTCGGCGCCAACTGCCCGAGCACCGAGGCCGCTCAGGTGTCTGCCCGAGCTCGTTTCGCGCGGCTGTCGAGCTCCTTCGTTGGCTGCGGGCTGGCGCCGAACGAGGTCGCTGCCTCCGCACTGGTGCGGCGCCTCATGCTGCCGGCCGTCGACGGGCGCGAAGACACGAGCGAGTACCAGTTCGCCGGCGGTTTCGCTGAGCTGCTGTCAAAGGCTACGTTCGACGAAGTCCACTGGCTGCTGCAGTGCTGGATGTCCGAAGGCGAGAGCATCGGCGCCATGCACGACAGCGTGTGCGCCGGGCTCGGCAACAGTGCCTGGGAAGTCGCAGCGGCCGTCCTGAAGAGGCAACATGACATGCATGCGCGCATCGAAGCCGAAGCGGCGCCTTGTGTTGCCTCTGAAGGCGGCCAAGCCTCTCGGCGGGCGCGGCGCCGAGCGGCCGTCTGATGATGCGAACGGCGCACGTAACTGGGAGTTACCATGCGACCTTCGAGGCACGGGTGAAGCACGGCCGAACCGGCACGCCTCAGCCGATCTGACACACGCATCATGATTCGTAGAGACCTCGCAATATCGATCCTGTTGTCTTCGACCATCACCGTGGCAGTTGCGGGAACGGTTAAAGCACATATCAGCGACGGCAAGATGGTTTGCGACTTCGGCGGCGAAATTACAAAACAGGACGTTGCTGAAGTTCGGCAAGCACTTCAGAGCAAATGTGGTCGATTTAGGGTCTCCTCTCCAGGCGGGGACGTCGACGCCGCTATTGCCATTGGTCGAATCCTAAGAAGCGGCTCACTTTCAGTAGTGATCCCAAAAGGGGAATACTGCGCAAGTGCGTGCGTATTCTTGTATGCCGGCGGGGTCGCGCGACTTCCTTTCGGCCCGGTAATGATTCATCGACCCTATCTGACAGCCACCGATCGAGGCGTGGAAGAGACGCGCGCAATATATCGACGCATCGACAGAGACGCGAAGGCCTTTCTGCGGGACATGAACGTCCAAGAGCGCCTCTTCGACATGATGATGGCGATCCCTCCCGAGCAAAGCAAAAGCCTCGCACTGGATGACATGGAAGAGCTCGGGATGGGAATTCGTGATCCGGTCGCCCTCGAACACGAAGAGAACCGAGTCGCCGCACATTACGGCATTCGCAAGGCTCAGTGGCTGGAAAAAAAAGCTCGAGCTGTCAGGTTATGCGGATCGCGTGATGGCGTGGTGATGCCCGGAGAGTACGACGGTCTTCGCGACTGCTGGTTGCGTGAGTTTCCTCAGGCATGGAAGGGCATCCCGCAGTGAGGTGCTTGCGTGCATTCCCGATCTCCAAGAGAGAACGCCTTAGGACTGTACTGCGATTGCTGACCGCACCTCTGCTGGCGACCGCAATCTCGGCGCACGCCACGTGCTACCAGGTCTATCGTGGTCAGACACTCGTCTACCACTCTCAGGTGCCACCGGTGGACCTGTCGCTGCCGTACAGCGAAACGGTACCCGCCCTTTTCGGCCCGGACGCATCAATGGTGGTGGTGCCCGGTGCCTTCAACTGCCCCAGCGAGGCTGGTGTAATCCCGGCGGCAGCTATGCCTTCTGGGGGTAGCGCACAAGCTCCTTCTGGCGTCAGCGCACAAGCCTCTGAAAGTACTGACTCGCAGACGGCCCCTATAGGCAACTGGACGCCACGCTCGCGCTCACAAAGCTGGCGCAACGGTATGAAGCGGCCGAAGACAACGAGCCTGATTCCGGAAGTTCGCTCGTCGCCGGCGGGCACTCTGGAGGCTACTCGTCGGGCGGCGCTCGAGTCACGCGCGGACCGATGCAGACAGGGCCGCGGGGCGGCAGGTACTACATCAACAGCAAAGGCGGCAAGACGTATCCCGGTCACAGCGGTGGGGGCGGCGGGCGAGGTGGCCGAGGCCGCAAATAGCCGTGTCGCCCGGCGGCTCGGTGACGCGCCGGCGACCTAACGCCGCAGCCGCAGCCGCAGCCCCACGAGGCTCACGCCGGCATAGAACGAAATCCACGCCAAGGCGCAGGCCGCCCAACCATAGCCGTCGGCGACGCCCAACCGCCGCCGCCTTCGCCAAGCACTGGCAGCCCGAGCGATGACAGCGCTAGCAAGGGCACGCACACGGTGCCGGCCACAGCCGCGCGCCACAGCAAACCGGGGAGCACGTGCGCCCCGAGCAGCGCTGGCACGACAACGAGGACCGGTCTGCAAAGCACGCGGCGACGGCGCCTTACGCTCCAGCTGACTGGGTACGCCAGGCCATCATGCGTCGTTCCTGTCTCCATCGTGTCCTGGCTCTGGGTGGCAGGCGTCGGTGACATGGCGATCTTCGAGACGTGACTCGCCGGATGAACATCACTTGATGCTCAGCTGATGCTCATGTGATCGCCAGTTGATGCTCACGTGATGTTCAATCGAAGCTCAAGCGGCGCGCTCAGCCGCCACCATCCCGTCCGAGGTGATCCATGGAAACGCCCCACGTCCGCAAGGCGCTCGCATCCGATCTCGACGAAGTGCACGGCTGGCTTGT
>CAKZXL010000384.1 GCA_937883885.1 uncultured Aquincola sp. | reverse complement strand
TAGTCCTTGTCGAACAGGTTGTCCACGCGCGCGAACTGGGTGAGCTTCCAGGCGCCGATGCGCTGCTCGAAGCCGGCGCGCAGGGCGGTGGCCACGTAGCCGGGGGCCTGGGCGGTGTTGGTGTCGTTGGCGCTCAGGCGGCTGGCGCCGCGGACTTCGGCGGCGCTGCTGAAGCCGCTGGCCAGGTGGCGCCAGCCCAGCTCGCCGTACAGCACCTGTCGCGGCACGCCGGGGATGCGCTTGCCCGACAGGTCGGCGCCGGCAGGCGTTACCAGGTCGCGGTATTCGGCGCGGGTGTTGGTGTAGGCCAGCGTGGCATTGAAGCCGGCCGGCAGCGTGGCGTCCATCGACAGCTCGATGCCTTCACGCCGTGTCTTGCCGGCATTGGCATACACGGTGCGGCCGCCGCTGGAGCCGGCAGAGACCACCTCGTTGCGCGTGTCGGCACGGAACAGCACCGCGCTGGCGCGCACGTTGCCCCCCAGCCGCGCCTTGACGCCCGCCTCGTAGTTGCGGCTCTTGGCGGCTTGCAGGTCGAAGTTCAGGCCCGGCTGGCTGCCGGTGCGGTAGGCCAGTTCGGCGAAGGTGGGCGTCTCGAAGCCACGGCCCAGCGAAGCGAACAGGTGCAGGTCGGGGCTCAGCTGGTGCAGCACGCCCAGCACCGGGCTGGTGGCGCTGTAGCGGGCCGAGCCGCTGTCGTCGGGGTTGGCACCGGTGATGAAGCGGTCCTTCGACTCAAACCTCACCACGCTGTGCCGCAAGCCGCCGGTGAGCTTCCAGGCCGGCGCCACCTGCCAGCTGCCGATGATGAACTGGTCGAAGCTGTTGACGGTGTCGTCCTCGTCGCGGCGCAGCGCACCCGCGGTGCCGGCGGTGTTGACGAAGCCTTGCCGGTGCTCACGCATGCGGTCGTAGGCCAGGCCCACGGTGATGGAGCGCTGCTCGTCGCCCAGCCGCCATTGCAGCCCGGTGCCCGAGAAGTTGCGGTCCAGGTCGACCACGCCGCCCGACGAGGTGATGCCCTGCGCCGACAGCGGCAGGCCCAGGTACTGCGTGAGCTGGCGCTGGCCGCCATAGACGCTGGCTTCCACCGCGCCGCCCAGCAGCTGCGGATGGCGCCACACCAGGCCACCCTGGGTGTGCTTGATGCTCTTGCGCGTGTCCTGCGCCAGCGCATTGGTGCCGGCCTGGCGGGGGTCGGCGTCCAGCTGCGCCTGCGTCAGGCCCAGCGGGTCCTGCGTGTCGGGCTGGTCGAGTGCATTGGCGATGACGACGATGCTGGCGCCGTTGTCCAGACCAAAACGCAGCCGCGCATTGGCCAGGTCGCGGCGGGCGGCGCTGTGGTCGCGCGAGCCGTTGGTCTCGAAGCGCGAGACGTTGCCGGTGGCGCCGAAGCTGCCGCTGGACACGCCGAAGCGCACGCCGGTGCGCCAGGTGGAGTCGCTGCCGCCCATCACGCTGCCTTCCACGAAGGGCTTGCGCGGCGCGTCGTCGCCGATCACGTGGATCACACCGCCCGAGGCATTGCCGTACAGCGCCGCGAAGGGGCCGCGCAGCACTTCGATCGCGCCGGCGCCTTCCAGGTCGAGCAAGGCGGTCTGGCCCTGGCCATCGGGCATGGTCAGCGGTATGCCGTCCTGGATCAGCCGCACGCCGCGCACGCCGAAGGTGGCGCGGGCGCCGAAGCCGCGCGACGACACCTGCAGGTCCTGCGCATAGTTCTGGCGGTTCTGCACCAGCAGGCCGGGCACGCGGGCCACGCCTTCGGACAGGTTCACGCGCCACTGCTGGTCGCGCAGCGCTTCGCCATCCACCCGGTCGATGGAGGCGGGCACGTCGAAGGCGCGCTCGGCACTGCGGGTGCCGGTGACCACCACCGACTCGACGTTGGACGTTTGCGCCTGCACCGTGGTGCAGGCCAGCAGCAGGGCGCAGGCGCGTGCCACCGCATGGGGTTTCATGTCTTGTCTCCTGTGTGTAGGACTGTGAGCGAGGTTAGCCCATGCAGCCGCACATCCAGGAGCGGGCCTCTACCGAGCTTGCTGCACGCTGTCGATGAAGAGCTTGATCGACGCGATGTCCTCGTCGCCCAGCACGCCCTTCCACGACGGCATGCCCTTGTCGGGCCGGCCGCCGCGCACCGTGGTGTGGAACACCTCGGTCATCTCGTCGCCGTAGCGGCGCGTGAGCTTGCGCAGGTCGATGCGGGCCTCGGGCGACTGGGCATTGGGCCCGTGGCAGTGCGAGCAGTTGGTGTTGAACAGCGTCTTGCCGCGCAGCACGCCATCGGCGCCGGCCGCCGGGGCGGTGCTGCTGCCGGCCGCCTGCGCCACCACCGCGCCACCGGCCTGGGCGAACAGGCCCGTCAACGGGCCGGCTGCCGCCAGCCGCACCGGGGCAGCGTCCACCGCCGCCATCTGCAGCGCGGGCCCGGCCGGAAAGCCGTAGCGCGCCGACAGGCCGGTGAGCCAGCCCTGCAGCCCATCGAGCTGCTGCTGCACCCGGGCGCGCAGCGCCGCGTCGTCGCGCCGGAAGCCGATGGCCACCGGCCAGGCCATGTCGGGACCGTCGGTGGCCAGCACCTGCCAGCGTTCACCGAAGCGCTCGCGGTTCAGGTAGCCGGCCGTCGGGCCCCACAGCCAGGCGGCGTCGGCCTGGCCGTCGGCCAGGGCCTGCAGGCCTTCTTCGGCCGAGCGCACCGTCACCGGCTGCATGCCCGGCGTGGTGGCCAGCAGCTGGTGCGGCGGCGTCAGCAGCTGCACCGCCACCCGCTGGCCGCGCAGCGCGGCCAGGCCGTCCACCCGCTGGCCGGGCGGCTGCACCAGGGCATAGCGGTGCACGATGAAGGGCGCCGACATCACCACCTGCGGCCGCATGAAGTCGCCTTCGGCGG
>CAKZXL010000383.1 GCA_937883885.1 uncultured Aquincola sp. | reverse complement strand
CGTCCCAATCCAGCGCCACGCTGGCGGCGCGCTTGAGCAACACGGCGGCCAGGCCGCGGCCCTGGGGCATCAGTTTGTTGACGGTGAGCATGGTTGTGGAGGCGGGCTAAAGCTGGATAATAACAACCGTTATAACAAACCTCGGAGCCAGCGATGTCGGCACTCAAGCTCACCCAGATCGGCAACTCGGTCGGCGTCATCCTGCCCAAGGAGGTGCTGGCGCGATTGAAATTGGAGAAGGGCGATACCGTGTTCGTGACGGAAGCGGCCAACGGCATCACGCTGACACCCTACGATCCTTCGCTGGAGGACCAACTCAAGCTCGGCCGGGAGTTCATGCGCGAGTACCGTGACACGTTCCATCAGTTGGCCAAATGAGCGGCTGGCGTTGGGTTTCGCGCGAGGTATTGCTGCTTCTGCATGAAGAGAGCCTGTCGGAGCATGGCGGTGCGCCAGGCCTTCGTGACGAGGGATTGTTCGAGTCGGCGCTGGCTCGGCCGTTGAACCTGGCCACATACGGCAGTCCGGACTTGGCTGATCTTGCCGCTGCCTACGGCATCGGGTTGGCCAAGAACCACCCGTTCATCGACGGCAACAAGCGGACGGCCTTCCTGGCGGTTGGCTTGTTCCTCGCAGTCAATGGTCAGAGGCTGGTGGCGACGCAGGCAGATGCCACGCTGACCATGCTCGACGTCGCCGCCGGCACCCTGGACGAACCGGCCTTCGCCGCCTGGATCAGGGCGCACAGCCAAGCCCGCTGAACAGATCCTCAGAACAAAAAATACCGCTGCGCCATCGGCAGCACCTTGGCGGGCTCGCAGGTCAGCAGGTCGCCGTCGGCGCGCACGGTGTAGGTCTGGGCGTCGATCTCCATGTGGGGGGTCAGGCTGTTGTGCACCATGTCGGCCTTGGTCACGCCCCGGCAGCCCTTCACCGCGGCCAGCGGCTTGTGCAGGCCATAGCTCTCGGCGGCACCGTTGGCCAGTGAGGCCGCGCTGACGAAGGTGAGCGAGGTGCGGTGCAGCGCGCCGCCGAAGCTGCCGAACATCGGCCGGTAATGCACCGGCTGCGGCGTGGGGATGGAGGCATTGGCATCGCCCATCGCGGCTGCGGCGATGAAGCCGCCCTTGAGAATCAAGCTGGGCTTGACGCCGAAGAAGGCCGGGCGCCACAGCACCAGGTCGGCCCACTTGCCCACTTCGATCGAGCCCACTTCGTGCGACACACCGTGCGCGACGGCCGGGTTGATGGTGAGCTTGGCGATGTAGCGCTTGACCCGGGTGTTGTCGTTGCGCTCGCTGTCGCCGGGCAGCGCGCCGCGCTGCTGCTTCATCTTGTGCGCCGTCTGCCAGCAGCGCAGCGGCACTTCGCCCACGCGGCCCATGGCCTGGCTGTCGGAGCTGAACATGCTGATCGCGCCCAGGTCGTGCAGGATGTCCTCGGCGGCGATGGTCTCGCGGCGGATGCGGCTTTCGGCGAAGGCCAGGTCCTCGGCGATGGACGCATCGAGGTGGTGGCACACCATCAGCATGTCCAGGTGCTCGTCGATGGTGTTGACCGTGTACGGCATCGTCGGGTTGGTCGACGAGGGCAGGAAATTGGCCTCGCCCACCACCCTCAGGATGTCGGGCGCATGGCCGCCGCCTGCGCCTTCGGTGTGGAAGGCGCACAACGTGCGGCCCTTGGTGGCCGCAATGGTGTTCTCGACGAAGCCGGACTCGTTCAGCGTGTCGGAGTGGATCGCCACCTGGATGTCGTGCAGCTCGGCCACGCCCAGGCAGTTGTCGATGGCCGAAGGCGTGGTGCCCCAGTCTTCGTGCAGCTTCATGCCGATGACGCCGGCCTCGGCCTGCTGGTGCAGCGCCTCGGGCCGGCTGGCGTTGCCCTTGCCGAAGAAGCCGATGTTCATCGGGAACGCGTCGGCCGCCTGCAGCATGCGGGCGATGTTGCTGGGCCCGGGCGTGCAGGTGGTGGCCAGGGTGCCGGTGGCCGGGCCGGTGCCGCCGCCGATCATCGTGGTCACGCCGCTCATCAGCGCTTCTTCGATCTGCTGCGGGCAGATGAAGTGGATGTGGCTGTCGATGGCGCCGGCCGTGACCACCATGCCTTCGCCGGCGATGATCTCGGTGCCGGGGCCGATGACGATGTCCACGCCCGGCTGCACGTCGGGGTTGCCGGCCTTGCCGATGGCGGCGATGCGGCAGCCCTTGATGCCGATGTCGGCCTTGACGATGCCCCAGTGGTCGATGATCAACGCATTGGTGATCACGCAATCGGCCGCTTCATGCGCGCCCGGGCCGTTGGGCACCTGGCCCTGGCCCATGCCGTCGCGGATCACCTTGCCGCCGCCGAACTTCACTTCTTCACCATGGCCGCCCGCGGCCAGTGTGTAGTCCTTCTCCACCTCGATGATCAGGTCGGTGTCGGCCAGCCGCAGGCGGTCGCCCACGGTGGGGCCGAACATCTCTGCGTAGGCGCGTCGTCCGATGCGTGCCATGTGTTTGCGCCCCTTCAGAGTTGGCCCTGCACCAGCCCACGGAAACCGTAGACCGTGCGTGCACCGGCGTAGTCGACCAGTTCCACCGTGCGCTGCTGCCCGGGCTCGAAGCGCACTGCGGTGCCGGGCGCGATGTTCAACCGCATGCCGCGCGCGGCGTCGCGGTCGAACTGCAGCGCGCCGTTGCATTCGGCGAAGTGGTAGTGCGAGCCGACCTGGATCGGCCGGTCGCCGGCGTTTTCGACCACCACGGTCAGCGTGCGCCGGCCGGGGTTGAGTTCATGGTCGCCGTCGTCGATCAGCAGTTCACCGGGCACCATCAACAGCTCCTTCAAGCCAGCAGCAGGCCGGCGCCCACCGCAGCCGTGAAGCCGCCGGCCAGGCGGCCCAGCCAGGGCGCGCGGTCGCGCATCGCAAAGCCCAGCGCCAGGCCGGCTGCGTGCAGCACGGCCGTGGCCGCCACCATGCCGGCCAGCGCGGCAGCGCCACCCAGCTCCGTGCCGTGGGCCGCGCCATGGAACAGCGCAAAGCCACCCACCAGCGCCGAAGCTGCCGCGGCCGGGAGCCGGCTGCGCAGCGCCACCAGCAGGCCCAGCACCAGCAGCGAAGCGGCGATCACCGGCTCCACCGCCGGCAGGCGCAGCCCCGCCGCGGCGGCCAGCGCACCGGCCAGCAGCAGCGCGGCGAACACCAGCGGCAGCCGCGCGGCGGCACCCAGGCGCTGCAGCCCACCACGCGCTGCGCCGGACGCGGGCAGCGACAGTGCGCCCCAGGTGCCCACGGCCAGCATGGCCAGCAGGTGGTCCAGGCCCGTGAACGGGTGCAGCAGGCCGGCCAGCAGGCCATGGTGGGCCGCACCATCCTGGCCCACGTGGGCAGAGGCGATCAGCGGCAGCGCGGCGGCGGCCAGGCCCAGCAGGGCGGCGCGGCAGGGGCGATGGGTCATCGGCAGTCCTTCTTGTGT
>CAKZXL010000382.1 GCA_937883885.1 uncultured Aquincola sp. | reverse complement strand
TGCTGCATGTGGCCGCGCACCCGGTGCTCGACAGCTACCAGCGCGAAGTGCTGGGCATGGTGCGCCAGCGCAGCGAAGCCCTGGCCGCGCGCCTGGCCCAGCCCGGCCGGGCCGGCGTGGGCGAGATCGCCGACTTCGTGTTCCTGCAGACGCTCAACCGCACCGAGCCCTTGCTGGCCCACCTGCCGCAGCTGCCGGTGCTGCACCCCGAGCGGCTGTACACCGTGCTGCTGCAACTGGCCGGCGAGCTGTCCACCTTCCGTGAACGCAAGCGCCCCGCCGACTACCCGCCCTACCGCCACGACGATCTGGCGCCGTGCTTTCGCGCGGTGATGGGCGACCTGCGGCAGTCGCTGTCGATGGTGCTGGAGCAAACCGCCATCCCCATCGAGCTGCAGGAGCGCAACCACGGCGTGCGGGTGGCCATCATTGCCGACATCGAATTGCAGCGCCGTGCGCAATTCGTGCTGGCGGTCAATGCGCAGATGCCCAGCGAAGCGCTGCGCGCGCGCTTTCCGTCGCAGGTCAAGATCGGCCCAGCCGAGCGCATCCGCGACCTGGTCAACCTGGCACTGCCGGGCGTGGCCGTCAAGCCGATGCCGGTGGCGCCGCGGCAGATCCCGTACCACGGCGGCTTCAGCTACTTCGAGCTGGAAACCCGCGGCAGCGAGCTGTGGCAGCAGTTGGAACGCTCCGCCGGCCTGGCCTTGCATGTGTCCGGCGACTTCCCCGGCATCGAGTTCGAGTTCTGGGCCATCCGGCCATGAGCCGGCGCGCTCCCACCTTCTTCAGGTAGTCCCCGATGAGCGATCAAGACCCGTTCTCGGCGTTCGAATCCGACCGCACCGTCATCAAGCCCAGCGCCGGTCGTGGCGCGCGGCCCGGTGCGGCGCCGGTGGGGGCGGCGCCCGCGATGCCTGGCCAGGTGCCGGGCGCTGCGCCGGCGCTCGATGCTGCGCCGCTGCCCGAGCTGCCCGGCGTGGCCGGCTTCAACCCGCTGCTGCAGGCCGCGGCGCCGCTGCTGGGCACGGCCGCGCGTTTGCGCAGCATGCCGCAGCACCCCAACCCGGCCGCGCTGCGTGCCGCGCTGGCCGAAGGCATCAAGCAGTTCGAGTCCACCACCCGCGCGCAAGGCCTGCCCAACGAGCAGGTGATCGCCGGCCGCTACGTGCTGTGCACCTTCATCGACGAATGCGCTTCCAGCACGCCCTGGGGCGGCTCGGGCGCCTGGGGCTCGCAGAGCCTGCTGGTGCTGTTCCACAACGAGGTGTCGGGCGGCGAGAAGGTGTTCCAGCTGATGGGCAAGCTGGCCGAGAACGTGCCCGCCAACCGGCCGCTGCTGGAGCTGATGTACATGACGCTGGCGCTGGGCTTCGAAGGCCGCTACCGCGTGATCGACAACGGCCGGGCGCAGCTGGAGACGGTGCGTGAGCGCCTGGCCCAGATGCTGAAGCAGGCCACGCCTGCGGTGGACAAGGAACTCTCGCCCGCCTGGGTCGGCGTGCGCGCCGGCCAGCAGCGCCTGCGTGACGGCATCCCGGTGTGGGTGGTGGCCGCGGCCACCGCGCTGGTGCTGATGCTGGTGTTCATCGCGCTGCGCATGGCCATCAATGCCCGCACCGACCCCACCTTCCAGGCGCTGCAGTCGCTGGACGTCAAGGCCGCGCCGCCCGCCCCGCCGCCGGTGCCCGCGCCGCAGCCGCGGCTGGCGGGCCTGCTGGCGCCCGACATCCAGGCCGGGCTGGTGGAGGTGCGCGACTATGCCGACCGCTCGGTCATCGTCATCCGCGGCGACGGCTTCTTCGAGCCGGCCAGCGCCGACGTGGCCGACCGCGTGAAGCCACTGCTGGGCCGCATCGCCGCTGCGCTCAAGCCGCTGCCCGGGCCGGTGCTGGTGACCGGCCACAGCGACAACCAGCCGATCCGCTCGGTGCGCTATCCCTCCAACTGGCACCTCTCGCAGGAGCGGGCCGACAGCGTGAAGGCACTGCTGGCCGCCACCTTGCCGGCCGACCGGCTGCGCGCCGAAGGCCGTGCCGACAGCGAGCCGGTGGACAGCAACGACACCCCCGCCGGCCGGGCCAAGAACCGCCGGGTCGAGATCACGCTGGCTTCGCCGCCGCAAAGCTGAAGCCGACGGAGCAGGACAGTCCATGAAACGTGTGTTCAACGTCTTGCTGAGCCCTGCGGTGCTCGGCAGCCTGGCGGTGCTGGCGCTCAGCGCCATCGTCTGGTGGCTGGGGCCGCTGCTGGCCTTCGGTGCCGATGCGGCGGGCCAGGTGTCGCGCCCGCTGGGCGGTGTGTTGGCGCGTGCCATCGTCATTGCGCTGATGTGGGCGCTGTGGCTGGGCCGCCTGGGCTGGCTGGCCTGGAAGCGCAAGCAGGCCCATGCGGCGCTGCTGCAGGGCATTGCGCCCGGCCCCAGCGCGGCCGACCAGGAGGCCCAGCTGCTGGACCAGCGCTT
>CAKZXL010000381.1 GCA_937883885.1 uncultured Aquincola sp. | reverse complement strand
GTCGTCCACCGGGGCGCCGCCCTCCACGATGCTCTGGTTGCACAGCAGCAGCAGATCGCAGCCGGCATTCAGCGCGGCAATGCCGCCTTCCAGCGCACTGCCCGCCACGCGGGCGCCTTCCATGCTCAGGTCGTCGCAGCAGATCGCACCCTGGAAGCCCAGTTGGCCACGCAGGATGTCCTGCAGCCAGCGGCGCGAAAAGCCCGCCGGCTGGCTGTCCACCTTGGGAAACGTGACGTGCGCCGGCATCACGCTGGAGAGGCTGGTGGACAGCCAGTCATAGGGCTTGGCGTCGTCGGCCAGGATGGCCTTGAGCGAGCGTTTGTCCACCGCGTTGGCATGGTGCGAGTCGGCCTGCGCGTAGCCGTGTGCGGGAAAGTGCTTGCCGCAGTTGGCCATGCCGGCGCGCAGCAGGCCGTGCATCAGGCTCTTGGCCAGCAAGGCCACCACCCGTGGGTCGCGGTGGAAGGCGCGGTCGCCGATGACGGCGCTCTGGCCATGGTCCAGGTCCAGCACCGGGGTGAAGCTCAGGTCCACGCCGCAGGCGCGCAGCTCGCTGCCCAGCACATAGCCGCAGGCGGTGGCGGCGTCGGTGGCACGCATCGCGTCCTGCATCCACAGCTCGCCCAGCGCGCGCATCGGCGGCAGGTGGGTGAAGCCGTCGGTGCGAAAGCGCTGCACGCGGCCGCCTTCATGGTCCACCGCGATCAGCAGGTCGGGGCGGATCGACTTGGCCTCGGTGGCCATGGCGGTGAGCTGATGGCGGTTGTGCCAGTTGCGGCCGAACAAGATCAGGCCGCCGGTCAGCGGATGCTGCAGGCGGCGGCGGTCGTCGGCGGTGAGTTCGGTGCCGGCCACGTCGAGGATGACGGGCGCATGGGTGTGAGGGCTGTGCATCCGGCCATTGTCGGCCAGCGGGCGGTGGTGTTCAGCCCTCGGCGCGCTCCACCACCACGAAGGCGGCGGCGTAGTCGGTCTCGTCGGTGATGGACACATGCGCGCGCAGGCCGCGGGCCGTGAACCATTCGGCCAGCGCGCCGTGCAGGCGGATCTCCGGCTTGCCGCTGGGCGCCTTGACCACCTCGCAGGCGCGCCAGGTCATGGGCATGCGCATGCCCATGCCGATGGCCTTGGAAAACGCCTCCTTGGCCGAGAAGCGCGTGGCCAGGTAGCTGATGCCGCGTGCCTCCACCTTGGCATAGCGGGCGCGGAACACCTCGATCTCGTGCGGGCCCAGCACCTTCTCGGCAAAGCGCTGGCTCTTGCGGTCGAGCGTGCGCGCGATGCGCCGCACGTCGCAGATGTCGGTGCCGATGCCGTAGATCACCCGGCGTAGGCCGCGGCAATGCAGCGCTGGTAGTCGCGGATGGTCTCGGTGTAGCCCAGCTCCAGCGCATCGGCGATGAGCGCATGGCCGATGGACACCTCCTGCACGCCAGGCACGGCGCGCAGGAAGTCGGCCAGGTTGTCGCGGTTGAGGTCGTGGCCCGCGTTCACGTCCAGGCCGGCGGCCAGCGCCGCTTCGGCCGCGGCGGTGAAGCCGGCCAGCACCTCGGCCTGGCGCGGCGTGCCCCAGGCGCTGGCATAGGTCTCGGTGTACAGCTCCACCCGGTCGGCGCCCACCTCGCGGGCCAGCTTCATCGCCTCGGGGATCGGGTCCATGAACAGGCTCACGCGCACGCCCAGGGCCTTGGTCTCGGCGATCACCGGCGCCAGGCGCTCGAGGTCGGCGGGCAGCTGCCAGCCATGGTCGGAGGTGAACTGGCCTTCGGCATCGGGCACGAAGGTGGCCTGCGCCGGCCGCACCGCCCGCACGAAGTCCATCAGGTTGTGGAAGGGGTTGCCTTCGATGTTGTATTCGATGTGCGGCCAGTCGCGGCGCAGCAGCTCGGCCAGCTCATGCACGTCGCTGCCGCGGATGTGGCGCTCGTCAGGGCGCGGGTGCACGGTGATGCCGTTGGCCCCGGCCTGCAGCACCATGCCGGCCGCCCGGGTGACGCTGGGAATGCCCAGGTGGCGGGTGTTGCGCAGCAATGCCACCTTGTTCAGGTTCACCGACAAGGCGGTGGGCGCCAGCCGACCGGCGGCCTCGGATGCGATCAGCGGGTTCATCGTGGGGCGCGGGCGCTGTCGACGAGCTTTTGCACATCGAGCATCACCTGGCGCGTGCGTAGTTGCGGTGTGCCCAGATGATAGTGAAGCAGCGCCCGCAACGCCCCGCGCAAAGGCCCCAGCGGCACCGCGCAGGCCTGCTGCAGCGCCGGCAGGCTGCCGTGTTCCAGCGCCGCTTGCAGGCCGATGAGCTGGCCGCCGGTGAACGGCCCGTCGGGCGCTGCGGCCACGCCCAGCTCGGGCTGCAGCGCATAGCGGGCGGCGGGGTCCAAGGCCTGTTGCGTGGCGCTTTCCAGCGCTAGGTCGGGCAGCAGGCCGATCTGCTGCAGCAGCGTCAGCTCGAAGGCGCGCAGCGCGGCCTGGGCGCGCTGGTCGTCGGGGCCGGCCACCGCAGCCAGCGTGTGCGCATAGGCGTCGAAGAGGCGCGGATGCGGGTCGTGCCGGCCGAGCAGCTTGAGCAGCAGCTCGTTGAGGTAGAAGCCGCTGAACAGCGCATCGCCGCGCAGCACCGCCGCCGGGCCGGCCCATTCGGCGCCGCGCAGGTTCTGGATGTCGGACGCTTCTTCGTGCTTGGGCGGCCTGCCCAGGCCCACCTGCAGGCGCTGAAACGGCAGCAGCACCGGCCGCAGCTGCGAATAAGGCCGCTTGGCGCCTTTGGCCGCCACCACCACCCGGCCCAGCTCACGCGTGAACAGGTCGACGATGAGGCTGGACTCGCTCCAGTCGTACTGGTGCAGGACGTAGGCGGCGTGGGTTTTCAAGCGAGGACTGCGGGACTCACTCGTAGCCGTAGGAACGCAGGTGCTCTTCGCTGTCGGCCCAGCCCGAGCGCACCTTGACCCACAGCTCCAGGAACACCTTGCAGTCCATCAGCCGTTCCAGCTCTTGCCGGGCTTCGCTGCCGATGCGCTTGAGGCGTTCACCGCCGTCGCCGATGATCATGCCCTTGTGCGCATCGCGCTCCACGATGATGGTGGCGGCGATGCGGCGAAGGTTTCCTTCTTCCTCGAACTTGTCGATCACGACGGTGGAGGTGTAGGGCAGTTCGTCGCCGGTCAGGCGGAACAGCTTCTCGCGGATGAGTTCGGCCGCCAGAAAGCGGTCGGTGCGGTCGGTGAGCGCGTCTTCTTCGTAGAACCAGGGCTGCTCGGGCAGGTAGGGCCGCACGATGCCCAGCAGGCGTTCCACCTCGGGCATCTTCTGCGCGCTCATCGGCACGAACTCGGCGAAGTTGCGCCGCTCCTGCATGCTCTTGAGCCAGGGCATCATCTCGGCGCGGCGGGTGACGGCATCGAGCTTGTTGGCCACCAGCAGCACCGGCTTGTTCTCGGGCAGCAGCGCCAGCACCTTGGCGTCGTCCAGGCCGAAGCGGCCCGCTTCCACCACGAACAGCACCACGTCCACGTCGGCCAGCGCGCCTTGCACCGTGCGGTTGAGCGTGCGGTTGAGCGCGGTGCTGTGCCGGGTTTGAAAGCCCGGCGTGTCGACGAAGACAAACTGCGCGTCTTCCACCGTGCGGATGCCGGTGATGCGGTGCCGCGTGGTCTGTGCCTTCTTGGAGGTGATGCTCACCTTCTGGCCCACCAGCGCGTTCATCAGCGTGCTCTTGCCCACGTTGGGCCGGCCGACGATGGCCACCAGGCCACAGCGTTGACCGGAGGGCTCGCCGTGGTCGCCGCCCTCGCCTTCGGATGCGCCTTCAGGCGTTGCAGCGTTCTCGTTCATCATGCTTTCTCTAGGATCGGAGCGGGCCACCGGGGCGGTCGGACGCCTTCAGCGCCTCGAGCATGCGGCGCGCGGCTTCCTGCTCGGCGGCGCGGCGAGACTTGCCCTCGCCCTGCTCCACCAGGCCAAGCGCGGTCACGCCGCATTCGACCTCGAAGGTTTGTGCATGCGCCTGCCCACGGGTGGCCACGATGCGATAGGCCGGCACCGACAGCTTGCGCGCCTGCAGCCATTCCTGCAGCTCGGTCTTGGCGTCCTTGCTCCAGCTGTCGATCTCGGTGTTGGCGATCACGTCGCCGAAGAGCCGCCGCACCAGCGCCTGCGCCGGCTCGAAGCCGCCGTCGAGGAAGGTGGCGCCGATCACGGCCTCGAGCGCATCAGCCAGGATGGAGGCGCGCTGGGCGCCACCGCCGCGGGCTTCACCGTCGGACAGGCGGATCACCTCGGGGATGCCCAGGCCCAGCGCCACGCGGTGCAGGCTTTCTTCGCGCACCAGGTGGGCCCGCACGCGGGTCAGGTCGCCTTCGTCGGAGTCGCCGAAGCGCTCGTACAGCATGGCCGACACCGCGGCGCTGAGCACGGCGTCGCCCAGGAACTCGAGCCGCTCGTTGTGGTCGGCACCGGCGCTGCGGTGCATGAGCGCGCGGCTCAGCAGCTTGTGCTGCGTGAAGCGGTAGCCCAGGCGCTGCTGCAGCGCGTCGAATCGTGCATCGACCATATGGCGGTCCTCAGTTGGAGCGGCCCTCGTACTTGATCAGCAGGTACACCGGCGCCACCAGTTCGATCTGCTTGTCATACGCAAACCGGATCACGATGCGATCGTTTTCCTTGGTGATGTCCAGGTCCTTGCCACTGATGGTGGAGATCGAGTACTCGATGTCCTTTTGCTTGTCGAAGGCGGCGCGGAGTTCGGGCACGGTGGTGGCACCGCTGTCGGCGATCTTGTTGACGGCGCGCTTGATCGTCAGGTACTCGTTGACCGTCGGGAACACGCGCATGACCACCAGCGCGACGAACCCGATCAGGATGGCCCAGAACAGCAAGCCGAACAGCGTGATGCCACGCTGGTGGGAACGGCGTTGTGCTTGCATGGCCATGGTCAGTGGAATGCGCCGATGCGCCCGAGGTTCCCGAAGTTCATCCACACGAAGAACGCGCGACCGACGATGTTCTCATCGGGCACGAAGCCCCAGTAGCGCGAGTCCTGCGAGTTGTCGCGGTTATCGCCCATCATGAAATAGTGGCCCGCCGGCACTTTGCAAGTCACGCCTTCGGCGGTGTAGCTGCACTGGTCGCTGTACGGAAAGTCGTGCGAGCCCGGAATGAAGGCCGGCCGGTCCTTGTCGTTCAGGATCTGGTGCTCCACGTTGCCCAGCTTCTCGGAGAAGTGCTGCGCGTAGCGGCGGCTGTCCTCGTCGTAGAAGTCGGGCAGCGGCTGCACCGGCACCGGCTGGCCGTTGATCGTCAGGCGCTTGTTGATGTAGGCCACTTCGTCGCCAGGCACGCCCACCACGCGCTTGATGTAGTCCACGCGCGGGTCCACCGGGTAGCGGAACACCACCACATCGCCACGCTGCGGCTCGTTCAGCGGGATGATCTTCTTGTTGATCACCGGCAGCCGGATGCCGTAGTGGTACTTGTTGACCAGGATGAGGTCGCCCACCAGCAGCGTCGGGATCATCGAGCCCGAGGGGATCTTGAACGGCTCGAACAGGAACGAGCGCAGCAGGAACACCGCCAGGATCACCGGGAACAGGCCCGCGGTCCAGTCGAGCCACCAGGGCTGCATCAGCAGCTTGCGGCGGGCGTCGGTCACGTCCACGTCGTGCTTCTCGATGCCCGAGCGCTGCAGCTCGGCGCTGCGGGCCGAGGCCTGCTGCGTCAGCGCGGCAGCCGCCGCGGCGCGTGCGGGCTGGAAGCGCAGGCGCTCGGCCAGCCAATAGGCCAGCGTCACCACCGTCAGCACAAACAGCAGCAGCGCGAAATTGCCCACCCAGAACCCGAGGAACCAGCCCCCGAGGTAGATCGCGAGCAGGCCGTACAACAAACCGGTCAGAGGTCCCATCAATCGTCCACTTGTAGGATGGCCAGAAACGCTTCCTGCGGCACCTCGACGGAGCCGATCTGCTTCATGCGTTTCTTGCCGGCCTTTTGTTTTTCGAGCAGCTTGCGCTTGCGGGTGATGTCCCCGCCGTAGCATTTTGCCAGCACGTTTTTACGCAACGCCTTGATGTTCTCGCGCGCGATGATGTTGGCGCCGATGGCCGCCTGGATGGCCACGTCGTACATCTGCCGCGGGATCTGCTCGCGCATCTTGGCGGCCACGGCGCGGCCCCGGTACTGGCTTTGTGAACGGTGCACGATCATGGCCAGCGGGTCGACCTTGTCGCCGTTGATCAGGATGTCCACCTTCACCACGTCGGCGGCGCGGTACTCCTTGAACTCGTAGTCCATCGAGGCATAGCCCCGCGACACGCTCTTGAGCTTGTCGAAGAAGTCCAGCACGATCTCGGCCAGCGGGATCTCGTAGGTGAGCATCACCTGCTTGCCGTGGTAGGCCATGTTCAGCTGCACGCCGCGCTTCTGGTTGGCCAGCGTCATCACCACGCCCACATAGTCCTGCGGCATGTACAGGTGCACGGTGACGATGGGCTCGCGGATCTCGTGGATGCGGCCCGGGTCGGGCATCTTGCTGGGGTTTTCCACCTGCAGCACGGTGCCGTCGTTCAGCTCGACCTCGTAGATCACGCTGGGCGCGGTGGTCACCAGGTCCTGGTCGAACTCACGCTCCAGGCGCTCCTGCACGATTTCCATGTGCAGCAGGCCCAGGAAGCCGCAGCGGAAGCCGAAGCCCAGCGCCTGGCTCACCTCGGGCTCGAAGCGCAGCGAGCTGTCGTTGAGCTTGAGCTTCTCGAGCGCGTCGCGCAGCTGGTCGTATTCGCTGGCTTCGGTGGGGTACAGGCCCGCGAACACCTGCGGCTGGATTTCCTTGAAGCCCGGCAGCGCCTCGGTGGCGGGGCCTGCGTTGTTCGGCAGCTTCTTTTCCAGCGTGATGGTGTCGCCTACCTTGGCCGCGGCCAGTTCCTTGATGCCGCAGATGACGAAGCCCACCTCGCCCGCGTTCAGCGCCTCGCGGTTCTCGCTCTTGGGCGTGAACACGCCCAGGTGCTCGATCGGGTAGACGGTGTTGGTGGCCATCAGGCGGATGCGCTCGCCCTTGCGCACCTGGCCATCGACCACGCGCACCAGCATCACCACGCCCACGTAGTTGTCGAACCAGGCGTCGATGATCATCGCCCGCGGCGCGCCTTCGGGGTTGCCCTTGGGCGGCGGCATGCGGGTGATCACCGCTTCCAGGATGTCGTCGATGCCCATGCCGGTCTTGGCCGAGCAGGGAATCGCATCGTTGGCATCGATGCCGATCACGTCCTCGATCTCGGCCTTGGCGTTGTCGGGGTCGGCGGACGGCAGGTCCATCTTGTTGAGCACCGGCACCACTTCCACGCCCAGGTCGAGCGCGGTGTAGCAATTGGCCACCGTCTGCGCTTCGACGCCCTGCGATGCATCGACCACCAGCAACGCGCCTTCGCAGGCGGACAGCGAACGGCTGACTTCATAGGAGAAGTCGACGTGGCCGGGCGTGTCGATCAGGTTGAGGTTGTACACACGGCCATCGCGGGCCTTGTATTGCAATGCGGCGGTCTGCGCCTTGATGGTGATGCCACGCTCACGCTCGATGTCCATCGAGTCGAGCACCTGCGCTTCCATCTCGCGGTCGCTCAGCCCTCCACAGCGCTGGATCAGGCGGTCGGCCAGCGTGCTTTTGCCGTGGTCGATGTGGGCAATGATGGAGAAATTGCGGATGTGGTCCATGGACACGAAGTTGGCTGCTGCTGTCACGGCAAAGGCCTGCCGTGCGGGCGCCGGGCGCCGAGCCGCACATAAAAAAAAGGCACGTCCAAAGAGGAGACGCGCCTTCCAACAAAACGTATGGCAACTGCTTGTTGGGCCTTCATTGTAGCCAAAAGGACTTGGCTGGAAACCGCGCCGTTGCTGGATTTCTTCGTTGCAAGTCGCCAACAGAGCAATTCTGTGCACAGCTTATCCACAGGCCGCTGTGGATGTTCTGGGGACAGGACGGGAACGCTGGACTCGTGCGCTGAACGGCCGCCAAAGCGGCTCAACAACAGCGCATTGTAGCCGTCGCCGGGGGCAATCCCCAGGGTTCAGCGCAGCCGCAAGTCAGCGAGCACTGACTGCGCTACCTCACCCAATCCAGCGTAAGACACCGGGGCATTGCGCATCACGGAAAGCCCCGGCATCCGCGTCGGACGTGCGGTTTATCGGCTGGGCCGGATCACCGCGTAGTTGGTCCACTCGCCCCGCCGCACCAGCACGCTGATGGCCTTGGCCCGGTCGAGCTTGGCCACCGTGGCGTTGAACTGCTTGGCGTCCGCCACCTCCACATTGTCCACCGACAGGATCACGTCGCCCTCGCGCAGGCCGGCGCGGGCAGCGGCGCCTTCGGCCAGTTCCACCCGCACACCACCGCGCACCTTCAGCTCCTTGCGCTGCGCATCGGTGAGGTCGGACACCGTCAGGCCGATGGCGGTCTTGGGCGCCGAGGCCGGCGACTCGGCCTTGGACACGCGGCGGGCCTGCTCGGGTTCCAGCTCGGCCACCGTCACGGCCAGGTCGCGCGTGGCGCCGCGGCGGAACACCTGCAGCGTGGCCTTAGCGCCCGGCTTGGTGTTGCCGATGATGCGCGGCAGGTCGCCCGACTTGTCCACCGTGCGGCCATCCACCTTCGTGATGATGTCGCCCGCCTCGATGCCGGCCTTCTGCGCCGGGCCGCCATCTTCCACGCCCTGGACCAGCGCACCGGCCGGCTTGCCGAGGCCAATGGACTCGGCCACTTCCTTGGTCACCGGTGCGATGGTCACGCCGATACGGCCACGCACCACGCGGCCGGTGGCCCGCAGCTGGTCCGCCACGCGCATTGCCTCGTCGATCGGGATGGCGAAGGAGATGCCGGCGAACATGCCCGAGCGGCTGTAGATCTGGGAGTTGATGCCCACCACCTCGCCGCGCAGGTTCAGCAGCGGACCGCCCGAGTTGCCGGGGTTGATGGCCACATCCGTCTGGATCAGCGGCAGGTAGTCACCGGTGTCGCGCTGCTTGGCGCTGACGATGCCGGCGGTGACTGTGTTTTCCAGGCCGAACGGCGAGCCGATGGCCATCACCCACTCGCCCACCTTCAGCTTGTTCACGTCGCCGGTCTTGACGAACGGAAAGCCGGTGCCGTCGATCTTGACCACGGCCACGTCGGTGCGCTTGTCCGAGCCGATGATCTTGGCCTTGAACTCGCGCTGGTCGGTCAGCGTGACAATGACCTCGTCGGCGCCCTCCACCACGTGGGCATTGGTCATCACGAAGCCGTCGGCGCTCAGGATGAAGCCCGAGCCCACGCCGCGCTGCTGCGGCGCGGATTCTTCGTCGGGCGCGGCGGGCGGGCCGTTGCGGCGCGGCGTGTTGGGCAGCGGGATGCCGAAGCGCCGGAAGAACTCGCGCATCTGGTCGTCCATCTCGCCGCCGCCCTGGGCGCTGCGCACCCGCTCGGTGGTGCGGATGTTCACCACGGTCGGGCTCATGCGCTCGGCCAGTTCGGTGAAATCGGGCAGCTCGCGCGCCTGGGCGTGGCTGGCGGCGGGCACGCCGGCCAGCGACAGCACGCACAAACCAGCGGCGACGGCCGCACGCCAGTCAGGCCTGCGGACGGCAATGTTCAATCCCATGAAGACTCCCGAGCTTGTTGTCTTGGTCAGCGGTTCAACGGCGCTCCAGCGCCTTGCCGAATTTCTTGAGCGTGGCCAGCGGCACGTCGCCCATCGCGGTGACCCACCAGTCGCCGTGACGCTCCATCAGCGTGTGGGTGGCGCCGATGGAAGTCTCGACGGCCTGGCGGTGCCGCTCCGCACTGTAGGGCTCGATGAAGACCGACACATGCGTGAGGCCGTCGGAGTACACCGCCTGCAGCATGTCGGCCGGGCCGCTGGCCTGATCGTTCGGGCCGGCGGCGTCCAGCGAGCGTTTGACGCAGCGGATCTGCCGGAAGCCCTTGACGGGGCTCTTGAGCTGCCAGCCTTCGGCTTCCAGCCTGGCGGGCGACAGCACCGGCTTGAGCACGCGGTAGCCGTCCAGCTTCTTCATCGCCTTGAGCACCGCGTCGGGCTGCGGCTTGACGCCGATGGTGACGTCGGTGAAGGCGGCGCTTTCCAGCACCCGGCCGTCGCCGCCGATCACATCGGTACGCAGCAGCAGGCCGGTGGCCTTGTCGGCCCACAGCCGCTGCGCAAAACGCTCGGCATCGCGCGGGCGCAGCAGGAACACGTTGGTGTCGTGGCCGGCGATGCGGTCGTCGCCCTCGGGCACCAGTTCGTAGCGGTCAAAGATCTGCTCTTCGCTCGACTTCAACAGCGACGGGAACGGCGCCAGCGGATCACGCTGCTCGATCGACGCCATCCGGCTGCCGGGCCATACCGTTTGCACCACCTCGTTGTGGCGCAGCACCTGGCGGCGCTCGCCGTCCAGGCCGTCGATGCGTTCGAAGGTGTGCGTGCCTTCGCAGTAGTGCGCGATGCGCGAGCTGGTGACGGCACCGCCGGCCGTGACCACCATCGTGCCCTGGTAGTTGCGCTGGCTGGCCGCGCCGTGGATGCGGGCCAGCCAGGCGCGGGCGTCGGTGGCCGCATGCGCGGGCGCGCTGGCGGCCGAGGCAGCGGCCCAGGCGCGACCGCCGGCCGCGGCGGTCAGCAGGGCAAGAGCGGAATTGACGACTCGGCGGCGAACCACGGACACGCTCAGCGCTCAGTCCCGGCCGGTGCCGCCACGCGCACCGACACCGCCGGCATGGCCAGCACCGAGCTGCCGCCGTACTGCTTGTGCGCCGCCAGGTAGCGGTCGAGGCGGGCGTCGCGGATCAGGCGGCCGTTGGCCACGGGCACCGACACCGGCACCACCGCGGGCTGCAGCGTGCCGTTGACCACCGGCTGGATGCCGGCAGTGGCCGCCGCCGGCACGCCAGCCAGCACCGCGCCGTTGGGCGCCGCACCGGGCACCTCGGCCACGCGGGTGACCACCAGCACACCGGCCACCGCCATGAAGCCGGCCGCCACCGCCGTGGGCGCAGCCCAGGCACGGCGCCAGAAACTGCGGCGTCCGGTGGCGGCACGGGCGGCGGGTCCGCCGTTGGCGGCCTGCCGCTGTGCCACCAGCGGCTCTTGCAGCACGATCTGCGGCGCCTGCTGCGGCGCCAGCACCACCGGCTCGGCGGCCAGGCGGGTGCGCAGCGCCGCCATGAAGGCTTCGTCCCGGGCGGGGCGGTGGGCCAGGTCCTCCGAGCGCAGCACGTCTCCGATCAGGTGATACGCGTACCAGTCGGCACGCGCCTGTCCGTCCTCTCGCCATGCGGCGCAGGCGCGTGCGACGTCGCCGTCATCCGCGGCGCCGTCCATCAAGTCCGACAACGCCTGCCGACGTGCCTGCTGATCCAGCCGATCCACCATTTCCGACTCCAGATGTGCTGTCGTGGGCGCCGCGCTACCAGCGCTCGCCCTCGCGGGTGCCCAACAGCGGGCGAAGACGTTCCGCAATCGCCTCGCGCGCCCGGAAAATCCGCGAGCGCACCGTGCCGATCGGGCAGTTCATCACTTCAGCGATTTCCTCGTAGCTGAGGCCTTCGATCTCGCGCAGGGTGATCGCCTGGCGCAAGTCTTCAGACAACGCTTCGATGGCTCCGTTCACCGTGGCAGCAATTTCTTTCGTTGCCAGCACCGCTTCGGGGGTCTCGCCATCGCTTAGTTCGTTCTCGACGCGCGAAGTTTCGTCATCGTCTTCCCGACCTGACAGCGCATTTTCGGAGATCAGGGGATCGCGCTTCAGGTCCACCAGCGCCTTCTTGGCGGTGTTGACCGCGATGCGGTACAGCCAGGTGTAAAAGGCGCTCTCGCCGCGGAACTGCGGAATGGCCCGGTAGGCGCGGATGAAGGTTTCCTGGGCGATGTCGGGCACCAGGTCGACGTCGCGCACCATGCGGCCGATCAGCCGCTCGATCCGCCGCTGGTACTTGACCACCAGCATCTCGAACGCCTTGACGTCGCCGTTCTTCACACGGTCGATCAGGAGGGCGTCGGCGTCCGCTGCGTTGGTCATTCAGGCTCGAGGGTGGCCTACATCCGCGGCGCGGAAGGGGTCCGGGGTTCAGGGCGGCGGGAATATACCGCAGTGCGCAGTCCGTGCCAGGCCGCCCGGTTGCCGGCGTGTGACACCGGCAAATGGGCGGCCCGCGTGCGGCTGCGACCGGCGGCCGCGAAGCGCAGCAGCATCCAGGGGCCGAGGTCGATCACCACCTCGAGCTCACCGTTGCGGCCTTGCCATTGCCATTCGGCGCCGTCCCACGCCAACGTGCCGGCGGGCGCCGGCAGGTAAGCGGAAGAAAGCGCTGCGGCCACCAGCGCGGCCAGCCCGGCTGCCAGCGCGGTCGGCCAGGCCAGTGTGCCGCCCAGCAGGCAGATCCAGGCCGCCAGGGCCGCCGCCGCCGAAGCGCAGCACAGCGCCACGGCCACCCGCCAGCCACGATCGGCACCCAGCACGACCTGCGTCGCGGGGGCCGATCGCATGGCGGCGTGCCCGGGTGCCGACCGCGTCAGGCGCGGCGGAACACCAGCGTGCCGTTGGTGCCGCCGAAACCGAAGTTGTTCTTCACCGCGACGTCGATCTTCATCTCCCGGGCTTCGTTCGGGCAGTAGTCGAGGTCGCACTCCGGATCGGGGTCGGTCAGGTTGATGGTCGGCGGCACCACCTGGTGGTGCAGCGACAGCACGGTGAACACCGATTCGATGCCGCCGGCGCCACCCAGCAGGTGACCGGTCATCGACTTGGTGGAGCTGACCACCAGCTTGGACGCGTGATCGCCGAACGCCTTCTTGATGGCGTTGGTTTCGTTCACGTCGCCCAGCGGCGTGGAGGTGCCGTGTGCGTTGAGGTACTGCACCGCCGAAGCATCGATCCGCGCGTTGCGCAGCGCCGCCAGCATCGACCGCTTGGGGCCGTCGACGTTGGGCGCGGTCATGTGGAACGCGTCCGCTCCCATGCCGTAGCCGATCAGCTCGGCGTAGATCTTGGCGCCGCGGGCCTTGGCATGCTCGTACTCCTCGAGCACCAGTGCGCCACCGCCCTCGCCCAGCACGAAGCCGTCGCGGCCCTTGTCCCAGGGGCGGGACGCGGCAGCGGGAGCGTCGTTGCGGGTGGACAGCGCACGTGCGGCGGCAAAGCCACCAATGCCCAGTGGCGACACCGTGGATTCGGCACCGCCGGCTACCATCACGTCCACGTCGCCGTATTCGATCAGGCGCGTAGCCTCGCCGATGCAGTGCAGGCCGGTGGTGCAGGCGGTGACGATCGCCAGGTTCGGGCCGGTGAAGCCGTACTTGATGGACACATGCCCCGAGATCATGTTGATGATCGATGCGGGC
>CAKZXL010000380.1 GCA_937883885.1 uncultured Aquincola sp. | reverse complement strand
CCGCAGTGGATCGACCGCGACCGCTTCGTGCTCAGCAACGGCCATGGCTCGATGCTGCTGTACGGGCTGCTGCACCTGAGCGGTTATGCGCTGCCGATGGAAGAGCTCAAGCGCTTTCGCCAACTGCACAGCAAAACCCCCGGACACCCCGAGGTGGACGTGACGCCCGGGGTGGAAACCACCACCGGCCCGCTGGGCCAGGGCCTGGCCAATGCGGTGGGCATGGCGCTGGCCGAAAAGCTGCTGGCCGCCGAGTTCAACCGGCCGGGCCACACGGTGATCGATCACCACACCTTCGTGTTCTGTGGCGACGGCTGCCTGATGGAAGGCATCAGCCATGAAACCTGCTCATTGGCGGGCACCTGGGGCCTGCACAAGCTGGTGGTGTTCTACGACGACAACGGCATCAGCATCGACGGTGCGGTGAGCGGCTGGTTCGCCGACGACACGCCGGCCCGCTTCGAGGCCTATGGCTGGACCGTGCTGCGCGACGTGGACGGCCATGACGCCGAGCTGCTGGACGCCGCCATCGACGAGGCGCTGGCCAGCGACAAGCCGGTGCTGGTGTGCTGCAAGACCGAGATCGGCCACGGCTCGCCCAACCGCGCCAACACCGCTGACGTGCACGGCGCGCCGCTGGGCGCGACCGAGATCGCACTGACGCGTGAGCGCCTGGGCTGGCAGGCTGCGCCCTTCGAGGTGCCCGAGGCCGTGGCCCAGGCCTGGGACGCGCGCGCCGACGGTGAAAGCCGCTACTGCGCCTGGAAGGCGCGCTTTGCCGCGTATGCCGAGGCCTACCCCGAGCTGGCCCATGCGCTGCTGCAGCGCACCGCGGGCCGCGGCGGCGGCGCGCTGGAAGCGCCGGCCGAGGCCGCCTTGGCCCAGGCCATCGAAGAAGCCGAAGCCCGGCGTGCGGCCATCGCCACGCGCAAGGCCTCGCAAGACTGCCTGAACGTGTTCGGCCCGGCGATGCCGGCGCTGCTGGGGGGATCGGCCGACCTGACCGGTTCCAACCTGACCGACTGGCGCGGCCACCAGCCGCTGACCGGCCGGGGCACGGGCAACCATGTGCACTACGGCGTGCGCGAGTTCGGCATGGCCGCGGTGATGAATGGCATCGCGCTGCATGGCGGCTACCGGCCTTATGGCGGCACCTTCCTCACCTTCAGCGACTACGCGCGCAATGCGCTGCGCATGTCGGCGTTGATGAAGCTGCCGGTGGTGCATGTGTTCACCCACGACTCCATCGGCCTGGGTGAAGACGGCCCCACCCACCAGCCGGTGGAACATGCCAGCAGCCTGCGGCTGATTCCGGGCCTGGACGTGTGGCGCCCCGCCGATGCCACCGAAACCGCGGTGGCCTGGCGCGCCGCGCTGCGCCGCAGCGACGGGCCGGCCGCGCTGCTGCTCACGCGCCAGGCCCTGCCGCATGCGGGCGACGGCACGCCGCGGGCCGAGGACATCGCCCGCGGGGCTTATGTGCTGCGCCGCCCGGCGAATGAACGCCTGGTGCTGCTGGCCAGCGGTTCCGAGGTGTCGCTGGCGCTGGCCGCGGCCGACCGGCTGGCGCAGCAGGGCGTGGCGGCGCGTGTGGTCTCGGTGCCCTGCCTGGACGTGTTCGACCGCCAGGACGCCGCCTACCGCGCCGAGACGCTGCCGCGCCACCTGCCACGCCTGGCCATCGAAGCCGGCAGCACCGGCCTGTGGTGGAAGTACGTGGGCGAGCAGGGCGACGTGATCGGCCTCGACGGCTTCGGCGAATCGGCGCCCGCGGCGCAGCTGTTCAAGCTCTTCGGCTTCACGCCCGAGGCGGTGGTGGAGCGGGCGCTGCGGCTGCTGCCGGCACCCGCCACCGCAACGGAAGCCCCGCGCCCGCTGGCCACTGCCTGAACACCGACCGCATCCCTTTCACCTCAGGAGAACCAAGATGGCGATGATCTCTTTGCGCCAGTTGCTCGACCATGCGGCCGAGCACGGCTACGGCGTGCCGGCCTTCAACGTCAACAACCTGGAGCAGATCCAGGCCATCATGCAGGCCGCGCAGCGCACCAACAGCCCGGTGATCCTGCAGGCCAGTGCCGGTGCCCGCAAGTACGCGGGCGAGCCCTTTCTGCGCAAGATGGTGGAGGCCGCGGCCGAGATGTACCCCGACATCCCGATCGTGATGCACCAGGACCATGGCGCCAGCCCGGCGCAGTGCCTGCAGTCCATCCGCTCGGGCTTCACCAGCGTGATGATGGACGGCAGTCTGCAGGAAGACGCCAAGACGCCGGCCAGCTACGACTACAACGTGGACGTGACCCGCCGCGTGGTGGAGATGGCGCATGCGGTGGGCGTGTCGGTGGAAGGTGAGCTGGGCTGCCTGGGCTCGCTGGAATCGGGCCTGGCCGGCGAAGAAGATGGCGTGGGCGCCGAAGGCGCGCTGACGCACGAGCAGATGCTCACCGACCCCGAGCAGGCCGCCGACTTCGTGCGCCAGACCGGTGTGGACGCGCTGGCGATTGCCATCGGCACCAGCCATGGCGCCTACAAGTTCAGCCGCCAGCCCACCGGCGACATCCTGGCCATCGACCGCATCAAGGCCATCCACCAGCGCATCCCCGACACGCACCTGGTGATGCACGGCTCCTCAT
>CAKZXL010000379.1 GCA_937883885.1 uncultured Aquincola sp. | reverse complement strand
TACCTGCCGGACTGGGCCGAGAGCGAACACGGCTTCGACCTGTCGCCGGCGCTTCCGCGCAGTCAACGGCTTCACCAGGACGGTGCCACCACACGGCCGGTGCAGTGGTACTTCGACAACCTTCTGCCTGAGGAAAAGCTCCGAGAACTCATGGCCGCTGATGCCCAGTTGCGCAGCGGTGATGACGCGTTCGCCCTGCTCGAATACCTGGGCGCCGAATCCGCCGGTTCATTGACACTGCTGCCCGTGGACCAGGTCCCGCCAGACAGTGCCGACCTGCGACGCCTGGCATACGGCGACCTGAGTCAGCGCATCCAAGCGCTGCCTCGTACGACCTTGACACGACAGGCCCCCAAACGGATGTCTCTGGCCGGTGCACAGCACAAGATGCTGGCGGTCCTCAAAGGACAAGACATCTACGAGCCCGTGGGTTCGACGCCGTCGACGCACATCCTCAAGCCGGACCACCCCGATCAGCAGACCTTCCCCGCCTCGGCCTACCTGGAATGGCTCACCATGACGCTGGCGGCCGGGGCGCAGTTGAAGGTTCCAGAGGTTAGCTTGCTTCGGGTACCGCAGCCCGTCTACGCCATCGAGCGGTTTGACCGGCGCGTAGAGGCCTCCACCTTGTCCCCTGACACTGCCGCCACACCACCGGTTGTCGAACGACTGCACGTCATCGACGCTTGCCAGCTGCTCAACAAGTCCCGCATTTTCAAGTACGGCGTCGGACCCGAAGTGCTGCATGACATCAGCCAGGCTTGCACCAACCAGCTGACAACGCCCATCACGCTGTTCAGGTGGCTGGTGTTCAACTTGCTCGTGGGCAATGACGATTGCCATTTGAAGAACCTGTCGTTCCTGGTGTCACCGGGGCGGATTGACCCCGCGCCGCATTACGACATGTTGGCCACCGGCGCCTACCACACGCAAGCCATTGCAGAAGAATCGGGCCACTGGCCCGCAGTGCGGCTGGCGATTCGCCTTTCGGAAGAGGTCACTCGCTTTGACCAGGTGAGTCATGAAGCCGTGCTGGCCGCGGCGGTCGCCATAGGCGTGCACCGGTCAGTCGCGCAGCGGAACGCTAGAGATGTGGTCATGCGCACGGTGGGTGCCTTTGATGCCCTCTATGCTCGGCACTACCCGAACGAAGCCGGGCTGCTGGAGCAACTGAAGGCGCCGACCCACCAACAAAGAAGCGCTGCGCCCAAGCGAAAGGGACCCGTGGCCCTTGACGTGCGTGAACAGCAGCCAGGCCCTCAGCCTTCCGCCGAAGAAACAGCCCAGCAACTCAAACTCTTGCGTGTGCTGCGGCACATCGTCCTGCCTGAAATGGCGCGCCGCATCCTTGGTTAGGTACGGGCTGCACGCACCGTGCACGCCGGCCGTTCAGTCCCCCAACTCAGGCCGCGTCACCCGAAACGCCTCGCGCTCGGCCACGCCAGCCTCCCACCCCGCCAACCGTGGCGCCAGCACCCGCCAGCCCAGGTCGCTGAACCGAAAGTCCAGGTATCCCAGCGCGCACCCTACGGTGATCTGCCCGATGCCCCAAGGCGCCGCCGCCAGCGCCT
>CAKZXL010000378.1 GCA_937883885.1 uncultured Aquincola sp. | reverse complement strand
TCGGCGGCCTGCACCCCGACCCCAACCCGGTGAATGCCGAGGACCTGATCGCCCACATGGCGGCGGCCGATGCGCCCGACTTCGGCGCGGCGTCCGACGGCGATGCCGACCGCAACATGATCGTCGGCCGCAACTTCCCGGTGGCGCCCTCGGACAGCCTGGCGCTGCTGGCCGCCCATGCCACGGTGGCCCCGCGTTATGCCGGCGGCATCGCGGGCATCGCCCGCTCCATGCCCACCTCGATGGCGGCCGACCGCGTGGCCGCGGCGCTGGGCGTGCCCTGCTTCGAAACGCCCACCGGCTGGAAGTTCTTCGGCAACCTGCTGGACGCCGGCAAGGTGACGCTGTGCGGCGAAGAGAGCTACGGCACCGGCAGCGACCACGTGCGCGAGAAGGACGGCCTGTGGGCGGTGCTGTTCTGGCTCAACGTGCTGGCCGCCACCGGCCAGTCGGTGGAGCAACTGGTGCGCGCGCACTGGGCCACCTATGGCCGCAACTACTACTCGCGCCACGACTATGAAGGCATCGATACCGCCGCTGCCGACAAGCTGATGGCCGGCCTGCGCGCGCAGCTGCCCCAGCTGGCCGGCCAGGTGCTGGAAGGCCGCCGCGTGAAGCAGGCCGACGACTTCGGCTATGTCGATCCGGTGGACGGCAGCAAGTCGGCCAAGCAGGGCGTGCGCATCCTGTTCGACGATGGTTCGCGCGTGGTGTTCCGCCTGTCGGGCACCGGCACCGAAGGCGCGACGCTGCGGGTGTACCTGGAGCGCTATGAGCCGAACGTGGACAAGCAGGGCGAAGACACCCAGGCCGCACTGGCGCCGCTGATCACGGTGGCCCGCAACGTGGCCCGCATCGCCGAGATCACCGGGCGCAAGACGCCGACGGTGGTGACCTGACCCTGGCCCCTACTTGACCGGGGCGGCCCCGGCCGCCTCCGCATCTGCCTGCAGCAGCCGGTGGTAGAAGGCCACCAGCTCGCCCAGGTTGCTGATGGCGATGCGCTCGTTGGTGCCGTGGAAGCGCGGCAGGTCTTCGGCGCGGGCGCGCACGGGTGAGAAGCGGTAGACGTGGTCGGCCACGGCCAGCAGGTGGCGCGAATCGGTGGCGCCGATCATCAGGCCCGGGGCCACCACGGTGCCCGGAAACAGCTCGCGCACGGTGCGCTCGATCAGCCGGTACGAGGCCGAGTCGGCCGGCGAGATGGGCGAAGGTTCGGCGCGCGGGCCGGGTGCTGGCGCCACCTGTACCGAGGGGTTGCCGATGGCCTGGCGTGCCTGCTCCACCGCGCCCGCCACGCTGTCGCCGGGCAGCAGCCGCACGTTCACGTTGGCGGTGGCCTCGCCGGGCAACACGTTGGCCTTGTTGCCGCCGGCCACCATGGTCAGCGCCCGCGTGCTGCGCAGCATCGCGTTGGTGCTGGGGCCTTGCTCCAGCTGGTGGCGCACCAGCGGGCCGAACAGCCACAGGTTGGACAGCACCACGCGCATCGGCAGCGACATCTCGGGCGCGATGCGGCCGAACATGTCGGCCGCCACGCCCCGGATGCCGGCGGGCATCGGCTGCGCTTCCAGCCGGGTCAGCGCCGCGGCCAGTGAGCCGATGGCGGTTTCGCGCGGCGGCATCGAGCCATGGCCGGGTGTGCCATGGCTGCTCAGCGCCAGGTTCACGTAGCCCTTCTCGGCCACGCCCACCAGGGCCAGCGGTGCGTCCAGGCCCTTGAGCACGCCTTCGGTGATGAGCAGGCCTTCGTCCACCACGAAGTCGAGCTTCACGCCGCGCGACTTCAGCAGCGCCGCGATCTGCGCCGCGCCTTGTTCGCCGCCCACTTCTTCGTCGTGGCCGAAGGCCAGGTACACGGTGCGCCGGGGCTGGAAGCCCTCGCTGGCCAGCATCTCCACCGCCTGCAGGATGGACACCAGGTTGCCCTTGTCGTCCCAGGCGCCGCGGCCCCAGACGAAGCCGCCCTGCACCGCGCCGCTGAAGGGCGGCTGCTGCCAGTCGGCTTCGGTGTTGGGCGCGATGGGCACCACGTCCTGGTGGGCCATCAGCATCAGCGGCGCGGCCTGCGCATCGCGGCCGGGCCAGGTGTAGAGCAGGCTGTAGCCACCCACCACCTCGCGCTTCATCACCGCATGCGCCTGGGGAAAGCGCTGCTGCAGCCAGGCATGCAGCTTCAGCAGCTCGGGGGCCGCGGCATCGGGCTGGCCGTCGATGGACACGGTGCGCAGCTGCACCGCTTCCGACAGCTTGCCGGCCACCTCGCGCACATCCACCGCCACCGGTGCGCGTGCCGGCACCGCCAGCTGGCGCGAGGGCTGGCGCCAGGTGTTGATGGCCAGCACCAAGGCCAGCACCAGCACCGCCAGCAGCAGCGCTTGCAAGACACGCCAGGAGACGGTGCGCAGGCGCATCGCCGGATCAGTTGGCCGCGGACGCCGAGGCGCCGGTCTGCGGCGGCGGCGGGCCGGTGCGGTCCAGGTAGCGGTCGATCAGCGCGAAGAAGCGTTCATAGAAGGTGGCGTCGCCGATGGTCTGGCTGGCCACCTTCACCATCGAATCGTCGCTGGACGAAAACGGCAGCGACAGCGAGCCCAGCGCGCCCACGCCCAGGCTGGCCGAGGTGCTGCTTTTCTTGAGCGCATAACGGTCCTGCAGCGCGGTGACGAAGACCACTGCGGTGCTGCCGTCGTCGCCTTCGGGCGCGCAGGTCACGCGCAGGTCGATCTCGACGTGGGTTTCGCGCTCGGGCTGGAAGTTCTTGCGGCCGTTGACGTAGTCGTTCTTGGCCTGGCCCACCAGGTAGCCCTGGCTCAGCAGCGCGCGGCGCGCGGCTTCGCAGGCCTGCGCGCCGCTGGCGTCGTAGTGGCGGGCGTGGGTGTCGTCCGACTGGAAGGTTTCGTAGGTGGTGGTGTGGGCCCGGTGCGGCACGGCGCAGCCGGTCAGCACCAGGCCGGTGGCCAGCAGGGCGGCAAGAAGGGGGCACGTGGCGGCTAGGCGGGACATGGCGGAAATGCTAAGCCAACGCGTGGGCGCCCCCGTTGAGCCGGTGTAAAGCCGCACTGCGCCGAAGTGGTCAGCTCGCGTCGGCCCAGCCACCGCCCAGCACGCGGTACAGCGTCAGCCGGTTGGCCTGCTCGGCCAGGCGCAGCGTGATCAAGGTCTGCTGCGCGGTGTAGAGCGTGCGCTGCGCATCCAGCACTTCCAGGTAGCTGTAGGCGCCGCTGCGGAACAGGGCCTGCGACAGCTGCAGCGTGCGGCCGGTGGCCTCGGTCAGCGACTGCTGGGCCGCCAGCCGCTCGGCCAGCGTGCTGCGCTGGGCCAGCGCGTCGGCCACCTCGCGGAAGGCCACCTGCAGCGTCTTTTCGTAGGTGGCCAGCTGGATGTCGCGCTGGGCCATCGCCACGTCCAGGTTGGCCTGGTTGCTGCCGGCGTTGAAGATGGGCAGGGTGATGGAAGGCACGAAGCTCCAGGCGCCGTTGCCGCCCGAGAACAGCGACGACAGCTCGCCGCTGGCGACGCCCGCCGCGGCGGTGAGCGTGATGCGCGGAAAGAACGCCGCCCGCGCCGCGCCGATGCTGGCCTGCGCGCCCTTGAGCAGTTCTTCCGCGGCCACCACGTCGGGCCGCTGCTGCAGCACCGCCGAAGGCAGCGCGGCCGGCACCTCCACCAGCGCCGCCACCGGGCGCTCGATCACGCTGGGGGCCTGTGCATCGGGCAGCAGCTCGGCGGGCACCGGGCTGCCGGCCAGCAGCTCCAGCGCATTGCGCGACTGCTGCACCTGCGTGGTGTAGGCCGCCACGTCCACGCGGGCGCTGTCCACCGTGGTCTGCGCCTGGGCCAGCGTCAGGCCCGACTGGCCGCCCAGCTCGAAGGCGCGGCGGGTGAGTTCATAACTGTCCTGCCGGGCCTTGAGCGTCTGCTGGGCCAGCAGCAGGCGCTGCTGGTCAGCCGCCAGGTTGAGCCAGGCGGTGGCGGTGTCGGCCACCAGCGCGATCTGCGTGGTGCGGCGGTTACTCTGCGTCGACAGAAAGGTCTGCAGCGCCGCATCGCTCAGGTTGCGCACGCGGCCGAAGAAGTCCAGCTCATAGGCCGAGATGCCCAGCTGCGCGCTGTAGGTGCTGGTGATGCGCGCCTGGCCGTTGCTGGACACGCTGGCCGGCTGCCGTTGTCGGTTGCCGCTGCCGGTGGCGTTGATGGCCGGCAGCACCGCCGCTTCCTGGATGCGGTACTGCGCCCGCGCCCGCTCGATGTTGAGCGCGGCCACCCGCAGGTCGCGGTTGTTGGCCAGCGCCAGCTCCACCGTGCCGCGCAGCCGGGGTTCGGTGAAAAAGCTGCGCCAGGCGGCGGCCGCGGCCTGCTCGGCCGGCAGGCGCGGGCCGGCCGTGGTGTCGGCGTTGATGTCGGCCGGGGTGGCAGCCGGCCCGCTGGCGGCCGCCTGCGCCGCCGTGGGCGTGGCCGTTGGCACCACCGCCAGCGGCACCGGCGAGGGCAGCGTGGCCGGCACCGGCAGCGCCGGTCGCTCATACGGGGGCGCCAGGTTGGCGCAGCCGCTGGCCAGCAGCGCGGCGGCCAGCACGGTGAGGGTCTTGGTCATCGTGGGCCGCGTCATGCGTGGCTTCCTTCCAGCGGGGCGGCGGGGGTGGCCGGTGCGGCCTTCTTGCGGCGGTCGAAGAAGCTGCGGATCAGCACGAAGAAGAGCGGCACGAAGAAGATGCCCAGCGCCGTGCCCACCACCATGCCGCCCAGCACCGCGGTGCCGATGGACTGGCGGCCACCCGCGCCGGCGCCGGTGCCGATGGCCAGCGGCAGCACGCCGAAGCCGAAGGCCAGCGAGGTCATCAGGATGGGCCGCAGGCGCAGGTGCACCGCCTCCAGCGTGGCCTCGATGATGGACTTGCCGGCTTCCTGCAGCTGCTTGGCGAACTCGACGATCAGGATCGCGTTCTTGCACGACAGGCCCACCGTGGTGAGCAGGCCCACCTGGAAGTACACGTCGTTGGTGAGCCCGCGGGCCGAGGTGAACAGCAGCGCACCCAGCACCCCCAGCGGCACCACCAGGATGACCGAGAAGGGCACCGACCAGCTTTCATACAGCGCGGCCAGGCACAGGAACACGAAGAGGATGGACACCGCATACAGCAGCGGCGCCTGCGAGCCCGACAGCCGTTCCTGGAACGAGGCGCCGGTCCAGTCCAGCGCGATGCCGGCGGGCAGTTCCTTCATGATGTCTTCGACCACCTTCATCGCGGTGCCCGAGCTCACGCCCTGGGCTGCATCGCCCACCATTTCTTCGGCCGGGCTGCCGTTGTAGCGCTGCAGCTGCGGCGAGCCGTAGCCCCAGCGGTGGCTGGCGAAGGCGCTGAAGGGCACCATGCGGCCGTCGCTGTTGCGCACCGTCCATTGCTGGTAGTCGTCGGGCGACATGCGGAAGGGCGCATCGCCTTGCATGTACACGCGCTTGACACGACCGTTGTCCAGGAAGTCGTTGATGTAGGTGCCGCCCATCGCGCTGGACAGCGTGCTGTTGATGTTGGCGGTGGCGAGGCTCAGTGCGCCGGCCTTGCGGTCGTCGATGTCCACCACGAACTCGGCCGTGTCGTCCAGGCCGTTGGCCCGTGTGCGCGACAGCTCGGTGCGCTGGCCGGCCAGCTCCACGAACTGCTGGCGCGCGCGCTGCAGCGCCTCATGCCCCAGGCCGTTGACGTCCTTGAGGAAGAAGTTGAAGCCGGCGTTGGAGCCGAGGCCACGCACGGCCGGCGGCAGCACCACGAAGATCTGCGCATCGCGGATGCGCGAGAGGTCGCGCGTGGCCTTGCGCGCGATGGCGGCGGCGCTTTGCTCGGGGCGGGTGCGCTCGCTCCAGTCCTTCAGGCGCAGGAAGGCGCGGGCCGAGGCCTGGTCGCCGTCGCTGCCGCTGACCGAGCCGAAGGTCAGCACGTCGGGCTGCTGGGCGAAGTACGCCTCCACCTCGCGCAGCACCTTCTGCGCACGCTCGGCGGTGGCGCCGGGGGGCAGCTTGATCTGCGCCTGCAGGATGCCCTGGTCTTCGTCGGGCAGGAAGGAGGTGGGCAGCCGCGCGAACAGCAGCGCCATGCCGGCGCCGATGGCCAGGTACACCAGCAGCATGCGCTTGGGCCGCTTGACGATGCCGCCGATGCCGCGCTGGTAGTGGCTGGCCGTGCGGTCGAAGCCGCGGTTGAAGCGGGCGAAGAAGCGGTCCACCAGCCCCAGCGGGCCCTTGCGCGGCGTGCCTTCGCCGCCTTCGCCATGCGGATGGGGCTTGAGGAAGGTGGCGCACAGCGCCGGCGTCAAGGTCAGCGCCACCAGCACCGACAGCACCATCGACGACACGATGGTGATGGAGAACTGCCGGTAGATCACGCCGGTGGAGCCGCCGAAGAAGGCCATCGGGATGAACACCGCCGACAGCACCAGCGCGATGCCCACCAGCGCGGGCGTGATCTCGGCCATCGACTTGCGCGTGGCCTCCTTGGGCGAGAGCCCTTCCTCGTGCATCACGCGCTCGACGTTCTCGACCACCACGATGGCGTCGTCCACCAGGAGGCCGATCGCCAGCACCATGCCGAACATGGTGAGCGTGTTGATCGAGTAGCCGGCCATCGACAGCACGCCGAAGGTGCCCAGCAGCACCACCGGCACCGCGATCGCGGGGATCAGC
>CAKZXL010000377.1 GCA_937883885.1 uncultured Aquincola sp. | reverse complement strand
TGCGCCCGCCGGCCGATGGCGCGCGCGGCCTCGATGCCGTTGATGCCTGGCATGTGCACGTCCAGGAACACCACCTGCGGCTGCAGTTCCTCGAACATCGCCACCGCCTCGCGGCCGTTGCGGGCCTGGCCCACCAGCTGCAGCTCGGCCCAGGCGCGCGCCAGGTGGCTGGCCAGGTGCTCGCGCAGCAGCGGTTCGTCGTCGGCGATCAGGGCGGTGGGGGTCATGAGGAAGACCGCGAGGGGGCCGGCAGGCGGATCTCGGCGCGCACGCCGTGGGGTGACTCTTCAGTGAGCGACAGGCGGGCGGCATCGCCGTACATGGCCTGCAGCCGGGCGCGCAGGTTCGCCAGGCCGGTGCCCGCGGTGGCGGGCGGTGATGCACCGGCCGGGCGGGACAGGCCCACGCCGCTGTCTTGCACCGTCAGGGCCAGGCCGCCGTCGGGCTGTGCCTGCACGGTCACCCGCAACTCGCCGCCCTCTTCGCTGGGGTCGATGCCGTGGCGCACCGCGTTTTCCACCAGCGTGAGCACCGCCATCGGCGGAAAGCGCAGGCCGTCCAGCCCGGCGTCGGCCTGGAGCTGCCAGCGCAGCCGGTCGGGCATGCGCATCTCCATCAACGACAGGTAGGCGCGCACGCGGGCCAGTTCGTCGCCCAGCGTGGGCTGCGCATCGCGCAGGCCGGGCATGGCGGCGCGCAGGTAGTCGGTCAGCGTCTGCAGCACCGGGCCGGCGCGGGGCGATCCGCTTTCCACCAGCGCCTGCACATTGGCCAGGGTGTTGAACAGGAAGTGCGGCTCCACCTGCGACTGCAGCAGCGCCAGCCGGGCATCGGCGTCCTGGCGCTGCAGGGTTTCCCGCTCCAGCGCCAGCTGCAGCGCCAGGTTGCGGGCCTGCGCATCACGCTCGCGGAACAACGCGCCCAGTGCCAGCACCAGGCCCAGCACCAGCCCGGTGCCGGCGATCCAGCTGAAGCCGGCCACCACGCCCGGGTTGTCGAACAGCGCCATCACGTCGCCGCCGGCGTATAGCAGGTAGATGCAGGCGGTGGCCAGCGGCGCCGCCAACACGATGGCCAGCAGCTGCAGCAGCCAGCGCGGCATCCAGCCCGGCAGCCGGTGCACCGGCAGCCGGCCCGCCGCATGGAAGGCCAGCAGCAGCACCATGGCCAGGAACAGCGTGCGGCCCAGCACCACCGGAAACGGCGGCATGAACAGCGGATTGAGCAGCGCCGCCACCACCACGGCCAGCGCCACCGCCATGGCCACGCTGCGGCCGGTGAGGCTGCCCATCAAGCCCTGCGCCGGCAGCGCGGCGGCGGGCGACGGTGCGGGTGGGCGGGGCGAAGGCAGGGTCATGCCCGCGACGATAGCGCCCTGGCGGCCCGCCGCAGCCCGCGCGTGCCGGCCCATGCGACGAAGCGCGGTTTATCGGCCTTGAATGAAGCGCAGCACCCGCTGCTGGGTGAGCTTGTCGTCGTCGAACGCGCCGTGGGTGGAGGCCGCGCTGGCGCTGCCGGGCGCCAGCACCAGCGTGGTGTGGGGCCAGCTTCTGGCCGGCTCGCGCACGTCGCGCTCCATGCCCAGGATGGGCGTGGGCGAGCCGCCTTCGAACGACTCGCGCACCAGGTACAGCAGCGAACGGCGGTACGGCCCGCAGGTCGGGTCGTCTTCTTCGGCGCGGTCGGTGAGGCTGAACTGCTGGTAGCGCTTGACCTGGCCGCTTTGCAGCAGCGGCAGCAGCCGCTCGGTGAAGGTGTCCAGCCGCACCGCGGGCGCCATGAAGCTCACCGACTCGAAGCCCATGCCCTGCTCGGCCAGACGCTGGATCAGGTAGGTACCGGCAATCGCACCGGCCGAATGGCCGACGAAGTGCATGCGCACGCGCTTGTTGCTCACCGCCTTGGAAAAGTGCTGCCACAGCAGCACCGCGCCGGCCTGCTGGTCGTCGGGCACGCCTTCGCGGTACAGGCCCATCAGGTTGGCGTTTTCCTTCATCTCGCCCCACACGGCGGTGCCGGGCCGCGCCAGCAGGCGTTCCAGCCGCTGGTTCCACCAGCGCTCGAGCCCGCCGCCGATGCGGGGCGCGCCGCCCACGGCCTCGGACAGCATCGCGGTCAGCGTCTCGATGAAGCCGGTTTCCCACATCAGGAAGACCGGGAAGATGCGCTGGTCGTACAGCATCGGAATCCACTGCGCGGCGATGTCGGCGGCGGCCCGTTCACTCACCAGCCCGCCGTGGGCATACAGGCACACGTCGATCACGTCGTCCTGCAGGCCCCAGGCCTGGCGGGCGCGTTCGAGCTGGATGTCGGCGATGGCCCGCACGTCGTCGGGCGTGGTGCGGAAGTCGCCGCTGGTGGACAGCGCGCCGTTGTTGCCCATGTTGATGATGAAGGGCGACAGCTCGCGGTTGCGCAGCACCTCGCTCTGCGCCAGCGCCACCTTGCCGCGGCCATCGGTGCGCAGCGTGGAGGTGCGGGCCAGCTCGCGGTGGTCCTGCGTGACCACGCCCAGCTGCACCACCCAGCAGTCCATCGCGTTCTTCAGCCAGTCGCCATACGTGAGGATGGCGTAGCCGTGCGAGCCCCACTCCGGCCCCCAGGAGTTCTGGATCAGGAAG
>CAKZXL010000376.1 GCA_937883885.1 uncultured Aquincola sp. | reverse complement strand
GTGCTGGTGTCGCTGCTGCTGGCGCCCTGGCGCATCGCGGTGGCCTCGGGCGCGGCCTTCATCGTCTCGCAGCTGCTGGACGTGGCGGTGTTCAACCGCTGGCGCGCCCAGTCGTGGTGGAAGGCGCCGCTGGTGGGCTCGTCGGTGGCCTCGGTGCTGGACACGCTGATCTTCTTCGCGCTGGCCTTTGCCGGCACCGACCTCGACTGGCTGGCGCTGGCCGCCGGCGACCTCAGCGTCAAGTGGCTGATGGCCGTGGTGCTGTTGCTGCCCTATCGCTTGATGCTGCCGCGCCTGCAGCTGTGGGTGCCCGCCATCCGCTGACCAGCCATCCCCCTTGCGGGCGATGCCACCCCCGCGGATGCGGGCCAAGAATCGGCACCCAGGAGGCAAAAGCATGCAATTCATCACCCCTTCATCGTTCATCCAGATGTCCGCGCCGCGTGCAGGCCGTTCGCTGCCGGGGGTGAAGTTCGTGCCGGCCGACAGTGCCACGCCGCGGCGCGGCAGCCGCCCGCTGGTCAGCTATGCGTCGGCTGAGGGCACTGCCTGGTTCGAGACCCTGATGGCCGACCTGCCCGAGCCGACGCCGGCTGCGGATGCGGCTCCCGGCCGCCCGCGCTGAGCCGTTTCACCGTGCAGTGCTAGGCTCCGCCGCCAAAACGGCAGGAGTGGGCTTGAGCTGGTTTCCCCAAGCGGCGCTGAACGAAGGCGTCCAAAAGCGCGAAGTGTTCGGTTGGGCGATGTACGACTTCGCCAACTCGGGCTACACGACGGTGGTGCTCACCGCCGTCTTCAACGCCTACTTCGTGGGCGTGGTGGCACAAGGCGCCAGCTGGGCCACGCTGGCCTGGACGCTGTGCATCGCCGTCTCCAGCGCCATCACCATGTTCACCGTGCCCGCATTGGGCGCGCATGCCGACCAGCGCGGCGCCAAGAAGCGGCTGCTGGCCTGGACCACCGCCGGCTGCGTGCTGGCTACCATCGGCCTGGCCTTCTGCGGCCGCGGCGACGTGGCGCTGGCGGCCGTGGCGGTGGTGGTGTCCAACGTCTTCTATTCGTATGGCGAGGCGCTGAACGCCGCTTTCCTGCCCGAGTTGTCGCGCCGCGAGGCGCTGGGCCGTGTGTCCGGCTGGGGCTGGAGCTTCGGCTACTTCGGCGGCATGTTGTCCCTCGGTCTGTCGCTGGGCTATGTGCTGTGGGCGCAAGGCCAGGGCCAGCAGGCCACGCAGTTCGTGCCCGTCACGATGCTGATCACCGCGGGGGTCTACGGCGTCGCGTCGCTGGCCACCTTTGCGCTGCTGAAGGAGCGGGCACGGCCGCAGCCGGCCGCCGCCAGCGCCCAGGGCGGCATCGGCGATGCCCTGGCCCGCCTGGCTCGCACCGCGCGCGAAGCCGGCCAGTACCGCGACTTCGCCTGGCTGATGGCCTGCAGCACCGCCTACCAGGCCGGCATCGCGGTGGTCATCGCGCTGGCAGCGGTGTATGCCGAGCAGGCGCTGGGCTTTGCGCAGACGGACACGATGGCGCTGGTGTTCGCGGTCAACATCGCCTCGGCGGGCGGTGCCTTCCTGTTCGGCTACTGGCAGGACCGCATCGGCCACCGTCGCGCGCTGGGCGCCACGCTGGTCGGCTGGCTGCTGATGACGCTGCTGGCTTACGCGGCCACCAGCGCGCCGCTGTTCTGGGTGGCGGCGGTACTGGCCGGCCTGTGCATGGGCTCCAGCCAATCGGCCGGACGGGCGCTGGCGGGCGTGCTGGCGCCCGCCGACCGCCTGGCCGAGTTTTTCGGGTTATGGACCTTCGCCACCCGGCTGGCGGCCATCGTGGGGCCGCTGACCTACGGCCTGGTCACCTGGTTGACGTCGGGCAACCACCGGCTGGCCATCCTGTCCACCGGCGCGTTTTTCCTGCTGGGGCTGGCGCTGCTGCGGCCGATCGACGTGGCGCGCGGCATGCGCGCCGCCACGGCCGGCGACACCGTCAAAGCTTGACCCGCTGCGCCAGGGCCCGCACGCCGGCCCAGCGCTCGGCCAGCGCCTGCAGCGGCGCTGGGTCACCCGTGGTGTAGAGCGCATCGGGCTGGCCGGTGTCGGTGATCGGGAGCTCGGCCGCCAGCGCGGCGGTGCGCCGCGCCACGGCCTGCGAGGTATCCACCAGCTGCACCTGCGGCCCCAGCTGCGCCTGGATCTGCGGCGCCACCAGCGGGTAGTGGGTGCAGCCCAGCACCACCACGTCGCAGCTGGCCTCGCGCAGGGGCGCGGTGTGGCGGGCGATCACCTCGGCCACGGCCTGGCTGTGCAGCGGGTGCTGCTCGATCGCCTGCGCCAGGCCCACGCAGGCCTGCAGGTGGAACCGCACGCCTGGCGCCTCGGCCAGCAGTGCGGTCTGCAGGGCCGCGAAGCGCTCGCTGTGCAGCGTGCCGCGGGTGGCCATCACGCCGACCTGGCCATTACGCGTCATGCCCAGCGCCGGCTTGATGCCAGGCTCGATGCCGACGATCGGCCAGCCGCCCAGCTCCGCGCGCAGCGGGTTCACCGCCGCCGCCGTGGCGGTGTTGCAGGCGATCACCAGCAGCTGCGCGCCCCGCTCGCGCAGGAAGCGCGCCGCGCGCCGCGTGCGCTCGATGACAAAGTCTGCATCCCGCTCGCCATACGGCGCGTGGCC
>CAKZXL010000375.1 GCA_937883885.1 uncultured Aquincola sp. | reverse complement strand
CCCTGGAAGCTGAGCACGAAGATGGCCAGCATCGGCCCGTATAGGAACAGCACGAACAGCACGAACAGGATGGCCAGCGGCCAGAAGCCGGGCGCGCGTCGTTCTCGTTGAGCGGCCATCACAGCTCCTTGCGCAGGTTGACCATGCGCATCAGCGCCCAGATCATCATCAGCACCACCGCCAGCAGGATGACGGCATTGGCCGCCGCCGCCGGAAACTGCAGGTAGCTGGCCTGCACCTGGATGATCTTGCCCACCGAGGCGATCTGCTGGCCACCCATCACGCCCACGGTGACGAAGTCGCCCATCACCAGCGCCACCACGAAGATGGAGCCGATGATCAGTCCGGTACGCGTCAGCGGCAGGATCACGTGCACCACCGTCTGCCAGGCCGTGGCGCCGTTGTCGCGCGCGGCCTCGATCAGCGCGCGGTCGATGCGCATCATCGAGTTGAAGATCGGCACGATCATGAACATCGTGTACAGGTGCACGAAGGCCAGGATCACCGAGAAGTCGGAGAACAGCAGCCACTCGATCGGCTGGTCGATCAGGTTCATGCCCATCAGCGTCTGGTTCACCAGGCCGTTGCGGCCCAGCAGCGGCACCCACGAGATCATGCGGATGACGTTGCTGGTCCAGAACGGCACGGTGCAGATGATGAACAGCACCGTCTGCACCAGCGTGCTGCGCACATGGAAGGCCATGAAGTAGGCCAGCGCAAAGCCCAGCACCGCGGTGATCAGCCACACCAGGAAGCTGAACTTCAGCGTCGACGCATAGGTCTTGAGGGTGACGCAGAGGTCGCCCTCACCCCCCAGGCCGCAGCCCTTGAAGATGTCGGCGTAGCTTTGCAGCGTGAAGGCGGGGATCAGCTCATAGTCCGTGGCCTGCCAGAAGCTCACCATCACGATGAGCAGCAGCGGCACCACGAAGAACACGAGGAACACCGCCGCCAATGGCCCGGCCTGCAGCCAGGCGACCCACCCTTTGCGCACATGCGACATCACTTCACCTCAGCCCGACGGCATTGCTCAAGCAGCCACCGCGGAGCCGGCTCCGCCGGTCCGCCAGTGGCGCCCCCTGGGGGGTGCGCCGAAGGCGCTCCGGGGGGGTCTCATGCGGCGACGAATTCGTTCCACTTCTGGACCATGTAGGTGTTCTCGTCCATCAGCGCGTTCCAGCAGGCGATGCCGCCCATGCGCTGCTCGTACGAGCCACCGTCGCGCTTGCTGCCGGCCTTGGCCAGCAGTTCGCCGTTGGGCGCCTTGATGTCCTTCTCGGCGGCCTTGCCTTCCATCCAGTAAGCCCACTCGTAGGCTTCCATCTTGGACTTGGCCGTCTCGAGCACCGCGCTGTAGTAGCCCTGGCGGTTCAGGTAGGCACCGGCCCAGCCGTCGAGGAACCAGTTGATGAACTCATACGCCCCATCGAGCTTGCGGCCCGACAGCGTGGCCGGCAGACCGAACCCGGCCGCCCAGGCGCGGTAGCCTTCCTTCAGCGGCTGGAACACGCAGTCGATGCCCTTGGTGCGCACCGCCGTCACGGCCGGGCTCCACATCGACTGGATCACCACCTCGCCCGAGGCCATCAGGTTCACGCTCTCGTTGAAGTCCTTCCACAGGCTGCGGAACTGGCCGGCCTTCTTGGCTTCGATCAGGGTCTTGATCGTCAGGTCGATCTCGGCCTTGGTCATGTTGCCCTTGTCGGGGTACTTGTACAGCCCCATCGCCTCCACCACCATGGCCGCGTCCATGATGCCGATGGACGGGATGTTGAGGATGGCGGCCTTGCCCTTGAACTCGGGGTTCAGCAGTTCCTTCCAGCTCTCGATCGGCCGCTTGATCAGGTCGGGACGGATGCCCAGCGTGTCGGCGTTGTACACGGTGGGAATCAGGCTCATGAACTCCGTGGGCGACTTGGCGAAGACCTTGCTCTTCTCGCCTTCCAGGAAAATCACCTTCTTGGGCGCGGTGCCCTGATCACCCACCGCCTTGCCCCCCAACATGCCGGTGGTGAACAGCGTGGTGATCTTGTCGGCGTTCTTGATCTTCTTGGTGTCGATGCCCTTCAGGTTGCCGGTGGGCACGATCTTCTTGAGCGAGAAGTACTCGGTGTCGATCAGGTCGAACGAGTTCGGCGAGGTGACGGCGCGCTGCGTCACCACGTCGGTGTTCACCGGGATGTACTGGATCTTGATGCCGGTGTCGGCCTCGAACTTGTCGGCGATCTTCTTGTCCTGGTTCACCGCAGTGCCCAGGTAGCGCAGCGTGATCTTTTCCTGCGCCTGCACGAAGGGAAAGCCCGCCAGGCCGGTGGCGGCCACGCCGGCACCGGCGGCGGCCTTGAGCAAGCGGCGGCGCGGCAGGCCGGCGGTGTTCGTGGGGTCGGTCTTCATCTCGCGGGTCTCCTGAAAAGGCGGGAGTGGATGGCGGCGCCTGCGCACGCAGGCACCACCGGGAAAGCTAGGGGCACCATCTCAGTCCCGCCGGGCCGTCCCAAGGGACTGAGCTCCCCCTCGGGGGGACGCGAGCGCAGCGAGCTAGGGGGCACCACGTCACCCTTGCAGCACGTGCGCATCGGCCTCGTGCCAGCTCATG
>CAKZXL010000374.1 GCA_937883885.1 uncultured Aquincola sp. | reverse complement strand
CTGCAGCGACTCCTTGCGAGACGAGATGTACTTCGCGCACTGAGAGGGGGTCACGAACTCGTTGGCCTCCCCGTCGTCCTCGACGTCGCCGGCGGCCAGCCCGCCGGCGGCAGCCAAGGGGTCAGCCGCGGCGAGAAGGCTGCCCTGGACGGCTGCCGCCCTGAGCTTGGCAGCCTCCTTGACCGAGGCCTTGGTCAGGCCGAAGTCCTTCAGGATGCCGCGGCAAAGCGCTTCCTGGCCATCGACGTCCAGGATGGCGAACGACTTCGGCAGGCCAGCGGCCTCATAGTTCTCGCGCAGCAGCTTGTTGCACAGCGAGTGGAATGTGCCCATCCAGAGCTCTTGCACCGAGCGCTTGTCTAGCAGCTTGCCGAGGCGATGGCGCATCTCCTGCGCCGCCTTGTTCGTGAACGTCACGGCCAGCACGCCGCGCGCTGCCGTCTTGCCGGTCGATACCAACTTTGCGATGCGGGCTGTAAGGACGCTCGTTTTCCCGCTCCCAGCACCCGCAAGCACCAGGAAGCTCACGGCGGGGTTCTCGACAGCCTCGGCCTGACGGGGATTCAGACGAGCGTAGAGTTCGTTGCGCTCACGCTCTCGCTCGAGCTCGCGCGCCTGGTAGGCCTCCTCGGATTTCGCATCGAAGCCACCCGGCTCACGGCCGGCGTTGTCGAAGTCAGCCTGCGCGGCGCCCGCCTCATCAGCATAGGCGTCGAGCGGCGGCATGTAGTTGCCGAACGGGTCGTCGTAGTCTTGGGCAGCCATCTATGCGCCTCGGGGAAGGGAGCGGAAGAAAAGAAGATGGCCACGGGTGGTGGCAGGATACGAATGTTAGCATAGGGAGTATATCCTACGCTGTGCGTTCCGCGCACCATGCAGGAGTTAGGTTGGTAAATAGCGGCGTATGTGATATCGTATGTGCGCTGCCCAATGCCTGGAGCACGTGCGTCGGAGTTCGGCTGCGACCTCACGAGCGCTACGAAAGTCGCTGCGCATCCTCACTGTGCCAGGCGAACTCACTAAGGACCGACCTCATGTTCAAGAACGCCATCATCTTCCGCATCAACGACGACTGGGAGGTGCCGCCGGTCGCGGCCCTGCAGGAAGCCCTGGAGATGGCCAAGTTTGAATCCTGTGGCGCGACGCAGCGGGAGTCGTTCGGCTGGGTGGAGCCCCGCGGCGAGCAGCACGGCCCGCTCGTGGAATCGGTCGGTGGTGAGCTCATCCTCAAGTTGATGGGCGAGTCCAAGATGCTGCCGTCCTCGGTGGTGAAGGAGCGCCTGGAAGAGCGCTGCAAGAAGGTCGAGGCCGACACCGGGCGGAAGCCCGGAAGCAAGGCCAAGAAAGAGCTCAAGGAGCAGGTCGAGCTCGAGCTGCTGCCTCAGGCCTTCACCAAGAAGGGCGCCACGCTGATGTGGGTGAGCCCGAAGAGCAAGTTCATCGTCATCGACGCCGGCAGCATCAAAAAGGCCGACCGCCTGACGCACCAGCTCATCGAGGCCCTGAGCCGTATCGGCAGCTCCATCACGCTGCGCCCGGTCAACACGAAGACCTCCCCGGCTACCGCCATGTCGCTGTGGCTGACCGAGATGGAAGCGCCGGCGGGCTTCTCGGTCGACCGCGACTGCGAGCTGAAGGCACCGGATGGCGAGAAGGCCACCGTGCGCTACGCCCGCCACACCCTCGACATCGAGGAAGTCGTCGAGCACATCAAGGTCCAGGGCAAGATTCCGACCAAGCTCGCGATGACGCATGACGGCCGTGTGTCGTTCGTGCTGGCAGACGACCTGAGCCTGAAGAAGGTCGAGCTGCTGGACGTCGTGCTCGAAGGCTCCAAGAAGGAGGACTCCGGCTTCGATGCCGACGTGGCCATCGTCACCGGGGAGATGAGCAAGTTGATTCCCAGCCTCATCGAGGCGCTGGGCGGCGAGAGCCTGCTGGGCGACGATGCCGGCGATGTTCGCGCTGCTGGCGAAGCCGTCGCCGGCGACGGCGAGCAGCCGGAATCCCAAGCGTCCGGCGCCGACCGGGTGCCGGACGACGCGCCCTCACAGGCGAGCGGTGACGCGGACCATGCTGAAGAAGATTTCGCGGTCGAAGAGGCGGCCTGATGCCGTTCTGGTTTGCAACGGCCCTTCGCCATGAGCCCATACTGTTGCTGGCTGGTCTTGTTGTCCTTGGGCTTCTGACCCTGTACGTCGCGTTCACTGAAGGAAGCTCTCGTGCGCCAGGCAATGACAAGCAGCCCGGAGACGACATGACCGACACTCCCACCACGCCGACGGACGATGCTGTTCCACGACGCGCGTTGAGCTCGGCGGAGGTTGCATGAGGAGTTCGAAATGCCCCGTCTTCCCGAAGGAGTGACCTGGCCGATTGTGGCCGCGGTCCTGGTGGTTGTCCTTGGCGGCATGTGGGCGGCGAAGCAGTGGTCGGAGCGCCAGCGGCTGCTGGGCAACCTGGCATCCCACGCCCAAGCTCACCCAGAGGACGCCGCGGTGACCAGCGTCGTCATCGGCTGCGCCAAGCGCATCATTCCCAGCGACGAGAAGTGCAGCGAGGAGCTGCTGGCCAAGTTCGGCCCCGAGGTTTTGGGTACGCTGGGCAAGATGCAGGAAGCAGGCGCTTTCGGCCAGCCTTTGAGCCCGGACGGACTGCCGCAGCAGTAAGGCGTCCTATGCCTCGACTAACCGCTCTACGCGGTGGTCTTCGCAGGCGCGGTCAAGTGCCGGGCCCGCATCTCTGTCATCAGAGTCGGTTGACAGAAAGGCAACCAGGGAGTCGTCTGCCTCCTCACCCTCGATCACCTCGTACGACCGCCGGGTGTCCTGCTCCTGCCAAGCCCTCAGGGCATCGAGAGCGTCGGTGCTCACTCGGTTCTTGAACGGCATGCCACGCAGAGAATGCTCGCGGACAAAGCGCCAGGTCGATGAAGCGGAAGTTATGCCGCAATTATGGGCGCGCGGCATGGCGTCGGTCGGCTGGTGGGCGACACGCATGTTGACCACGGTCAGCGCTGTGAACCTGCGCCGACCCATCACGTCGGTTAGGGCGTTCCTATGGCAGCCGCTTGCAGTTCTCATCGAAGCCGAAGAGGCGGGCGCCTTGCGGTGAGAACTGGGGACGCACCGAGACACGGTTCGCGTCCTTCTGCAGCTCACGAACGAGCGCCTTTGCTAACCCGTGCCCACGCCATGCGGCCGCCACGAACAAGCCGGTGATGACGGTCTCAACGGAATCGATGTCGACGCGCGGCGGCTCCGCGAACACGATCTTCACGAGGTACTCAAGGGCGGCAACAGGTGTCTCGTCGGCGTCACTCAGGATGTACCTGCCTGGAAGCTCCACGCTGCTTGGGCCGCCGTGCGCGCGGCCGCGCGTGACTTCGAGCCACCAGGAGAAGCCGCGCACCTCAATGTCGCGAGCCGCGACCATGTCCTCGCAGCGGGAATCTCCGCTCAGAAGTTCCGCGAGATCGTCGTCATACGGGCCGCCGATGTAGGCCCGCTTGTAGCTGGATTCGATCGGGATCGCCTTGAGTTCTGTCATGTGATGGATCAACGGTTGATGGAGGGCGAGGCCACGCTGAAGGTCCCAGCGCTTATCTCTTGAATCGTTTGGGCGCGGGCGCAGGCGCAGTCTCGTCGGGGCTGGCCGCAGGCGCTCTGCCGTAGCCGAAGAACGCGGCGCCGTCGGCGGTCATGCTCGTATCCACCCTCGCACCAGGATGGTCCTCCATCAACTCGTCAAGCAACATCGAAGCGATCCCTCGCCGGCGGCTGTCGGGCGCCACGACGATGTTCGAGACGACGGCCTGGCTTCGGCCGGCCGCCCTGGACAGCAGTGTGTAGTTGAGGGCGCCAAGGATGCGGCCGCCCGCCGCTTGGTCGCGCATCAAGTAGCGCCCGCCGGTGACCTGACCACCGCCGGCAACTGGGTAAGACTCGCCTCGGGTGACGTCGATGACGCGGTTATCCAGGGGACGTCGTGCGACGCGTACCTCTTGGCCGATGTGGCTGGTCATGAACTCAGTTCCGGTCTCACCGAGAAAGCCCAGAAGGTTCGAGCTCGCGGATTCAGTGGCTCCGCTGATGGAAGGCATCGCGTCGTCCAGCACGCGCAGCCGGGGGACGGGCATCTTTGGCGTCACGCTTGCAGCACTCCCTTTTTCGGCAGGAACGCGCCCTTGTTCGCGCGGCGCCCGACATGCTTGCCCCACAGCTCTTGGCCAGCCAGCTTGGCCTGCACCGTCTTGCCGGCCACCAGAATCGAGGCGGTGTAGGGCTCGCCGGCCGCGTTCACCAGCGCACTTACCTTGCACCCTTCGGCCACGTCAATGAGGCGCACGCCCTTGCCACCCGCCTCGTAGACGTTCACCTCGTCTGCCGAGAAGGCCAGCATGCGGCCCTCGGTGGTTCCACAGACAACGAAGCCGGGGAACTTGCCCGTCTCCGAGCGCTTAGGCAGCAGCAGAGGTGGCATCGGCTGCTCGTTGTCGGGCAGCTTCAGGAAGACCTTCCCGGCACGCTTCTGGGACGACAGGCTCTTCAGTGGCGCCAGGTAGCCGTAGCCCTGCTCACCGCTGAAGAGGTACATGTCGTCCTCTGCGCCGACCAGGACGGCGTGCACCTTGGCGCCGTCTTGCAGCTCGATGAAGGTCGACAGCGGCGAGCCGTCGCCGCGGCCGGTCGGCACCTGAGATGCGTCCACCTCGTACACGCGGCCCTTGCTGTCCATGACGAAGACCGACTTCACCGTGCGCGTCTCCACCGCGGCCAGCAACCCGTCGCCGGCCTTGAAGGTGAAGGAGTCAGCGGCCACGCCGTGGCCCTTGTAACTCTTGACCCAGAGGTTCTTGGACACGACAACCGTCACCTCTTCGTCGGGCACGTTGCGAACCGCAGGACTCGATGCAGTCACGCGTTCGGCCACTTGGACCATCGTGCGGCGGTCATCCCCGTACTTCGAGGAGTCGGCACGAATCTCAGCTACTACCAACGCGCGCATCGCCGACTCCGAGTCGAGCAGCGATCGCAGGCGAGTGGCGTCGGCGCGCAGCTCGTCGAGCTCGCGCTCGATCTTGATGCCCTCCAGCCGGTTGAGCTGACGCAGGCGCATCTCGAGGATGTCGGTCGCCTGAATCTCCGACAGCGCGAAGGTCGACATCAGCTCGGCCTTCGGGTCCTCGGCCTGGCGGATGACCTTGATGACGTCGTCCAGGTTCAGGAAGACCACCATGCGGCCCTCCAGGATGTGGATGCGCTTGGTGGCGACATCGAGCTCGTAGGTCGTACGCCGGCGCACCGTTTCGATGCGAAAGCTCGCCCACTCCTGCAGCACCTTCAGAAGGCCCTTGGTCTGCGGCCTGCCGTCTAGGCCAATCATGGTCATGTTGAACGGAACCGAGTCCTCCAGGCTGGTGTTGGCCAGCAGGAAGGCCATCATCTGGTCCACGTCCACCTTGCTCGTGCGAGGCACCAGCACCAGGCGAGTAGGGTTGTCCTTGTCGGACTCGTCTGTGGCCTTCTCCAGGTACTCGAGTGCAAGCTGCTTCAAGTTGCCCTGCTGCTGGGTGATGGTTTTCTTGCCCGACGGTGGTTGCGGGTTCGTCAGAACCTCCAGTTCCTCGAGGATCTTGCGAGTCGACACCTGGTAGGGCAGCTCGGTGATGACGATCTGCCACTGGCCGCGCGCCAGGTCCTCCTTCACCCAGCGCGCGCGGCAGCGCAGCGGGCTGCGGCCGGTGCGGTAGGCCGCCTCGATTTCCTCGGGAGAAGAGATAAGCTGGCCGCCACCCGGGAAGTCCGGGCCTTGGATGTGCTTGAGCACGTCCTGCAGCGTCGCATCAGGGTTCTGAACGACCAGCGCGGCCGCGTCGGCGACCTCACGCAGGTTGTGCGGCGGGCTGTCGGAGGCCATGCCCACGGCGATGCCCATTCCACCGTTCAGGAGCTGGAAGGGAAGGCGGGCTGGCAGCAGGACGGGTTCGTCGTGGCTTCCATCGTAGTTGGGCGTGAAGTCGACCGTCCCTTTACCGAGCTCCGCCATCAGCAGGTCGGCAATGGGGGAGAGTCGGGCTTCCGTGTAACGCATCGCCGCGGCGGTGTCGCCGTCCAGCGAGCCGTAGTTGCCTTGGCCGTCGATGAGCGGGTAGCGCAGCGTGAAGT
>CAKZXL010000373.1 GCA_937883885.1 uncultured Aquincola sp. | reverse complement strand
CGCCGGTGGGCCGCATCCGCGCCACGGTGCGCGCCGGCCGCGACCGCATGCGCGCCATGTTGCTGGACTGGCTGCCCGCCGACCTGCACGGGCTGCGCCTGCTGGACGCCGGTTGCGGCACCGGCGCGCTGGCCATCGAGGCGGCGCAGCGCGGGGCCGAGGTGCTGGCCATCGACCTGTCGCCCACGCTGGTGCAGCTGGCGCAGCAGCGGGTGCCGGCGGCGCTCAAGGCGCGCATCCAGTTCCTGTCGGGCGACATGCTCAGTCCGTCGCTGGGGCACTTCCATCATGTGGTGCTGATGGATTCGTTGATCCACTACACCGCGCCGCAGGCGGTGCAGGCGCTGCAGCGGCTGGCGCCGCGCATCCACGGCTCGATGCTGATGACCTATGCGCCCAGCAACCCGGCGCTGGCCGCCATGCATGCGGTGGGTCGCCTCTTTCCGCGCGGCGACCGCGCGCCAGCCATCGAGCCGGTGCGAGCCGACAAGCTGCATGCGCTGATCGGCCAGGCCGAAGGCCTGCAGACCTGGCAGCCCGGCCGCAGCCAGCGCATCGCCAGCGGCTTCTATACCTCGCAGGCGTTGGAGCTGCGGCAAGGCATGCGGGCCGAGCGCCGGGCCGCCCCAAGCCGGCCCGACATCCCCTCGGGGGATAGCCCGGCGTACCCGCCGGGCGAGGGGCCGGCATGAAGCTATCCAGAGCCTGGCTGCACGTCAGCCCCCGGTTTCTGCCGTTCGCCGATGCGGCGTCGCCCGGCCTGCCGCTGTCACGCCTGCTGCGCCTGGCGCTGTTCCAGGTCTCGGTGGGCATGGCCGGCGCGTTGATGGTAGGCACGCTCAACCGCGTGATGATCGTCGAGCTGCAGGTGTCGGCCTGGCTGGTGTCCAGCATGGTGGCGCTGCCGCTGCTGCTGGCGCCGTGGCGCGCGCTGGTGGGCTTCAAGTCCGACACGCACTGGAGCGCGCTCGGCTGGCGCCGCGTGCCCTACCTGTGGTTCGGCTCGCTGATGCAGTTCGGCGGCCTGGCCATCATGCCGTTTGCGCTGCTGGTGCTGTCGTCCGATGCCGGCGACCTGCACGGCCCCGCCTGGGTGGGCACCGCCGCCGCGTCGTTGGCCTTCGTGCTGGTGGGTGCCGGCCTGCAGACCACGCAGACCGCCGGCCTGGCCCTGGCCACCGACCTGGCGCCCGAAGCCACCCGCCCGCGCGTGGTGGCCTTGATGTACGTGATGCTGCTGGTGGGCATGCTGGTGGGCAGCCTGGCCTTCGGCGCGCTGCTGCGCGACTTCAGCCATGTGCGGCTGGTGCAGGTGGTGCAGGGCGCGGCGCTGATGACCATGCTGCTCAACATCGCCGCGCTGTGGAAGCAGGAGCCGCGCGGCCCGCGCCGGCCCGCCCCCACCGCGGCGCCCTCGTTCCGCGACGCCTGGCAGTCCTTTGCCGGCCAGCCGGCGGTGCGCCGCTTCCTGGTGGCGGTGGGGCTGGGCACGGCCGCCTTCAACATGCAGGACATCGTGCTGGAGCCTTACGGCGGCGCGGTGCTGCACCTGGGCGTGGGCGCCACCAGCCTGCTGACCGCGCTGCTGGCCGCGGGTGCACTGGCCGCCTTCGGTCTGGCCGCGCGCTGGCTGCAGCGCGGTGCCGACCCCTATCGGCTGGCGGCCGCGGGTGCGCTGGCCGGCGTGGTGGCCTTTGCCGCCGTCATCTTTGCGGCGCCGCTGGAATCGGCGCTGCTGTTTCGCATCGGCGTGGGGCTCATCGGCTTTGGCGGCGGGCTGTTCGGCGTGGGCACGCTGATCGCGGCCATGGCGCTGTCGGCCGGCCACAACGGCCTGGCGCTGGGCGCCTGGGGCGCGGTGCAGGCCACCGCCGGCGGCCTGGCCGTGGGCCTGGGCGGCGCGGTGCGCGACGGCGTGGCCGCACTGGCCAGCCAGGGCGCGCTGGGCCCGGCGCTCACCGGCCCGGCCATCGGCTACAGCTTCGTGTACCACCTCGAGATTGCCCTGCTGTTTGCCACCCTGGCGGCCATCGGGCCGCTGGTGCGGCGGCTGCACGGCACGCCCCCGCTGCCCACGGCCAGCACCAGCCCACGGCCCTTCGGCCTGGCCGAGTTTCCCGGCTGAAGTAACTCCCGCCGCCTTCCAAGGAGTCCATCATGCAAACCGGCGCCATCACGCAATACATCGACGTGGCCCAGCTCACGCTGTACGGCTTCTGGATCTTCTTCGCAGGCCTCATCTACTACCTGCACCAGGAGAACAAGCGCGAGGGCTATCCGCTGGAGTCCGACCGCTCGGGCGGCCGCATCGACGTGCAGGGCTTTCCGCCCATCCCCAAGCCCAAGACCTATGTGCTGCGCGACGGCCGCACGGTGAGCGTGCCCAACCGCGCCGCGCCGGTGGCGCCTGAGAAGGCGCGGCTGACCGGCCGCTTCCTGGGTGCGCCGATCGAGCCCGTGGGCGATCCGATGCAGGCCGGCATCGGCCCCGGCGCCTGGGCGGAGCGGCCCGACATCGTCGACACCACCGAAGACCTGCAGCCGCGGCTGCTGCCGCTGCGCGCCGTGCCTGCGATGCGCGTGGACCCGCAAGACCCCGACCCGCGCGGCCTGCCGGTGATCGGCGCCGACGGCACGGTGGGCGGCGAAGTGGTGGACCTGTGGGTCGACCAGGCCGAGATGCTGTTCCGCTACCTCGAAGTGAAGGTGCCCGGCCTGGCCCACACCGTGCTGCTGCCGATGAACTTCGCGCGGGTCAAGCCGCACCGGGTGCAGGTGCGCTCCATCCTGGGCGCGCAGTTCGCCGGCGTGCCGGCCCTGCGCAACCCTGAGCGCCTGACCATGCTGGAAGAAGAGAAGGTGATGGCCTATTACGGGGCCGGCACCTTGTACGCCACGCCCGCCCGTGCGGAGCCGCTGCTGTGACCACGCTGCGCGCTGCCACCGGCCAGGCCCACGCGCCCGTCCATCGGCACAGCCCCGGCCTGGCCCATGAGCATGAGTTCGAGGCCGCCCCCGGCCTGCCCGAAGCCCTGCCCGCCGACGAGGTGCTGCTGTGGCAAGGCCGCCCGCACTGGCCCACGCTGGCGCGCGAGGCCTTTCACCTGCGGGCCATCGCGCTGTATTTCGGCGCGCTGCTGGCCTGGCGCATCGCCGAGCTGGCCGCCGCCGGCACGCCGCCGCTGCCGCTGCTGGCGCTGATGGCCGGCCCGCTGCTGCTGGCGGCCACCGGCCTGGGCACGGTGGCACTGCTGGCCTGGCTCAGCGCCCGCACCACCTGCTACACCCTCACCAGCCGCCGGGTGGTGATGCGGGTGGGCATCGTGCTCACCGTCACCTTCAATGTGCCGCATCGCTGCATCGCCGGGGCGGCACTGCGCCGCGGCCGCGCGGGGCGCGGCAGCATCGCGCTGCAGCTCTCGGGCCCCGACCGCATCGCCTGGCTGCAGCTGTGGCCGCATGTCCGCCCCTGGCAGCTGCGCCGCGCCCAGCCGATGCTGCGCGCGCTGCCGCAGGTGGACGAGGTGGCCGAGCTGCTGGTGGCCGCTGCACTGCCGGCCACGCCCGGGTCGGCGGCGGCGCTGTCCGCCGACGCCCAGACCCAGGTCTCGGCGCCAACGCCGGACGCCGCCACGCCGCGCCACCCGCGCCCGCTGCGCGCAGTTGTCTAGACAAGCCACCATGGCCACCATCACGCCCCTGCACCTGACTGCCACCCCGCGGCTGCCGCTGGCGGCACTGGGCGCGCTGGTGCTGGTGACCCTCATCGGCGTGGCCATCGTGCGCTGGCTGGGCCTGGGCGGCGGCAGCGAACCCACGGCCCCCGTGCTGCAGGCCCGCAGCCTCCAGTTCGACGACCTGGCCGATGGCGGCATCGCGGTGCGCGATGCGGCCAGCGGCGCATTGCTGCACACCGTGGCGCCCGGCACCAACGGCTTTTTGCGCAGCGCGGTGCGCGGCCTGGTGCGCGAGCGCAAGCGCCAGCAGCTGGGTCCGCAGATGCCCTTCCTGCTGCTGGCCTACGCCGATGGCCGGCTGACGCTGCAAGACCCCGGCACCGGCCGCCGCATCGACCTGGAAGCCTTCGGTCCGGTCAATGCCGGCGTCTTCGTGGCCCTGCTGCCGCAGGCACCATGCACGCCCTGACCCCCGGGCGCGACAACCCCGCAGGAGAACCCATGGACACCGCCCTCCACAGCCCCGAGCAAGCCATCGAGCGCGCCCGCGCCTCCACGATGCTGAGCCCGCGCTTCTACACCACCGACTTCGCGGCGCTGGACCAGCTGGACGTGAGCCCGCTGCGCGCCGAGTGGGACGCGATGCTGGCCGAGTACGAAGGCGACAACAACCACGACCACTTCCAGCGCACGCCGCAGTTCGCGGAAGAAGTGGCCGCGCTCACGCCCACCTGGTCGCCCGAGCTGCGGGCCGAGTTCCTCGACTTCCTGGTCTCGTCGCTCACCTCGGAGTTCTCGGGCTGCGTGCTCTACAACGAGATCTTCAAGCGCAGCCACAACCCCGACATCAAGGCGCTGATGCGCTACATGGCACGCGACGAATCGCGGCACGCCGGCTTCATCAACCAGTCGCTCAAGGACTACGGGCTGGGCGTGGACCTGGGCGCCCTCAAGCGCACCAAGCGCTACACCTTCTTCAAGCCCAAGTACATCTTCTACGCCACCTACCTGTCGGAGAAGATCGGCTACGCCCGTTACATCACCATCTACCGCCAGCTGGAACGCCACCCCGAGCTGCGCTTTCATCCGATCTTTCGCTGGTTCGAGCGCTGGTGCAACGACGAATTCCGCCATGGCGAATCGTTCGCGCTGCTGCTGCGCGCCCACCCTCACCTGCTGCGCGGCGGCAACCTGCTGTGGGTGCGCTTTTTCCTGCTGGCGGTGTACGCCACCATGTACGTGCGCGACCACAACCGGCCCGCGCTCAAGCAGGCGATGGGGCTGGACCCGACCGAGTACGACCTCACCGTCTTTCGCATCACCACCGAGATCAGCAAGCAGGTGTTCCCGATCTCGCTGGACGTCGAGCGCCCCGCCTTCCTGCGCGGGCTCAACCGCCTGGTGGCGTCGCAGGCCCGCATGGACGAGGCCAAGGCGCGCGGCGGCCTGCGCGGCAGGCTGCAGCAGGCCGCCTGTGCGGTGCAGGCCAGCCTGACCTTTGCGCGGCTGTACCTGCAGCCGGTGCAGCGGCATGCGCTGCCGGCGCAGGTGCGCGTGGCGCCGGCCTGGTAGTTCGGCCGCCCATCGCCGCCGCATCACACACGCCATGCAGCAGGCCGGCCCGCTCTTGTACGTGCTGCTGGCGTGGTGGTTCAGCACCGGCGCCATCCTGTGGCTGGTGGGCCTGCCGCGCAGCACCCACCCGTTCACCATGGGGGGTGCCACCGTGCTGCTGGCCGTGGCCTTGTGCGGCGTGGCCGCCACCGCCGACGACACCCGCGTGACCGGCGCCTACCTGGCCTTCACCGCCGCGCTGATGGTGTGGGCCTGGCAGGAGGTGGCCTTCCTGCTGGGCTACGTCACCGGCCCGCGGCGCACGCCATGCCCGTCCGACGCACGGCGCTGGCAACGTGCAGCCCGCGCGTTCGAGGTGGTGCTGTTCCATGAACTGGCGCTACTGGTGCTGTTTGCCGCGGTGCTGGCCCTGACCTGGCGCCAGCCCAACCAGGTCGCGGCCTGGACCTTCGGCGCGCTGTGGTGCATGCGCCAGAGCAGCAAGCTCAACGTGTTTTTGGGCGTGCGCAACCTCAACGAAAGCTTCCTGCCGCCGCACATCGCCTACCTGCACAGCTACTTCCGCCAGCGCCCCAGCAACCGCCTGTTCCCCGTCTCCATCCTGCTGGGCACCGCCGCCACCGCCGCCGTGTGGCAGGCCGCGCTGCAAACCGGCATCGGTCGCTTCGACGAAACCGCCCGCCTGCTGACGGCCGCGCTGCTGACCCTGGGCGTGCTGGAGCACTGGCTGCTGGTGCTGCCGCTGCCCAGCGAGTGGTTGTGGAAGTGGGGGTTGAGGGCCAGAGAGGCCCAGGCCGGAACAGCACCGGCGGTTGCCCAAGGTGACTCACTCCGCCAAGATGGAACCGTTTTGGTTCCCGCCGCCGAGTTGTCGCATGCCCACCTCTCTGACGCTGAAGAACATTCCCGACGCGGTGCACGAGCGCCTGAAGGCAGCGGCCGGGTTGCACCGCCGCAGCTTGAACAGCGAAGCCATCGTCTGCCTGGAAGCAGTGCTGCTGCCTAACCGCACGACGGCCGACGAGCGCCTGGCGCGCGCGTGCGAGTTGCGGGCCAGCCTGCCGCGGGGCCCGTTCACCGCAGCCGACATCGATGCCGCCAAACGCGCGGGGCGCAAGTGATCGTGGTTGACAGCCATGTGCTGGCCTACCTGTACCTGCCCGGCGAGTTCACAGCAGCGGCTGACGCGCTGCTGGCCGCGATCCGGAATGGGCCGCGCCTTTGCTGTGGCGCAGTGAGTTCAGAAACATCCTGGCCGGCTATCTGCGCCGCAAGACCCTGAGCTTTGAGCAGGTCTGCGCCCTCCAGGCGGAAGCAGAGTCGCTGATGGACGGCTTCGAGTTTCCGGTCGCCTCGCAGGAGGTCATGGCCCTGGTGATTCGCAGCGATTGCTCGGCGTACGACTGCGAGTTCGTGGCGTTGGCGCAGCGGCTGCAGACGTCGCTGATCACGATGGACAAGAAGATCCTGAAGGCGTTTCCACAGCACGCCCAGCCCTTGCGGACGTGAGGCCACGACGAGTCGCGTCAAGCGATTGGAGCCAGGGTGAGTGTCACGCTGTATTGACACTTCTTCGTGTCAGCCCTAGATTGGGCTCATGCCCTCGCCCATCCCGACTCTCGACCCCACGCCGTACCGGGTGGTCATCGTCACGATGGATACGCACCTGGCCAGCGCCACCGACCGGGCGCGGGTGGCCCTGCGGCGGCGGCTGCCCGGCTTGGTGCTCAGCCAGCATGCGGCTTCGGACTGGGCGGCGCAGCCCGCCGCGCTGGAACGCTGCCTGGCCGACATCGCGCAGGCCGACATCGTGGTGGCCACGATGCTGTTCATGGAAGAGCACTTCCTGCCGGTGATGCCTGCGCTGCAGGCCCGGCGCGACCAGTGCGACGCGATGGTGTGCGCCGTCTCGGCCGGCGAGGTGGTGCGCCTGACACGGCTGGGCAAGCTGGACATGGGTAAGCCCGCCAGCGGGCCGATGGCGCTGCTCAAGCGCCTGCGCGGCAAGGCTTCGGCCGCGGGCAAGCCGCCGGCCAGCGGCGGCGCGGCGCAGATGAAGATGCTGCGCCGGCTGCCGCAGCTGCTGCGCTTTGTGCCCGGCACCGCGCAAGACCTGCGGGCCTATTTCCTGACGCTGCAGTACTGGCTGGGCGGCTCGCAGGACAACGTGCAGAACATGGTGCTGGCCCTGGTGGACCGCTATGCCGACGGGCCGCGGCGTGCGCTGCGCGGCACGCTGGCCGCCGCGGCGCCGGTGGACTACCCGGAGCTGGGCCTGTACCACCCGCGGCTGCCGGGCCGCATGGGCGAAGCGGCCGATGCGCTGCAACGCCTGCCGGCCGCGGCACCGCTGCAGCCCGAGGCCGGCACCGTGGGCCTGCTGCTGCTGCGCTCGTACCTGCTGGCGGGCAACACCGCGCATTACGACGGCGTGATCGCCGCGCTGGAAGCCCGGGGTCTGAAGGTCAGGCCCGCCTTTGCCGCCGGCCTGGATGCGCGCCCGGCCATCGACCGCTTCTTCATGCACGAAGGCCGCGCCACGGTGGATGCGGTGGTGTCGCTCACCGGCTTTTCGCTGGTGGGCGGGCCGGCTTACAACGATGCCCAGGCCGCCGAGCAAACATTGGCCCAGCTGGACGTGCCCTACCTGGCCGCCCACCCGGTGGAATTCCAGACGCTGGACCAATGGGGCGCCAGCGAGCGCGGCCTGCTGCCGGTGGAAAGCACCATCATGGTCGCCATCCCCGAGCTGGACGGCGCCACCGGCCCCACCGTGTTCGGCGGCCGGCCGGGCGGTGAAGGCACGGTGTGCACCGGCTGCGCCCAGCGCTGCAGCTTCCACGCCACCGACAACGCGCAGGACATGCGCAGCTGCCCCGACCGCGCGCAGATGCTGGCCGCCCGCGTGCACAAGCTGGTGGCCCTGCGCCGCAGCGAGCGCGCGCGCCGCAAGCTGGCGGTGGTGATCTTCAACTTTCCGCCCAATGCGGGCAGCACCGGCACCGCGGCTTACCTGTCGGTGTTCGAGTCGCTGCACCGCACGCTGGCCATGCTCAAGGCCGAGGGCTACACGGTGGACCTGCCGGCCACGGTGGATGCGCTGCGCGACAGCCTGCTGGCCGGCAATGCCGCCCACCACGGCGCCGATGCCAACGTGCATGCGTTGATCCCCGCCAACGACCATGTCAAGCGCGAGCGCTGGCTGCGCGAGATCGAAGCGCAGTGGGGCCCCGCGCCCGGGCGGCAGTTGAGCAACGGCCGCTCCATCTTCGTGCTGGGCCGGCAGTTCGGCCAGGTGCTGGTGGTGGTGCAGCCGGCCTTCGGTCATGAAGGCGACCCAATGCGCCTGCTGTTCGACAAAGGCATGACGCCCACGCATGCCTTCTCGGCCTTCTACCGCTACCTGCGCGAAGACTTCCGCGCCGATGCGGTGCTGCACTTCGGCACCCATGGCGCGCTGGAGTTCATGCCCGGCAAGCAGGCTGGCCTGTCGGGCGCCTGCTG
>CAKZXL010000372.1 GCA_937883885.1 uncultured Aquincola sp. | reverse complement strand
GCCAGGCCCTGGTTGCCGAACCAGTAGATCAGCGAGATGGCCGACAGCAGCGAAGGCGCCAGCAAGGGCAGCAGGCTGATGCTGCGGAAGAGGCCCTTGGCCGGCATGCAGCTGCGGGTAAGCGCATACGCAAAGGTGAAGGCCAGCGGCAGCACGATGGCCGTGACCAGCGCCGACACCCACAGGCTGTTGAACAGGCTTTGCTGCAGCGCGGGTGATGCCAGGTAGGCGCTGAAATGCACCCAGCGCGACTGGCCGGCCGCCCCCGGCGCAAAGGCCTGCGACAGCAGCGCCGCCAGCGGCCCCAGCAGGCCGATGGCCAGCACCGCGGCCACCGCCAGCAGGCCCAGGTGGGCCAGGCGTTCGCTGGCCGGCACGCGTTGGCGGCGGGCAGGGGCCACCGGCGCGGGCCGCACCAGCGGGCGCGGCGCAGGCGGGGCGTCGGCGGGCGACAGGGCAGGGCTGGGCATGGCCACGGTGTTCATGCCGCGGCCCCGGCCGCGAACACCCGCAGCCGGTCGGTGCGCAGCGCAAAGCGCAGCGCGGCGCCTTCACGCACACCGAACTCGTCCATCTGGTTGAGCGAGAACTGCAGCTGCACCGGCTGGTCGGGCAGGCCGTCCACCGCCATCTCGGCCAGGCAGTTGCTGCCGCTGAACTCGATGTGCCGCACCGTGCCCTGGCAGGCACCGGGGTGGTCGGGCTCGAAGCGGTCGATGAGGCGGTCTTCGGGCCGCAGGTACAGCGCCACCGGCGTGCCGGGCGCCAAGCCGTCGGCCTGACCGGCGGGGCAGGGCAGGCGCAGTGCACCGGCGCGCAGCCAGCCGCCGGCTTCGGCCACCGCGTGCAGCCGGCTGGCCTTGCCCACGAAATCGGCCACGAAGGGCGTGGCCGGTTCGCGGTACACCTGCAGCGGCGTGCCCACCTGCTCAATCACCCCGTGGTTCATCACCACGATGCGGTCGGCCACGGCCATGGCTTCTTCCTGGTCGTGCGTGACCATGATGGTGGTGACGCCCAGCTGCCGCTGCAGCGCGCGGATCTCGTTGCGCAGCCGCACCCGCACGATGGCGTCCAGCGCCGACAGCGGCTCATCCAGCAGCAGCAGGCCGGGCGAGGTGGCCAGCGCCCGTGCCAGCGCCACCCGCTGCTGCTGGCCGCCCGACATCTGCGCCGGGTACTTGCCGCCGCTGCCGGGCAGGCCCACCAGGGTCAGCAGCTCGTTCACCCGCGCCGCCACTGCCGCCCTTGGCTGCCGGCGGTTGACCAGGCCATAGGCCACGTTGTCGGCGATGCTGAGGTTGGGAAACAGCGCATACGACTGGAACACGATGCCGTAGTCGCGCTCGGCCGGCGGCAAGCAGGAGATGTCGGTGCCGGCCTGCACGATGCGGCCGCTGCTGTGCTGCTCCAGCCCCGCGATGATGCGCAGCAGCGTGGTCTTGCCGCAGCCCGAAGGGCCGAGGAAGCAGACGAACTCGCCGCGCTGGATCTGCAGCTGCACGTCGTGCAGCGCGGTGAAGGCGCCGAAGCGCTTGCCGACGCCTTCGAGCTGCAGGTAGGGGCTGGGCAGGGTGCTCATGGCCGGGTGCCGGGGCTTACTTGCGCGGCTCGCTCTTGGCGTCGTAGCGCTTGGACCACTCGGCCAGCACCGCATCACGCTGGGCGGCCGACTGGTTGAAGTCCATCTTGATCAGCCGCGACTCGTAGTCGGCCGGGATGCTGTCCAGCTTGGGCGCCACGCCGGGCTGGGCGGTGATGGCGAAGTTCTTGCCATACAGCTGCATCGCGTCCTTGCTGGAAGCCCAGTCGGCCAGCTTCTTCGCGGCTGCGATGTTTTTGGCGCCCTTGTGGATCGCAAAGCCTTCCAGGTCCCAGCCCAGGCCTTCCTTCGGGAACACCAGCTCGATGGGCGCGCCCTTGGCCTTGTTGGTGTGGGCCCGGTACTCGAAGGAAATGCCGGCCACGTATTCGCCGGCGGCGGCCATGTTGCAGGGCTTGCTGCCGCTGTGGGTGTACTGGGCGATGTTCTCGTGCAGCGCGTCCATGTACTTCCAGCCGCCGCCCTTGCCGCCTTCGTCGCCCCACAGGTTCAGCCAGGCCACCACGTCGAAGTAGCCGGTGCCCGACGAAGCCGGGTTGGGCATCACCACCTGGCCCTTGAACTCGGGCTTGGTCAGGTCCTTCCAGCTGGTGGGCATGGGGATGTTGCGCTTCTTGGCTTCCACCGTGTTGAAGCACACGGTGGCGCCGAACACGTCCATGCCGAACCAGGCGGGCGGGTTCTTGGTGTCGCGGTACTTGCTCATGATCGCGTCGAGGTTCATCGGCGCATAAGGCTCGAGCATGCCGTTGCGGTCGAGCAGGGCCAGGCTGGAAGCGGCCACGCCCCACACCACGTCGGCCTGGGGATTGGCCTTTTCGGCCAGCAGCTTGGCGGTGATCACGCCGGTGGAGTCGCGCACCCACTTGATCTCGATGTCGGGGTTGGCCTTGTTGAAGGCCTGCTGGTAGGCCTTGAGCTGGTCGGTCTCCAGCGCGGTGTAGACGGTGAGCTGCGCCTTGTCGGCCGCGGCGGCCGAGGCCACCATCACCAGTCCGGCCAGGCCGGCGAACGTCGTCTTCAGGAAACCCATGCTGTACCCCTTGATGTGGTTGGTGCGAGTGACCGATTTATGACTTGGCAACGTGACAGCCGCATGAAAACGGGCGTCAGCAAGAAGGGGGCCAGTGCCGCTTTGCTGATTGACGATTGAAGATTGTCGACAATCTGTGGGCGTTGCATACTTGGC
>CAKZXL010000371.1 GCA_937883885.1 uncultured Aquincola sp. | reverse complement strand
ACTTCGAGCGGGTGCAGCCCGGCATGACGGCCGACCAGGTGCGCCGCCTGCTGGGCCGGCCCGCCCAGCAGCAGACCTATGCGCTCAAGCAGCAGACCGAATGGGACTGGCGCTGGCGCGACGGCCAGCAGCCCAAGGTGTTCAACGTGGTGTTCGATGCCGACATGAAGGTGCTGCGCAGCGCGGTCATGGACGATCCGCGGCTGATGTCGCCGGGTTGACCGGGCCGCCTGCCGCCGGCGCCAGCGCCGCCAGCGCCTCGGCCAGCGAGCCGGTCAGGCCGTCTTCGCCCAGCGCCGCGGCCAGCCCGCCGCGCTGCACCAGCGAGCGGGGCTGCTCGTTCAGCTCGGCCAGCAGCAGCCGCACGCCGCGGCGCTGCAGCACCCGGTGCAGCTGCACCAGCGCATCCAGGCCCGAGGCGTCCATCGACACCAGCCGCTGCATCTCCAGCACCACGGCGCGGGTGCCGGCCGGCACGCGGGCTTCCAGCTCTTCGATGCGGCCCACCGCGCCGAAGAAGAGCGCGCCGTACAGCCGGAACACCACCACGCCCGGCATGCCGGCGTTCATCGGCTCGGCCCGGAACAGCGTGCCCATGCGCCAGATGAAGAACACGCAGGCCGACACCAGCCCCACCTCCACCGCCACCGTGAGGTCGAACACCACGGTGAGCACGAAGGTGCCCAGCAGCGTGGTGCGGTAGCCCAGCGAAAACTGCCGCAGCCGAGCGAACTCATGCCACTCGCCCATGTTCCAGGCCACGAACAGCAGGATGCCGGCCAGCACCGCCAGCGGCACGTACAGCGCCAGCGGCGCGGCCAGCAGCACGATGAGCAGCAGCGCCGCCGCATGCACCATGCCGGCCACCGGCGTGGTGGCCCCGGCCCGCAGGTTGGTGACGGTGCGCGCGATGGTGCCGGTGGCCGGAATGCCGCCGAAGAAGGGGGCCACCACGTTGGCCACGCCCTGGGCCATCAGCTCCTGGTTGGGGTCGTGGCGCGGAAAGGCCGACTGGCCCAGGCTGTCTGCCACGCGGGCACACAGCAGCGACTCCACCGCGCCCAGCAGCGCGATGGTGACGGTGGGAATGAACAGCCGCTGCACCGTCTGCCAGCTGAAGTCGGGCAGCGCAAAGGTCGGCAGCCCCTGCGGAATGCCGCCGAAACGGCTGCCGATGGTTTCCACCGGCAGCGCCAGCAGCGTGGCCGCCAGCGTCAGCGTGACCAGCGCGACGATCTGCCCCGGCAGCCGGCCCGCGGCCTTGACCAGCGGCGGCACGTCACGTTTGAACAGCCGTGGCCACAGCATCAGCCCGCCGAAGCACAGCAGCCCCAGCACCAGCGCATAGGGGTTGAAGCTGGGCAGCGCGCCGCCCAGCGTGTGCAGCTGCGCGAAGAAGTCGGCCGGCAGCTTCGTGATCTTCAAGCCCAGCAGGTCGCGCACCTGCGACAGCGCGATCAGCACCGCGATGCCGTTGGTGAAGCCGATGACGATGTTCACCGGCACATAGCGCACCAGCGCGCCCAGCCGCAGCAGCCCCATCAGGAACAGCAGCACGCCGGCCAGGATGGTGGCAATCAGCAGATTGGCCAGGCCGTAGCGCTCGACGATGCCGTAGACGATGACGATGAAGGCACCGGCCGGCCCGCCGATCTGCACGTTGCTGCCGCCCAGCGCGGAGATGAGGAAGCCCGCGATGATGGCGGTGAACAAACCCGCCTCGGGCTTGACGCCGCTGGCGATCGCAAAGGCCATGGCCAGTGGCAGCGCCACGATGCCCACGGTGAGGCCGGCGCCGGCATCGGCGAAGAAACGGTCGCGCGTGTAGCCCTTCAGGCTGCTGACCAAGCGCGGACGAAAGCGGTGAAGCGGAAGCGGGGGCATGCGGTCTCCGGGGTGCTGCAGGAAAAAACGGGCCGGAAAGCCGCCGCCGGAGGACCGCAGTGGTGCACCCGCGCCATGAAGCGGCGGCGCCGGGAGGGCGGCAGCAGCGGCAGGGTGCGGAGTACCTCGGTCACAGCCCTGATTGTGCGCCGGCCCATCCGCTTTCATGTCCAGGTCATGCAGCGCGGCCAGCATGCGCGGTCGTCGTTTCAACCCCGCACAACACCATGACCGCATTCGCCTCGCTCATCCGTCCGCTGGCCGCCGCCGCGGCGCTGGCCTTTGCCACCTCGGCCGCGCTGGCCGCCGGCCCGCTGGACTACATCGGCCAGGCCACGCTGACCACCGGCACCGTGTTCGCCGGCACCCAGGTCGGCGGCCTGTCCGGCATCGACTACGACGCCGCCACGCAGAGCTACGTCGCCATCAGCGACGACCGCAGCCAGATCAACCCCGCGCGCTACTACCGCATGACGCTGGACGTGGCGCAGTTCCAGCGCGCCAACAACGCCAGCGGCGCCGGCGTGCAGTTCACCGGCGTGACCACCCTGCGCGACCTCAACGGCCAGCCGTTCGCGGCCAACGGCGTCGACCCAGAATCCATCCGCCTGGTGCGCGGCGCCAACGGCCCTTCGCTGCTCTGGACCAACGAAGGCCTGCGCAGCGGCAATACGTACCAGAACCCCACGCTGCGCCAGATGTACCTGGACGGCACGCCGATGCGCAGCTTCGAGGTGCCCACGGCCTACCTGCCGGCCGGCAGCGCCGCCGGCACCGCGGCGGGCGACCGCGGCATCCGCAACAACCTGGCCTTCGAGAGCCTGACGCTCTCGACCGACGGCAGCCGCGCCTACGTGGCCACCGAAGGCGCGCTGGTGCAGGACGGCCCGGCCGCTTCGCTGGCCGCCGGCAGCAACAGCCGCGTGGCGGAGTTCAACCTGGCCAGCGGCCAGCGCACCGCCGAGTACGTGTACCGCACCGACGCCATCGTCAACGCGCCCACGCCGGGCGGCTTTGCCGACAACGGTCTGGTGGAGATGCTGGCGGTGAGCGATGGCCGCTTCATCGCGATGGAGCGCTCGTTCGCGACCGGCATCGGCTACAACATCCGCCTGTACCTGACCGACACCGTGGGCGCCACCGACGTGGCCTCGCTGGCTTCGCTGCAGGGCGCCAGCTTCAGCGCGATGCGCAAGTCGCTGCTGCTGGACCTGGGCACGCTGCGCAACGACGACGGATCGGCCCTGGTGCTGGACAACGTGGAAGGCATCACCTGGGGCGCCGACCTGACCGGCCGCAAGACGCTGATGCTGGTGGCCGACAACAACTTCTCGGGCAGCGAGTTCACGCAGTTCATCGCGCTGGGTGTGAACGCCGACCTGGCCACCGCGCCGGTGCCCGAGCCGGGCACCTATGCGCTGATGCTGGGCGGCCTGGCGCTGCTGGGCGCCGCCGCTCGTCGGAGATGACTGCCCCCAAGCTCGCTACGCTCGCGCCCCCCCCGAGGGGGAGCGTTCCGCCTTGGGGCGGCCCGGCGGCGGAACCCGCGCTCGCTGAGCCTTACCGCACCCGCATGCCGGGTTGCGCGCCCGGGCCGGGCTCCAGCACGAAGATGCCGGGCTCGGCCTTCTCGTCGGCATGCGAGGCAGCCAGCACCATGCCTTCGCTGACGCCGAACTTCATCTTGCGCGGCGCGAGGTTGGCCACCATCACCGTCAGCTTGCCGATCAGGTCTTCCGGCCGGTAGGCCGACTTGATGCCGCTGAACACGTTGCGGGTGCGGCCTTCGCCCACGTCCAGCGTCAGCCGCAGCAGCTTGTCGCTGCCTTCCACGGCTTCGGCATTCACGATCTTGGCGATGCGCAGGTCGACCTTGCTGAAGTCGTCGATCTTGATCTCGGGCGCGATGTCCTCGCCGCCCGGCACCACCTTGGGCGCCGGCGGCGGGGCCAGCAGTTCCTCCAGCTGCTTCGTGTCCACACGCTGCAGCAGGTGCTTGAACTCGCCGATGCGCTCGACCTGCGAAGGGCCGATGCTGCGCTCGAAGCGCACGTTCAGGAACTGCGCCGCGCTGGCCGCGGTGGCCGGCAGCACCGGCGCCAGCAGGCGCGTCAGCAGCTCGAAGGCGCGGATCAGCGTGCTGCACACCTGGTGCAGGCGCTCGGCCTGCTCGGGCTTCTTGGCCAGTTCCCAGGGCTTGTTCTCGTCGGTATAGCCGTTGACCGCATCGGCCAGCGCCATGATGTCGCGCAGCGCCTTGCCGTATTCACGGTCGTTGAACAGCTGGCACAGCGCCGGCTGCGCCGCCACGATCTGGTCGTGGATGGCGGCATCCGCCGCCGGCAGCTCGGCCACCGGCAGCACCTGGCCGCCGAAGCGCTTGTTCAGGAAGCCCGCGGCCCGGCTGGCGATGTTGACGTACTTGCCCACCAGGTCGGAATTGACCCGCGCCACGAAGTCGTCGGGGTTGAAGTCCACGTCTTCCACCCGGCCGTTGAGCTTGGCCGCCAGGTAGTAGCGCAGCCACTCGGCATTCATGCCCAGCTGCAGGTACTTCAGCGGCGACAGGCCGGTGCCGCGGCTCTTGCTCATCTTCTCGCCGCTGAGCTGCAGGAAGCCGTGCACGTAGATGTGGTCGGGCGTCTTGCGGCCGCTGAAATGCAGCATCGCGGGCCAGAACAGCGTGTGGAAGTAGGTGATGTCCTTGCCGATGAAGTGGATCTGCTCCACCGCGGGGTCGGAGAAGAAGGCGTCGTAGTCGCGGCCGATCTTGCCGAAGTAATTTTTCAGCGAGGCCAGGTAGCCCACCGGCGCGTCCAGCCACACGTAGAAGTACTTGTCCTCGGTGTCGGGAATGCGGATGCCGAAGTAGGGCGCATCGCGGCTGATGTCCCAGTCGGCCAGGCCGCCGTGGCCATGCTCGTCCACCGCGAACCATTCGCTGATCTTGTTCAGCACCTCGGGCTGCAGGCGGCCGGCCGAGTGCGTCCACTCCTTCAAGAAGTCCAGGCAACGCTGCGACGACAGCTGGAAGAAGTAGTGCACGCTGGTCTTGAGCACCGGCACCGCGCCGGTCAGCGCCGAGTACGGGTTCTTCAGCTCGGTGGGCGAATACACCGCGCCGCACACCTCGCAGCTGTCGCCGTACTGGTCCTGGGCGCCGCACTTGGGGCACTCGCCCTTGATGTAGCGGTCGGGCAGGAACATGTTCTTCACAGGGTCGAAGAACTGCTCGATCGAGCGCTCGGTGATGAGGCCGGCCTTGCGCAGTGCGCGGTAGATGTCCTGCGCCAGCTCGTGGTTCTCGGGGCCGTCGGTGGAGTGCCAGTTATCGAAGGCGATGTGGAAGCCGTCGAGGTACTGCTGGCGGCCGGCCGCGATCTCGGCCACGAAGGCCTGCGGCGTTTTGCCCGCCTTCTCGGCCGCGATCATGATCGGCGCGCCGTGCGCGTCGTCGGCGCCCACGAAGTGCACTTCGTGGCCCTGCATGCGCTGGTGCCGCACCCAGATGTCGGCCTGGATGTACTCCATCATGTGGCCGATGTGGAAGGGCGCGTTGGCGTAGGGCAGGGCGGTGGTGACGAAGATTTTGCGGTGGGTCATGTGGTGCACGCCGGGGCATTGGGGCCGCCGGGGCGATCGGGGATTGTAGGAAAGCCCTGCCGGCCACGCCGGGCTGCGGCCGTGTCCTTCGGATGCAGGAGAAACCGGCCGTTGGCTCCTGCGCGCTGAGGATGCCAACACCGGGCGGGGCGGCCGAGAGTGCACGCCGCAGTAGCGGCCGGATGGACCGGCCGCACCGTCGCCAGGAGTACCCCATGCCTCACCAGCCTTGCCCGCCCGGCCGTCATGGCCCCTTGCCCTTCGCTCGCGCGCCGCGGCCGCGATGGATGCTCGCCACCTGCTGGGCCACGACCTGCCTGGTCGCCGGCCTGGCCGCCGGTTGCGGCGGCGACGGCGGCACCGCCAGCGTGCTGGACGCCAACGCCGACAGCGCCGCCACCGCCTGGAACACGCCGGTGACGGTGGACGTGCTGGCCAACGACACCAGCAACGAAGGGCCGGTGACCGTGGCCGCCGTCGGCAAGCCCGCGCATGGCAGCGCCCGCATGGTCGATGGCAAGCTGGTGTACACGCCCGATGCCGGCTGGTTCGGCACCGAGACCTTCAGCTACACCGCCAGCGGTGCCAGCATCCGCTCCGACGTGCCGGTGACCGTGGCCGTGCAGGCCCGCATGACCTTGAGCGGCACCGTGGCCGATGCGCCGCTGGCCAACGCGCCGGTGACGGTGGCCGTGGGCAAGACCAGCTTCAACACCACCACCGACGCCGCCGGCCGCTACCGCGTGGAGGTGACCGCCAACAACCAGGCCGACGTGGTGCGCATCGAAGCCACCGGCACCGGCGCCCAGGCTGCGGTGCGGCTGGTGGGCCTGGCCGGCAGCGCCGGCGAGGTGGCTGCGGGCGTCGACGCCAGCGGCCAGGTCACGGCCGCTGCCGCGCCGGGCCTGAACGTGTCGCACCTGAGCACCGCGGTGGCCGCACTGCTGTCGCGGCCGGCGGCCGGAGCGCCCGCCACCGGGGCTGCGCTGGCCCAGGCCCGCGACGCCCTGGGTGCCGATGCCGCGTTGATGGTGGCCACGGCACTGCGCCTGGTGATCGACGGCGGTGTGCCCTTGCCGGCGGGCAAGGCCGACAGCTGGGCCTTTGCGCGGGATGCGGCGGCGGTGCGCACGTTGCGCGACGACCTGCTGCAAAGCGACCAGGCCCGCTGGTACACGGCGTCGACCGACGCCTTGCTGGCGGCGCCAACGGCCGCCTTTGCCGGCCCCCGCGGCGACCCCATGAGCCTGGTGCTGTACGACGATGCCGGCGGCGGCGAACACTGGCTGCTGCGGGCCGACGGCACCGGCGTGGCCACGGCTGCCGACGGTCCGCATGCGCTGACCTGGGTGGTGCAGGACGGTGAACTGTGGCTCAGCTACGGCCAGCCGCTGGCGTCCGAGGGCTATGGTCCTTTGGACGCCGACGGCACCACCTACGGCCAGGTGCGCTTCGAGACCACCGGCCTGCAGCTGCAGCTGCTGGGCGGCAAGCTGGCGCGTGTGCAGCAGCGTGTGCGCCAGGTGGCGCTGGAAGGGCCGCTCACCGGCCAGACCATCAGCCCCGAAGCCGGCACCGGTTGGTACCTGCAGAGCCTGGCCAGCCGGCTGGACGCCTACCCCATCGCTGCCGCCGACCTGCCGGTGGGCAGCCGCTGGGCGGGGCCGGTGGTCAAGGAGGGCACCGAACGCTACGTGTCGCTGGACAGCGACGTGATGGCGGTGACCGCCGCCAACCAGGCCCAGCTGGCCTTCGCCAACGAAACCCGCAGCCTGAGCGTGGCCGACGGCAGCTTCGTGCTGAAGAACGCAGCCGGCGTGGAATGGCGCTACACCCGCCTGCGCCCGGCCAATGCGCAGGGCCTCGAAGCTTGGCTGGTCCAAGGCCGCATCGGCACGTCGCAAGCGTGGGCCGACGTCATCCCGATGGCGCCGCTGGCCAAGCTGTACACGCCGGTGGCCGCCGACATGGCGCAGGACTGGGTGACGAGCCTGGACTCGATGTACGGCAGCTACCACGTCGTGCTGCGCGCCGATGGCACGGCCAGCCGTGGTGGCACGGATGCCACCTGGTCGCTGCGGCCGGATGGGGAAGTGCGCCTGGTCCAGCCCTACTACGACAGCAACGAGTTGCTGATGCAGTGGTGGCCGGTGTCGCTGGCCGATGGTCGCCTGCTGGTGCTGCGGCGCCTGATCGCCGTGCCTGCCGGCACCGAACCCACGGCGGAGATGGCCGCCCAGGTCGGCCGCTACCTCCAGGCCTGGCAGGCCGCCACGCCGGGCAGCTGACCACCGCTCAGGTGGACCTTCAGCCGACGGCCCGCTCCCCCGCGGGCGGCGGCTGCAGCTGGTACAGCCAGGTCTCGGTCAGCGTGCGGTCGCCGCTGCGCAGGTACAGGCGCAGCGTGATCTGCTCGGTGCTGTCGTCGGGCGGCACCAAGTCGAACATCGCGCGGTAGCCGTTGATCGCTTCCAGCGGCCGCGCCGAGGTGATCTCCACCTTGCCGCGGCTGACGCTGATCACCGGCTCCACGGGGGCGCCGGCCGGCAGGCGGGCCAGCTCGCCGCCCGCGAAGTCGATGGCGAAGCGCCACGACCAGTAGGCACGCGGCCGGCCCACCACGCCGCCCAGGCCGGTGCGGGTGGCCACGCAGCGCGCCAGCGGCGGCTGCACCGGCGGCTCGGCGCCCCAGTGCAGCCGGTAGGCGAACAGCGCCTCCTGCCCCGGCACCAGCGGCTGCGCCGGGTTCCAGAAGGCGACGATGTTGTCGAAGGTCTCGTCCACCGTTGGTATCTCGGTCAGCTGCACCGAGCCCGCGCCCCAGTCGCCCTTGGGCTCCACCCACAGGCTGGGCCGGCGGTCGTAGAACACGCCGTCGTCCTGGTAGTGGTTGAAGTCGCGGTCGCGCTGCAGCAGCCCGAAGCCACGCGGCTGCCGGTCGGCAAAGGCATTGAAGGCCAGCGTGCGCGGGTTGGTCAGCGGCCGCCAGATCCATTCGCCGCCGCCGGTGTGCATCGCCAGGCCGTCGGAGTCGTGGATCTCGGGCCGCCAGTCGTTGGCCATGCGGCGGTCGTTTTCGCCCATCTGGTACATGCTGGTGCAGGGCGCGATGCCCAGCCGCTCGATGGCCTTGCGCGGGTACAGCGCCGCATCCACGTCCATCACCGTGGTGTCGCCGGGCGCGATGGCAAAGCGGTAGGCGCCGGCCACGCTGGGCGAATCCAGCATCGCGTAGACGACAACGGTGCCCGACGCCGGGTCGGGCCGCTCCAGGTAGAAGTCGGTGAAGTCCGGAAACTCCTCGGGCCGGCCCATCGCGGTGTCGATGGCCAGGCCCCGGGCCGACAGGCCGTACTGTTT
>CAKZXL010000370.1 GCA_937883885.1 uncultured Aquincola sp. | reverse complement strand
GGACAAGACCACATCAGCACAACGGCCTCGTGCCGCCGGCTGTTGTGGAAGAAAAACTTAAATCACTGTCCGGGAATTGTTGACCACTACAAACACTGCCAGCACCTGACCGTACAGCACACCTGTTGCCTGCATTCCGGCCTCCGAATGTCTCCTGTACCTTGCGCGGCGAAGCGAGTGCCGCAGGTATCAGGTTCGGTGCCGGATCAGTGCAGGTCAAAGACTGTTATCGGCAAAATGCAGGGCGAAAACTGCAATAATTCCGGCTGGCGCGCGTGTGGGACAACCGCTGCGCACGAGCGCACACTGCGGCATATCGATAAGCCGGACGTTTTTTTCACCCAATACGTCGGATCAGAACCTCGGTTCTTCCGCCGGCGGCGTATAGGGCACGTCGCCGTCGCCCATGAAGCGCCGGCGGGTTGCCTCGGCCACCGCGTTGCACAACTCATCGCCGAGCGCGGCAGGGTTGTTTCGGCATTGCTCGCGCAGTTCGGCGAGTCGTTCCGGATTGGCGATCAGCGATTCGACAGTCTCCGGCGGTGCCGAGTCGCCACAGGCGATCATCATCAATGCAAGCGATAACACCGTGAGTATTCTCATGGCTCCATCTCCTTCGTGATGTCAGATTGATGCAAAGGCGTGTCCACGCCGATCGGACTGACCCGATCAATGAAGCGGCTCAAGGTCTCGGACGGGTCTTCATCCCGTCGCAGCAGATAGGTGATGAGGGTCGGGGAACGGCCTGCCAAGGGGCGACCGACTACATCCCCGTCCCGGCAGGCGATGATCTGCGAGGCACCGACCAATGCCAGCGCATAACCTGCCGCCACCAGCGTCAGCATCAGTTCCAGCGAAGTCACCTGTTCGGCGATGAGAGGGTCCACGTCTGCGCGACGCAGGATGCGAGCGATCTGCTGCCCATAGCCTTCGCAGGACTGCGGATCGCACATCACCAGCGGATAGCGCAGCACCTCGTCCAACGGAATGCGCTTGTGAATCAGCAGAGGGTGTCGCGCCGGCAGAACGACCACCAGCGGATCGCTCCATGCCGGCTCGGCCACAATGCCATCCCCGACCTCGGCCGACTGGGCGAAGCCCACATCGTACAGGTCGTCGTGCAATCCCCTGATTTGCTGTGACAGGGGCACCTCGAACAGGCGGACCTCGATATCGGGATCGTCCTGGCGGCACTGCGCCAGCAAGGCGCTCAGGCGCGGCGGCGTAATCCCGTCGGACAAGGCAACGCGCAGTTGATCCTGGTAGCCGGCGGCGACGGCCTCGACACTGTTCCGTGCCTGCTCCAGCACAGCGAAAACGCGCCGGACATGCTCCAGGAATACCTGGCCCGCGCGGGTCAGTCGCGTGCTGCGGGTCGTCCGGTCAAACAGACGAGCACCCAGCTTCTCCTCCAGTTCCTTGATGGCGCGCGACAGCGGCGACTGCTCAATATGCAGACGCTGAGCTGCACGCCCGAAGTGCAGTTCCTCGGCTACCACAATGAAGTAACGAAGATGGCGTAGCTCCATAGGCATCCTCATGCCGTTTTTCTGTTCGTCTTCTGATTGGATTCATCCATCAATCAGCATCAGTCACGTTCCAAGACACGATTGCTTGCGGGAATCGCTGCACCATCATCCGGGCCATCGCCGATGCAGCGTGTCGATGACGAACTGATGCGCGTGCGGTGCCAAGCCATGCGATTCAAAATGCGGATGGTTGCTCGGCAAGTCTTCATGGTCGTGAACCAGGACGATCTGATCGTCCGATGGCCAACTCCGTATCGCAACGAACAATCCCGCTATCGCAAGAACACTCAGAGCAGCAAGGGCGACTCCCAAGCCAAGCTTTAGACCGACCCAGCCCGCCAGTGGATACGCCAACAGCCAGCACACATGTGAGAAGGAGAACTGGGCAGCAAAGACGGCCGGCAAATCCTCATTGTGAGCAGAACGCCGTATCAGCCGCCCTCCTGGTGTTACCAAGCCAGCGTAGGCCATCCCCATCAGTCCCCAGGCTGGCAGCAGTGTTGCCCAGCCGCGCCAGTTTGGCAGCGCAACCCAGACTGTCGTGATGGCCAATAGCACCACCACCATCACGGCCGCGGCCGTTAACATCACCTGGCGGTCAGACCGCTTGTCGAGCACCTTGGGCAGCAGTAGTGCAGCCAGCATCGATCCTCCACCAAACGTCGCCAGCGCCAGCGCAAGTTGTTGCTCGCCTCCACCCAGGAACTCCCGAACGATCACCACGGTGTTGACGAACACCATCGCCCCACCGGCGGCGGCACACAGATTCAAGGCGAGCAGCCCGCGCAGTCGCGGTGTTTGCAGGTAGATGCGTGTGCCACGCAGGATGCGTTCGACCAGCCCCTCGCTACGGTCCGTGACGACGGTTTTCGGGAGCGCTGCTACCAGAATCAATCCTGCCGACAGCACGAAGCCGAAGGCGGTGCCAACAAAAAGACCATGGAAGCTGATCCAGGTCAGCAGGATTGCCGCCAGGGTCGGACTGAAAAGACTCTCCAGGTCATAGGCGATACGTGACAAGGACAATGCCTGCGTGTAATCGCGTTCCTCGGGAAGCACCTCGGGGATCAACGACTGGAACAGTGGCGTGAAACAGGCGGAAGCTGCCTGCAAGATCGCGATCAACAGGTAGATCTGCCAGATCTCGGTCACGAAGGGCAGTACCAGTACCACGCCGGCACGAATGACATCGAGTGAAATCAGTGTGGCCTTCCGCTTGGCCGGCGGCACCAGGGCGCCAGCCAACGGCGCCAGCAGCACATAGACTGCCATCTTGATTGCCAGCGCCGTGCCCAGTACCGCCCCGGCGCTCGGGCCGGCCAGCTCGTAGGCCAACAGGGCGAGGGCCACCGTGGCCAGCCCGGTGCCAATCAGCGCCGTCATCTGCGCGAGAAAAAGCTGCCGGAAGCCGGCGTGGCGAAGAATTCCGAGCATCGAACCCACTCCAGTCATCCAAATCAACACAGAGGGTGCCGCGCCTTGCTGGTGCAGCACCCAGGCTTTCAGTCGTCTTTGTCCTTATCCGACGACCGGGGCGCCGTCCCGCTCTGTTTCTCCGCATCGCATCGCGCCTTGAGTGCCTTGACCTCCGGGTACGAAACATCGTTCGTGTAGCGTCTCGTATCGGCCAGTTGGGCGCAGGTGGTGGGTATGAGCTTGTCATCGTCGTCATGCCCGCCAGGGTGAGCGAACGCCGTCACGGAAACGGCGGATGCACACGCGATAACAGCAAACACCAGAGTGCGAATAGTCATGGTAAAAATCTCCTTTCAAATGGAACCAGTGTTCTCAACGGGGTTAAACGTGGATGGAAACCGACTGCCATTTGCAATGGCAGTCCTGCATTGGCCAATACCAGTGCTGCCGGCATTGGCGCATCACCTGAGTGATGTTCAAATCACGCGCTTCATTTCGGCGTACTGACCGCGCGTTCGAATGATGACGGTCACATCGGCGCTTCCTCGATTTCGCCAGAACCAGCCATGATTACCATCAAAGGCGGCTTCGAGAACACCTTCGTCGGACGGCACACCACGCCCTTTTTCATAGCTGATGGACTGCCCACCGCCATCACCATGGGTGTCGAAATTCACGACACCGCCTTGCGCGACCCAACTGAATTCCGCCCGTTCTCCGGCTTGCATCACCAGTTTGATTTCGGTGCCTTGTCCGGGTGTGAGCACGACCTGCATTTCATCTCGCCAGCTTTCCGCTGCCGCTGGCTGACTCGCAGCAGAACTTGCCCCGGTGTCCTGCGGCGTTGCCACCTCACTGACGGTGGCCGGCTTTGCAGCCGCTTGTGCTGCGGCGGCATCCATTGCCGCATCAATGGCCGCTTCCTCAGCCAACTGCGCCTTGATTTCCCCCATCTCGGTCAACCCGAGCACACGACCGATTCCGGTGGGGTCGACTGCATACTCGGACGGCAGTACGATCGTGATCAGAATCGCGATGGCAGCAACCAACGCAATGAGTGTCGAGCGCAGCAACTGCTCTGAGGTTGGCAAATCGTCGAGGGTTGGTTTGGTTACGTTGTGCATAAAAATTTTCTCCGTGTGCGGTTCAAGAAACGAAATAGCCGGTGATTTGGTACCCGATCAAAATGAATCCGGCACACATCATTGCTACGTTCGCGGTATAGGCATGGCGCCAAAAGCTGGTTGTTCGACGCCAGTAACCCATCACAATCAGGATCGTGCCAAGCGCCAAAAGTTGACCAATCTCAACGCCGACGTTGAATGCCAATAGATTGGGAATCAGGCCATCAGGTGAGATGTCGTACTCGATAATTTTCGTGGACAGCCCGAAGCCGTGAAACAAGCCGAAGATCAGAGTTGCATGTTTCGTGTTTGGCTGAAATCCGAGCCATCGTTGAAACGCACCGATATTGTCGAGCGCCTTATAAACTACCGACAACCCAATGATGGCGTCGATGATGTAGCTGTTGATTCCTATATTGAAATACACGCCAAGCAGCATCGTGGTCGAATGCCCGATGGCGAACAGCGTCACGTACAAGGCGATGTGTTTCATCTTGTACAGGAAGAAAATCACACCGAACAGGAACAGGATGTGGTCGTACCCGGTCGCCATGTGCTTGGCACCGAGATAGACGAAAGACAACAGGTGGATGCCTGTGATTTCCTGAATGTAACCTTTGTCGCCTTCGGCGACTGCATGCGCCAACGCTTCGTTGGCGCTCGCAAACAGAAGCAATATCACAGCCCCAAAAAACAGGGCCACTCGATGCCAGGCAGGCAGATACAAACCTGGCACGCTTTCAGAAAGTCTTTCATTCATAAATGTCATACCTCAATGTTTACTTACAGATGTTCTTGTGCATCACGCATAGCGAGTGGACTCCGGTTGTCGCTCGGGCGACCACCGGAGCCGGACGGGATCGGCGTCTACGTCACACCGCCTTTGCCTCCTCGCGCTCAGCGTTTCGGTGAACGAGGCGGTACAGCGCCGGCAGCACCAACAGCGTCAGCAGGGTCGAGGAGATGATCCCGCCAATGACCACGGTGGCGAGCGGACGCTGCACCTCTGCGCCTGTCCCGACGTTGATGGCCATCGGTATGAAGCCGAGGCTCGCAACCAGGGCGGTCATCAGCACCGGACGCAATCGCGTCATGGCACCGTTGACGATGGCATCCTGTAGCGGAACGCCATCGTGGAGCAGCTTGCGGATGAAGCTCACCATCACCAGCCCGTTGAGCACGGCCACGCCCGAGAGCGCGATGAAGCCGACACCCGCCGAGATCGAGAGCGGAATATCACGCAGCCACAAGGCGGCTACCCCTCCGGTCAGCGCAAAGGGCACACCGCTGAAGATGATCAGCGCATCCCGGCCCGAACCGAAGGCCATGAACAGCAGGCCGAAGATCATGACCAGCACCACGGGCACCACCACCGACAGGCGTTGACCGGCCGAGATGAGTTGTTCAAAGGTGCCGCCATAATCGACCCAGTAGCCATCAGGCAATTCAATCTGGCGGCTCACCCTTTCGCGCAGTTCCTCCACGAACGAGCCCAGGTCACGCTCGCGCACGTTGCTGGTGACAACCACCCGGCGCTTGCCATTTTCCCGGCTGATCTGGTTGGGTCCGAGCGTCACTTCGATCGACGCAAGCTGGCCGAGCGGCACGTAGGCGGCCTGGCCTAGACCGGCAGCGATACCGGTCGGCACCGGAATTGGCAGGGATGCCAGTGCCTTCGGGTCTTGACGCTGCACTTCCGGCAGCCGCACCACGATATCGAAGCGGCGGTCGCCCTCGAAGACCTGACCGGCGACGGCGCCGCCCAGTGCAATCGCCACAGTCTGCTGCACGTCGTCGATCGCCAGGCCGTAGCGAGCGAGCGCTTCGAGGTTCGGTGTGATCGTCATCAGTGGCAGGCCCGTCACCTGTTCGACCGCCACGTCCGCCGCCCCGGTAATGTTCTCGGCCAGTGCCTCGATCTGCGCACCAATCCCGGCCAGTTCATCCATGTCGTCGCCGAATACCTTGATGGCCACCTCTGCACGTACGCCGGCGAGCAACTCGTTCATGCGCATCTGTACTGGCTGCAAGAACTCATAGTTGCTGCCAGGGATCGCGCGGACAGCTTTATCCAGCTCAGCAACCAGAGCCGTCTTTGGTTTGCGCGGATTGGGCCAGTCACTACGATCTTTGAGCATGATGAAGGTATCGGCCACCGACGGCGGCATGGGGTCAGTGGCGACCTCCGCGGTACCGATTTTGGAGACCACTTCCGACACCTCGGGAAACGCTTTGAGTGTGTCTTCAAGTTGGCGTTGCATGCCGATCGCCTGAGTCAGACTGGTACCGGGAATGCGCAGGGCGTGCAGGGCGATGTCGCCCTCGTCCAGGTCCGGGATGAACTCGGTGCCCAGGCGCGTCGCTAGCAGGGCCGACAGCACCACCAGCACCACCGCCGCCGCGACCACCAGGACACGCAGCTTGATCGCCTGCTTGAGCAAGGGCGTGTAGACGCGGCTGATACCCCGCATCAGCCTGGTTTCCTTCTCGGACACCTTGCCGGTGACTATCATGGCGATGGCGGCCGGCACGAAGGTCAGCGACAACGCCATCGCGGCAGTCAGCGCCATCACCACGGTCAAGGCCATCGGATGGAACATCTTTCCTTCCACGCCGGACAGCGCGAAGATCGGCAGGTAAACGATCGTGATGATGAACATGCCGAACAGGGCAGGCTTGATGACTTCGGCACCCGCCTTGGCCGCCAGGTCGAAGCGCTCGTCGCGGGTCAGCAGGCGGCCGAGCTGGCGCTGTCGCTCGCTGAAGCGGCGCAGGGAGTTTTCCACGATAATCACTGCGCCATCGACGATCAGGCCGAAGTCCAGCGCCCCCAGACTCATCAGGTTGGCCGAGACCCGGTTCTGTACCATGCCCGTGATCGTCATCAACATGGCGAGCGGAATCACTGCTGCGGTGATCAGCGCCGCCCGGATGTTGCCCAACAACAGGAACAGTACCGCGATAACCAGCAGCGCTCCCTCGATGAGATTCTTCTGCACGGTGGCAATGGCGCGATCGACGAGATTCGTCCGGTCGTAGACCGCGTGCGCATTTACGCCTTCCGGCAGTGTGGCATCGATCTCCGCCAGACGCTCCGCAACACGCTGAGCAACGGCACGGCTGTTCTCGCCGATCCGCATGATCACCGTGCCCAGCACAATCTCTTCGCCGTCCTTGGTCGCCGCACCTGTCCGCAGATCACTGCCCTCGATCACGTCGGCGACGTCACCGACGCGCAACGGCAAGCCATCGCGCGTCGCCACCACGATCTGGCGCAGCCCCTGGATGTCGGCCACCTGGCCGGGGATGCGGATCAGGTATTGCTCGCCGAAGCGCTCGATATAGCCCGCACCGACGTTGGCATTGTTGCGAGCAACGGCATCCAGCAGGTCGCCCATTGTCAACTCGTACGCCAACAGCTTGACCGGATTGGGCGTGATGTGGAGCTGGCGCTCGTAACCGCCGATGGTGTTGATCTCGGTTACGCCCTGCAAATTCCGGAGCTGCGGGCGAACCACCCAGTCCTGTAGCGTGCGCAATTCGGTCGGCGTCCATAGCTCCTCGTAACCCGGTTCCGGCTCCAGGGTGTACATGAAAATCTCGCCCAGGCCGGTCGCCACCGGTCCGAGCGTGGGGTTCAAGCCCACCGGGATCTGCGAGGACGCCTGTTGCAGGCGCTCGGCGATCTGCTGCCGCGCAAAGTAGATGTCGGTGCCATCCTCGAAGACTACGGTTACCTGCGACAGCCCATAGCGCGAAATCGAGCGGGTGTAGTCCAGTCGGGCGAGGCCGGCAAGCGCGGTCTCGATCGGAAAAGTCACGCGCTGCTCGGCCTCCAGTGGCGAGTAGCCCGGTGCCTCGGTATTGATCTGCACCTGGACGTTGGTGATGTCCGGCACTGCGTCGATAGGCAGGCGGCTGTAGCTCCAGATGCCCAGCGCCGACACGGCCAGTACCAGGAGAAGAACAAGCCAGCGATGCGCGATGGACGCGCGGATGATGCGTTCAAGCATGGCGGCGTCCTCAGTGATCGTGGCTGGCGCCGGACTTTTCAACGTCCTGGCGGATTAGGAAACTCTGCTCGGCAACGTACTGCGTACCGGGCTTGAGTCCGCCCAACACTTCGACGTACTCGCCATCGCGGTCGCCGAGTTCGAGCATGCGCACCTCGTAGGTCTCATCGATCTGTGCGAAGACCACGGTGAAGTCGCGGAAGCGCTGCAAGCCCGACTCTTTCACCGCCAGCGGCACCTCGCGCGAGCCCACGGTGACTTCGGCCGCCACGGTCATGCCCGGACGCCACCGGCCGTCCGGGTTCGGAATGCTGACTCGGGCAATGACACTCTGACCGGAACCAGCCACCGGCAGCAGGCGCCCGATCGTCGCCTCGGTTTCGGCCCTGCCCGTCGCGGAGCGGATGCGTACCGACTGCCCCGGCTCCAGGATGTCGGCATCGGTACCGATGGCACGCAGGTCGATCCATACCTGCGACGGGTCGGCCAGCTCGAACAGCGCACCTGCTTCGGCCACGTCACCGACGTTGGTGTTGCGCGCCAGCACCACACCATCGAACGGTGCCGTGATGGGATAGGTGCGCATGCTGTCGTTGCCTTCGACGACCGCCAGCGTCTGACCGCGCCGGACGCGCTCGCCCTGCTGCACGTTCACGGATCGCACGATGCCGGGGAAGCGCGCCCTGACAGCCGCGTGCCGGTTGGCATCCAGTTCGATGGTGCCCATCAGCTGCACGACATCGCGGATGACGGCCGGCCCGGCTGGCTCGACCCGGATACCGGCATCTTCCGCGATGGCTGCGGGGATGGTCACACGGCCTTCGTAGGAGTCAAACGTCCAACGGTACGCCGCGCCCGCGTATTGGGCCGTCACTTCCACATCGAACGAATGTGGTTCCGTGACCTCTCCGTCACCCTTCAGATAGTCGTTCTCCGGGGTGAAAGCAAAATCATTGATTTCGCCGTCGAGGCGCGTTAGCTGGATTCCTGCCTGGACGTCTTGTGGCGACAGCGGCTTGCTGCCTTGATAGGCGTAAAGCCTGTAGTGCGGCGGTGCATTGGTTTCAAAAATGGTGATCTCCAGTGCGAAGTCGCCTTCACGCAACAGGCGTCCGTTATTCGGACCACGCTCATAATCTTCATTTGCTTGTGCGTCTGCGCCAGGCGCAGCGCGATCGTCGTTGGGACTGCAAGCGATCAATGACAAACAGAGGAGAAACAGAAAAGGCAGGCGATTCATAAGGTCAGTCCTCAACGGTGACGGTGAGGCGTTCCACCTCGACCAGCAGTAGGTGATAGCGAGCGGCGGCTTCAACGGCGCGTTCGTTCAGATCGAACAGCGTCCGTTGTGCCTGTGCCAGCGAAATGAAGGAGAAGCGCCCGCTCTCGAAGCCCCGGCGCGTAGTCGCCAGTGCGTCTTCGGCCATGGGCAGCATGCGTGTACGCAGTGCCTCAGCTTCGTGCCGCGCGTGTACGAGTTCCTGATAGATTTCGAACAGGGCTTGATGGCGCTCGAAGCGGTCGGCGTCCCGGCGGGCTTCCAGCGCGGCGAGTTCAGCGTTAGCCTGGGCCACCGAGTAGCCAGCACGCTTGCGGCTACCCAGTGGCACCGAGATCGACATCACCAGACCCTGGTCGTTGAAAGCCTCCATACGCCGCACGCCCAGGCTGAGATCAATATCCGGTTTGGCGCTCGCTTCGGCGACACGACGCCGGGCAGCGATGGTATCGGCCTGTAGTCGTGAGGCCCGCAGTTCCGGCGTCATTGGCAGGCGGGCGGCCAATACCTCGAATGATTCGATCGTCGGGAGAGCTTGCAGGTCGCCGACGACAGGGCCGAAGCCAGGCGTCGAAGCGCCCCAGCTTGCCGCCAGCGTCATTCGGGCGCTGGTCAACTCGTGCTCCGCCGTCTCGCGCGCCAGCTCTGCTTCTGCGAGCGCAATCTCGGCAGCCTGAAGATCCGACTCGGGGTTGCGGGCTGCCGTGACCCAAGAGGCAACTTCGCGGCGGGTGCGCTCGGCCTGCTGGACACGCTCCTCGGCGTATTCCAGGCGCTGTTGTCTGGCCAGCACCTCGATAAAACGGAGCGTGGTCCTGCTGGCCAGGTCGATCCGCGCCGTGTCGGCCTGATTCTGCTGTTCCCTGACCTCGGCCCGGCCGAGCGTTTGGCGGGCCTCGCGCTTGCCACCGAGTTCGATGACCCGGCCAATGCGCAACGTGGTTTCAGCCGAATCAACACCACGCAAACTGCCAGTGCCGGCCACGTTCTCGAACTCACCACCAATCACGTAAGGTGGCGGTAATCCCTCACGATCCGCACGAGCCTGCACGGCCTGGAGTTGGGCCGTTTCAGCGACGATAGAAGGATGAGAGGCCAGCGCGCGCGCGACCGCCTCTTCCAGTCGCAGGGGATCGGCAGCATGCGCTACAGACGTAGCGCATATGCCGGCGAACCCCCACACCATTAAACGAAGCACATTCATGAAAACCCTCGCGACAGTAGCAATAAGTGAACAAAAAAATTCGGCCGACGGTGATGCCTCCATGCACGTGTAGAAACACTGAAAAACCGATCATCAGTCGGTTTTTTGGACATGAAAACATCACAAACAATCATGTCCGCTTATCTTGTCAGCACGGTAATGAGTGATTCGGTAAAGGCGTGCAGCCAGCCTGTCGATAGGCTGCAAAACACCAGCACACAAAAACCGAGAAACGCCCCCAAGTACGACACCGCACTGTGCTCGGGCGCCAGCAATGCCTCGACGCGCTCGGGAACGAAGTCGGAGAAAAACGCCATCGACAACGGTCTGTGTTCACTGGCGTGGTTCCGAAATATCTTTTCCACTGCGACAATGGTCTCGGCCACCACCAGCGGACAGCCCACCGCGCTGGCAGCGGCGAAGTCGCAACGCTGCTCCAGAGCAAGCTCCAGATCCCGCAACAACCGGCGGCGAGTGCCCGGCAACTGGATGCTCGATAGCACGATGGCGATCAAGCGGTACAGGACATCGCGATGGGCGATGTGCGCCTGCTCATGCGCCAGCACGACGCGCAACTGCGTTGCATCGAGCCGCTGCATCAACGATGTCGAAAGCAGAATATGGCCACGCCCGATGCCGCAGGCCAGCGCCATGGGCTGATCGGCGTCAAGCACATGCAGTTTGTCCGGATGTCCGGGGCGCCAGCTCAAGCGCAGCATCGCTGCAAGGGTTTGTCGAGCACGCCAAAGACTCAACGCCGCCCGCGCCGCCAGCCAAACTGCATACGCCGCCAGCAATGCCAGTGCTCCCCATAACAAGAGGCTTTGCCCACTGTCGCTCGGGTGCCATACGCACAAATGCAAGAGCGAACCCGAGTGCTGGTAACAAGCCGCAGCCAATCGGTCCGAGTTATGGAACACCGATGGCATGGCGACGGTCATGGCCGCATAGGCAATACCCGCCAGTGCGGGTGTTACCAGCATCCACCAGGTTATTCGCGCCCGCTGAGGAGGCGTCTTGCTCGACAGCCGACGGCGCAATAGACGCCCACAAACTGCAATCAGCAGGCTGAGCGTGATCGCCAGAACGAATCCGGCCAGCAGCGCAAATTGAAGTAGCTGCCCATGGCTCATCAATCAATTCTCGTCCAGTTCGGCGCGACGGCGCGCAATCATTTCCTCCAGTCGCTTGAGCTGGTCGTCGTCCGCTCGCGCAGCGAGATCGGCGAAAGCTGACAGCAACGCATCGGGCTGAGGGCCTGCAACGCGGCGCACCGTGGACTCCACCATCTTGTGAATCAGTTCCGAACGAGACAGCTTGGCCGAGTACTCGTAGGCGTGACTGATCTTCTCGCGTTGCAGGATGCGCTTGCGAAACAGACGCTCCAAGGTGGACTGCACGGTGTTCAATGTGATCGACCGTGATCGCCCTACGCGCGCGTAAACCGTCTTAGCGTCGGATGCACCGAAGCGCCAGATGTCTTCGAGCACGGCGATTTCCAGATCGCCCAGCGGCGGCACACTAGGGTTGGTCAAGCGATTGAACCCCAATTTTGGTAGCTAAGGGCTTGAAGTATCGCCGCTAAAAAACCGACCGTCAATCGGTTTATCTCAAGGATGTCTATGATGCACGCCTTCGACAGTGCCGAGACGGAACCTCAGACCTGCGGCGAACGGTTCAACCGATGGAGGCCCCCCGCTGCCACCCGATCTGCCAGGACACTACCGGCCCTCACTTCAACTCATTTTTATGTAGATATTCATTCATAAATGAGATAATATCTACATCATGAAGATGATCACCCTGGTTCTATCCTTGCCCACCGAAAACGCCACAGCCCGGCAACGGGTCTGGCGTGCCCTCAAGGCATCTGGCGCTGCCGTCCTGCGCGATGGCGTCTACCTGATGCCGGAACGCGATGATTGCCGCGCCACCCTGGACGGACTGGCGGCCGAGGTGCGGGAGAGTGGAGGAAGCGCCTATGTGCTGCACATCGAAGAGCCGAAGGGTGCGAACTTCGTCGCCCTGTTCGATCGCGGCGATGACTTCACCGCCCTGTTGGCCGAGGTGGCTCAATTACGGGAGGCGCTGACCGCCGAGACCGTGCAGGACGTGCTCAAACAAGTACGCAAGCTGCGCAGGGCCTTCACCAATCTGGTCGAAATCGACTTCTTCCCCGGTGAAGCGCAACGGCAGACGGATACCGCTCTCCGTGAACTGGAACTGGCCTGTGCGCGGGCCTTGTCCCCGGACGAACCGCAGGCGGTGGACGGCGTGATCGAGCGCCTGGATCTGTCCGACTATCAGGGTCGTACCTGGGCAACGCGGCGCCGTCCGTGGGTGGATCGACTGGCCAGCGCCTGGCTGATCCACCGCTTCATCGACCCGCAGGCACGGATTCTGTGGCTGGACAGTCCCGACGACTGCCCGCCCGACGCGCTGGGCTTCGATTTCGATGGCGCCACCTTCAGCCACGTCGGTAGCCGCGTCACCTTCGAGGTGCTGGCCGCCAGCTTCGGGCTGGAACAGGCCGCCATCGCACGGCTTGGCTTGCTGGTGCATTACCTCGATGTCGGTGGCATCCAGCCGCCAGAGGCGGTCGGCATCGAGAGCGTGCTCGCCGGGCTGCGCGAAACCCTCACCCAAGACGATTCACTGCTGACTGCCGCATCCGCTGTCTTCGACGGGTTGCTCGCCAGCTTCGACAAAGGAGCAACCATAACGTGACGAAAAGTTTGACGGAGGATGCCGTATTGGCGGCTCCATCGCCGGTTGGTTTTTGGGAAGCCTTTCGCCTGTGGCTGAAACTCGGTTTCATCGGCTTCGGCGGCCCCGCCGGACAGATCGCCCTCATGCACCGGGAACTGGTCGAACAGCGCCGCTGGATCAGCGAACGCCGTTTCCTGCACGCACTTAACTACTGCATGCTGCTGCCGGGCCCGGAAGCGCAGCAGTTGGCTACCTACATGGGCTGGCTCATGCACCGCACCTGGGGCGGCATCGTCGCCGGCACCCTGTTCCTGCTGCCGGGGCTGGGCTTTCTGATCCTGCTGTCGTGGCTCTACATCGCCTTCGGCGACACGGCCCTGGTGGCGGGGCTGTTCTACGGCATCAAGCCCGCCATCACGGCGGTCGTGGTGCAGGCCGTGCATCGCATCGGCTCGCGGGCACTCAAGAGCAGCGTGATGTGGGCCATTGCTGCCGCCGCTTTCGTGGCGATTTTCGCGCTGAACGTGCCTTTCCCCTATATCGTTGCCGGCGCCGCACTGATCGGCTACATCGGCGGGCGCATTGCCCCGCACGCGTTCAGGGCGGGTGGTGGTCATGCCGCAGCGGACAAGTCCTACGGTCCAGCACTGATTGATGACGATACGCCGACGCCCGAGCACGCCCGGTTCCGCTGGTCCGGCCTGCTGCGCGTAGCCGTTGCCGGCTTTTTCCTGTGGTTGATTCCCATGGCGCTGCTGACGGCAGGTTACGGTTGGGATCACAGCCTGACGCAGATGGGATGGTTCTTCACCAAGGCGGCTTTGCTGACCTTCGGCGGCGCCTATGCGGTACTGCCCTACATTTATCAAGGCGCGGTTGGCCACTATGCCTGGCTCACCCCGACACAGATGATCGACGGCCTGGCACTCGGCGAAGCCAATCCGGGGCCACTGATCATGGTGGTGGCGTTCGTCGCCTTCGTGGGCGCCTATGTGCAGGCGCTGTTCGGCCCCGACCTGCTGTTCGTCGCCGGTGCCGTCGCGGCAGCGTTGGTGACTTGGTTCACCTTCCTGCCTTCTTTCATCTTCATTCTCGCCGGCGGACCACTCGTCGAATCGACCCACGGCAATCTACGGTTCACGGCGCCGTTGACCGCCATCACGTCAGCCGTCGTCGGTGTGATTCTGAATCTGGCCGTGTTCTTCGCCTATCACGTGCTGTGGCCCGAGGGCCTGGTCGGGCGCTTCGACTGGGTATCGGCGCTGATCACGCTGGGAGCGGCCATAGCTCTGTTCCGCTTCAAACGCAGCGTCATCCAGGTTATTGCCGCCAGCGCCGTCACGGGACTGCTGCTCAAAACCCTGATTCTGTGAGGGCTGGAAAGGGCCTTAGTAACTGATAGATGGCCCCCGCTGCCGCCCGATCTGCCAGGACACCGCGCCGCCTTGCATGACGGCAGACATCTGCTGGCCAAGGCGCCGCTCGATCACCGGCTTCCAGGGCACCAGACTGAAGTGCTTGCCGTCATCGAGCATCGCATAGCGTCCGCTGGCAAGCATGATGTTGCGCCGGTAGATGCCGCTGGCGCGTTGGCCCTCCTTTATCAGGCGATGCTCCAGACCGGTCTCCGCCGCGACTCCCTCGGCGGCAACGGATACCTCACGCCCGCGCAGTGTCGCCAGCAGCTTGCGAGCGAGAATGACGCGCTGGCCGCGCCGCTCGGCCAGCCCCTGTTCTTCGAGAAAGTCAGCACGCTGTTGCAGCGCATTCTTGACCTCGCCGCCAAAGCCAGACTCGCCGATGCCCCGACCACCGCCAATCAACTGCTGGTCCAGCCAGGTGGCGCCGATCACACGGGCCTGCCGCTCGATGGACAGGTGGGATTTCAGCTCCACCGCCACGCCGCCGGCGCGCTGCGCGTCGTACCGCCGGCCCTGCTCGGGCAGGTCGGCCGGTACTTGCCAGACACCTTCGCCCAAGCGCTCGACGATGCCAGCGTGGCGCAGGGCTTCCAGCCGACGGACATGGGTCGCCACCACATCGGCGGGGTCGCGGCCGGGCACGGCCTGCGCCTTGGCAATGGTCACGTGATGATCGGTGCGGTACAGGCCATCGGTGGCCAGCGCGGCGATGGTCCTGTCCGCCGCGCGCACGCCAGCCGAACCTTTGACTTCCACCACCGCGCCAGCCGGGTATTGCTCCAGCTCGGTCCTGGCCGGCAGCGCGACGTAGTGCGCCTTGCCGTCGATGCCGTCGAGCACCAGGTAGCCTTTGTCGTACAGCTCGTCCGCGAGGCCCTTGGCGGCGACCCGGCCAATGATCGGGCGCGCGTTCTCTCCCGGCTCGAACACTGTCAGCTCGCGCTGCGTGCCACCCATCGCCCGCTGTAGGGTGCGGATGATGTCGCCGCGCTCGCCCATCGCGCGCAAGGTCGGCTCGGCCTCGGTGTGAACGGCCCATACGCCGGGCTGCGTTTCGGTGGCCAACCCCATGCGCTGCAAGCGTTGCAGGCGACCGACCAGCAGAAGGCGCTGGCGTTGCAGCCGGGGTTCGTTGAAGCGTTCGACATGCACCAGACCGTCCACGGCCTCGCGCTGCAAGCTGCGATCCAGTCCGGTCCACCGCTCTTGCTCCACCTCGCGCTGCATGGCGCGCTGGATCTCCAGCTCGGTGCGCAGCCCCAGCCATTCGGTGGCGAGTCCGGCGGCGCGCTCACGCATGCCGCGCGTGATGTAGTCCTGCGAGATGATGAGGTCTTTGCCGGTGTCGTCCTTGCCGCGCAGCACGATGTGGGTGTGCGGGTTGTCGGTGTTCCAGTGATCGACCGCCACCCATTCCAGCCGCGTGCCCAGGTCGGCTTCCATGCGCGTCATCAGGTCGCGGGTGTAGCGCCGCAGGTCGTCCAGTTCGGCGGCATCTTCCGGCGAGACGATGAAGCGGAACTGGTGTCGGTCGTCGCGGCCGCGTTCCTCGAAGGCGGTCAGGTCTGCGTCGTCGGTCGTTGCGCTGTATGCCTGCCCCGGCTCGCCGTCGCGGCCGACGCCTTCGCGCTCGATGTAGCGCAGGTGCGTGATGGTCGAACGCGCGCCGGCCTGCTTGAGATACACCAGCCGCACCTTGACGGTGGCGCGGCGTGCGTTCGCGGAGAGCGACTGGCCGGTGAAGCGCGCGGCGACGTGGCCGCGCCCCAGCCGCGAGCCGGGCGCTTTGCCGCGCTTGCCGCCGGTCGCATTGGCCACCTTGCTGGCCTGGCGCAGCACCTTGGACACGAAGGCATCGCCACGTTTTTTCGGCGCGCCGGGACGAAGACGGAAGCGGTCGGCGTCGTCGTCGCTGCGCCGGGTCATGCGGCGACTCCGGCGCAGTCCAGCGCGCCAGAGGGCGCGATGCACGTAGTTTCGCCAATGCCCACGCGGCTTTGGCTCTGTTCGCGGCACGGTGCCGCGATAAGGCGCGTGCCGCGCCAACCCCACGTGCAGACTGGCTTTGTGCGCACCGTGGTGCCGCACCCTTCAATCTTGCCCTGCATCTTCCCCCGGCCTGACGGCACGGGGGTGCGATGCCCCGGCGACGCTGCGCAAGGCGCAGCCCGGCCGCCGGCGAGCGCCAGCCATACCTGCGGCATGGCGCGCTCGGGGCAAGCGGTCTGCACAGGGGAATGCCGGGCGAGGCGCGGTGCGAATGCACGCGCGCCGCACCGGCATGAACACGAAGGCTGCCTGTCGGACGACAGGCGGTTGTGCAAGGTCATGGGCGTGTCTCCAGGCAGATCGGTCGCGCCACGCCGATCACGGCGGATGCGCTGACGGGACCGAAGTAACGGCTGTCGAACGATGCCGGATTGGTGGCGCTGAGCAGGAACAGTTCGCCTTGGGCGAGCGGCCCGCACTGCGGCCAGGATGACAGCGACCGGCCCCAGCGGTCGGCGCGCAGCACGGCGGCCACCGGCACGCCGTCGATGCGCACGATGCCATTGACGATGCAGACGTGTTGTGGCGCGACCGCGCCGACACGTTTGAGCAGCGGAATGTGCGACGGCAGGTAGCCGCGCTGCGCGGCCAGCGCGGCGGCATCCGCCGGCAAGGTGGTCAGCACGATGCTGCCCACGGACAACGGACGGGGCAGCGAGTCGGCAGAGTCGATGCGATACCAGCCGACCGGCACGCTGTCGGACGGGTTGTAGACGATGCGCGCCGACGGTTGCACGAAGGCTGCCCAGGCCAGCGCAGCGAGGCCGCAGGCAGTGAGTGCAGCCAGGACGATACGCGCGCGAGGAAGGGTTGCGGTCGCGGTGGTCATTGCAGGTTCCTCCCGGCCAGGAAGGCGGCGTGCCGTTCGCGGGTGTAGTCCGGCAACGGCAGGCGCGCGGCCAGGCGGTTGCCCAGCGTGCGCCAGTACGCGGGCGATACGTCGGCAGGGTCGAGGTTCAGAGCCTCGATGGTGTCGATCTGCGCGAGCACCGCGCGCACTTTCCGTTCGCCTTCGGCGTGCAGCAGCAGGCGTGCGCCGGGACGCACACTAGGAATGCTCTGCATAGCGTCGAGTGGCGTGCAGGCTTGCAGCACCATGAGCTGCCAGCGCACGGTGCCGTAGTCGTTCGACTCCCAGCGGATACGACAAAAGATCGCGGCCGGCAGGAACACGGCGCAGCGCCGCCAGCGGTCGAGCTGTACGGTGCGCGCCGGATGGCCGAAGCGCAGATAGAGATTGATGCGCTGCGCGATGTAGGCGAGCGATACGCGCGTGAGCGGCACGCGGCTGTCGAGCGCGGCGAGCGGCTGCGGTGACGGTGGCGGCGCGACCGCGGCCGTCTGCGTGGCGAGGGTCATGGCATCTTCTCCGGGAACTCTCGTTCCAGCAGCGCGCGCAGCAATTCGGCCACCGTCACGCCCTGCGTGAAGGCCGAGACCTTGATGCGTGCGCGCATGGCCGGTGTGATGTCGAGCGTGAGGCGCGCGGTGTAGAGGTCGGCCTTTTGCACGCCGTTGGCGTCGCCCTGGCGAATCCAGGCTTCGGCCTCGGGATTCGCGGGCGGACGCGCGCCGATGGCGATGCGTTTGCCGCGTGTATTGCTCATGGCGACCACCGCAGCAGTTCGTCGGCCAGCGCAGCGATCTCGCGTGCTGCGGTGCTGTCGGGCGCGGTTTCGCGTGCGAGCCGGCCAGCGGCCACGCTGTCGGCGAAGACGATGCGCTGGCGGATTTCCGCGTGCAGCGCGGGCAGCGGCTGTTCGGCAAGCGCGCCGCGTGCTTCGCGTCCGATGACGGTACGCACGACACGCCGGTTGATGACGAAGGCCGCGCGCAGCGCCGGCCGAAACACCTGCGCTTCGCGGATCAACGCCACCATTTCGGCAGACGCCCACAAGTCGTAGGGACTCGGCTGCACCGGCACCAGCACGCGGTCGGCGGCGAGCAGCGCGGAGCGCGCGAGTGCGGCGATGCGTGGCGGGCCGTCGATGACGATGTGATCGCAGCGTCGCGCGAGTTCTGGTGCTTCCTGGTGCAGCGTTTCGCGCGCAAGACCCACCGCGCTGAACAGGCGCGGCAAGCCCTGCTGACTGCGGCGCTGTGTCCAGTCCAGTGACGAGCCTTGCGGGTCGGCATCCAGCAGGATGACTTGTTGACCGCGCAGCGCGAGTTCACCGGCGATGTGCGTGGCGAGCGTGGTCTTGCCCACGCCGCCCTTCTGGTTGAGCAAGGCGACGATCATGGCGCAGCCCTCCGTCGCGGAAGGCGGCTCGATGATCGGCCTGAAAAACGCTGTTGCTGTTGACCTTCGGCGGTTATCCACCGCGCCAATAACAAGTTATTGGTATGTGTTAGATAGATTTTAAAGTTAGATATAAAGTTAAGGGCCGGAAAAACCCTTGCGGCCGCTGAAGTTAGCTGCGATTTGCGCGCCTGATAGCACGATACGGGTGCGCCTGATAGCACGAGTCCCGGCGCGCCTGATAGCACGAGCCCATTCACAGCTTGTCCCGTTTTCATCCCCACGGTTATCAACGTGCCGTGGACGGCACGGGACGGAAGGCGAGAATTTCCGGTTCGCCAGGCCAGCGTTCGACGGACAGCACATAGCCGGGCAGCGACTGCCGAGCAGCCAACAGGCGCAGGTCGCGGGCGAAGTCGCGAGGCTGCGCCAGGCTGCCCGACTTGCGATACAGGTAGGGGAAGTCGAACTGCCAGCCGTCGCGCTGCTTGCCACCGTGCTTGCGCACCAGGCGGTACAGCCAGCGCTCGATGCCGCCGGTGAGCTTGAAGTAGGCCCGGTCGATGGTCAGCACCAGCGCTTCGTCCATCACGCCGCCAAAGAACCAGTCCGGCAGGATGAGTTCGAGGCCGAGCGGCGCGCCCTTGGCGTCTGCCCGCTCCTTCCACTCGTTGATCCATGAGAAGCGGTGCAGGCGCCGCCCGGTCGTCTCGCGGATCGAGGTGGCAATCGTGGTCGATTGCAGACGATCCAGCGCAGCCTTGAGGCGCTGGTAGTCGCGCAGCGAGGTGCCGCGGCCGATGAAGCGCAGGATCTCGTAGGGCGTAGCCTGCATCCTGCGCGACGGGCGGATGCCCGCATCGCGCGCTTCGACGATCTGGCTGGCGGCCCAGATCAGGATGTCGGCATCCCAGATGGTGGCGATGCCGTGCTCCCGCGTGCCTTCCACGCGCACGGTGACGCCACCGGAGCGGAAGTCGATCGGCGCGGTGCGCCGCGATTTCGCCAGCGAGAAGAACGGATAGGCCATCAGGTCTTGTGCGTCGCGTGGCGCCATGTCGCCCGGCAGTGCGCGGAACAGGTCGAGCTGTTCGCGCTGCTTCTGCTTCAAGCTGGACACGACGAGGGCCACCCGCGCGCCGGCTGTCAGCGGCCATCACGGTAGTCACCGGCGTGGCGCTCGGCGTACTCGGGGTCGGACGTGGCCTCGAAGCTGCGCGCGTCGGCCCAGGCGTCGAGGTCGGCCACCGCGTACATGACGCGGCGGCCGAACTTGCGAAAGCGCGGGCCGCCGCCGATCACGCGCTGCTTTTCCAGCGTGCGCGGCGACAGGCGCAAGTATTCGGCAGCTTCGTCGTTGGTCAGGTAGCGCGAAGGCTGGGCGGGTTGCTGCTGGGCAGTGGGTGCGGCTTGCGGCCGCAGCGGTGCGGGTCTCATGGCGTGAACCTCCATCGGTCTGAATCGCCGGCCGCAACAGCGCGGCCGGATGGAGGCAGTCTCGGAAAAGCAAGGCGTCTTGCTCAGGGACGTTTTGCGCGAATGGCAGAACGTCCCTGTTCAAGAGGGGGAAGTTGTAGCAGGTGGCGGTAGCCGCCACACATCAGGGTCTGGCCGCGCCGGGCCAGGCGGCGCACGCGGGCGCGCAGCGCGCCGTCGGCGTGCCAGTCGTGGCGGATAGTGCCCGTGCCGAACAGTACCTGGGCCACGGTGCGCAGGGACGCGCCGGCCAGCACACCATCGAGCGCCTGCAAGGTGTGCAGCTCCAGCAGCGCGGTCGTCGAGGGACGTGGCCCGGCCAGGGCCACTGGCGTGGCGGTGACCGTGAGCTTGTCCAGTTCGCCCACCAGCGCGCGACAGCGCGAACACGGATCGGGAGAGGCGCGCGCCGCATAGGCATAGGCCATGCCATCCGCCAGGTCGGGTGCAAAGGCCAGGCGCAGGCAGCAGCCGGCCCAGCGGCTGGCGAGGATCAGCCGTCGGCCATCGTGGATCAGGTGTTTGCGGCCAGGGATGCGCCAGAACGCGAAACGCTGCGCATCCGGTGGCGGGTCGGCATCGGGATAGACCTGCACCATGCCATCGTGGTCGGGAAACCAGGCGGGATGCGCGTCACGCGCATCCAGGGCAGGGTCTTCCAGCAGGCGCAGCCCCCAGCGCTGCGCCGCTTCGGGATGACGGCGGCGGCGTTGCCAGTCGCGCCGATAATCGGGGTGGCGACGCAGGTACTCCCACGCCAGCGCCGGACTGTCCAGGTGCAGGACGTAGAGGTAGGCGGCACCGGGATGCCAATGATCGGACTCTGCCATGACGCGGCCTCCTGTCGGACAGCAGGATTCGTCGCCACGGGCGTCAGGGGGAGCTACGGTGTCATCGGCGTATCGTCACAGGTATTCGCTAGGCTGGTGGTGTCAAGACCGATCGGCTCCTGGGTATTGCACAGATCGTCCGAATGCGACGGCCGCGCGGTCACTGGTGGTGCGCGGCATGGGATACCTTGCCGAAAGCGGCGCCAGGGATCAGGACTGTTTTGGTCTTGCCGCACTGCGCCGGTGCATGAGTGCCGATTGATGCACGGATGGTCTGAAACCAGACCGAAATAGACACAATGCGCTCCACTTGGCGGTGCTGTGCCGACCTGCCCGAGCGGGTCGGCGGGCCGCTCAGTCGATGATCGACCCGTTGCGCTGCGCCAGCCGCGTGTATTCCGACAGCGTGCGCGTGGCGACGAAGTACAGGTCACGCGCGATGGGTTGCTCCTGCGGCCCCAGGATAGACGCCAGCTCGGACAGCCGCACGGTGTCCAGCGCGGGCATGCCGATGCCAATGTCGCACAAGCCGTAGGCCGTATCGCCGTCCTCGGGATCGAGGGCGGCGAGCAACCAGGTGGCGTGCGCATCCAGGGTGAACAAGCGAACCACCGGCAGCGGGTCGAGGGCCTGGTCCTCGGCGCGGGCGCGGCCGTTGGCGAGCAGTTGCGCGCGCTGCGCGTCGGTGATGAGGGGCTTCATGGGCGGCGCGCCTCCTGCACCTGCAAAACCGCTAATGCACGGATGCGCTTGTGCGCCAATCCGTGGAGGCGCAAAGCCAGAATAGTGGAAAGCATCAAAGGCACAGAAGCGGTTCCCCGGATCAGTACACATCCACCGAAGCGGATTTCCGTAAAAGCACGGAAGAACAGAGACGGCGGTTCACAACACCAAATGAACACTATAGATTGTAGTCCTATAGTGCGCAATGGGTTGTCATTCTGGATTTTGGGGAAAGTCCAGAATGACGACGCGCAAGCCATCATTGCCCGATGCACTGCGGCAGATCAGGAAGGCACGCGGCCTGAGCCAAGAGGCATTCTCGGACGTGTCCAGCCGCACCTACCTGAGTTCGCTGGAGCGCGACTTGAAAAGCCCAACCCTGAGCAAGTTGGCCGAACTGTGCGAAGTCATGGAAGTGCATCCGCTCACGCTGCTGACGTTGGCGTATGCCGGCGACAGCACGCGCAAGGCTGAGGATGTTCTGGAGCAGGTACGGCAGGAACTCAAAGAAATTGTCGGAGAAGGTGGTGACTGAATCGCAGCCCCTTCATCCCGCGAACGCTGACTAAGGAAGATTAGAATTGTGTACAACCTGCTTGTTACGGCTGCCGAAGGTGCATGGGATATTTCCGCATACGAATATGATCGGACGCGGTTTCTTGAGCACACCACAGATAGCCTCAAGGCGAAATTCTCCAGCCTTGATGCAAATGCTCTGGAAGAGCTGAAATCGCTGCCGACACTTTTCACGTATGAAGGCGACGATGAGGTTGTGCAGGTTGGGTACATCAGAAGAATAAAAGAGCGAGGGCGAAGCATCCTGGTCGAGTATGAGTTCGATGACAGTATCCCTGCTTTCAATTTCTCCAAACTGAAGCCATTGCTGACAAAGCTTGATATTGGAAGGTGGGAGATGTCGCGCACCCACTGGGCTGTAAAGGATGAGGATCTTTTCGAGCTACTTGCCTCAGAGGGCCTTGTAGATGAGAGCTATGTGGCCGAAGGCCGCCCGCCCGGTCGCGTTGAAGAAATGCGATTCCGGGTTGCTTTGTCCTTTCCCGGTGAAAAACGAGATTACGTAGCTGCCGTAGCTGCTGAGGTAAAGAAACGATTGGGACGCGATGCTGTTTTCTATGACAAGGATTTCACTGCACAGCTAGCGCGGCCTAATCTGGACACCTTGTTGCAGCGCATCTACCTCAATAACTCCGATCTGGTCGTCGTATTTCTTTGCGCAGAGTACGAGCGAAAGGAATGGTGCGGCCTAGAGTGGCGCGCCATCCGAAACATCATCAAGAACAAGAACGATCACGCAATCATGTTCATGCGCTTCGATCATGCCGATATAAGCGGCAGCTTTTCGATTGATGGTTACGTGGATTTGGATGAGTACACACCGCTGGAGGCAGCGCGGATGGTTGTTGAGCGAGTTCGCTTGAATAATTTGCCCCCCGCTGGACCTTGATGCATCTGAAGTGCGCTGTCTGACAGCGAAAACTCATAGGCACGAAGTGCCCCGCCGCAATGGACGGGGCGCAGTGAGCCGTCGTCAGGCCGCCTTGGGCTTGCTGCGCGACCAGATCAGGTCGTGCGTACCGTCCTCGCCTTCGATCAGGCGGGCGTAGACCGTCGCCGGGAACGAAGGATCGTCCAGGCTCACCGACAGGTAGGGCCGTCCGGCCTCGCTGGTTTTCTTCCACGCCGCGCCAATGTCGTGGCCCGCCGCCTGCACACGGAAGTCGGGGGCGTTCTCGGTGTCGCCCTTGTCGTTGGGAATCAGCTTAGCCTTGACGTTCAGGGTCAGGGTGCGGAGCTGGCCGGTGTAGCCGTCTTTCTCTGCGGTGAAGGTGCCGATGGTAGCCATGATGTTTTTCCTTTCGGGTTGAACAAGGTCGCGCCCATCGCGTCCTTGTTGTGATCCGGCCGGCGGGGGATGGGCTGGCCGCACCGCTTGCGGTCGAAACGCAGTGGAGAACCTGGAAGCGAAAAGAATTTGTCCCGCGAGGAATGCGCGCAGCGCAGGGGAAATTGTTTTCGCTGCAAGGTTGCGGTCATGAGGCCCAAGGCGCAGCCGCGCCACCGCCAGGATTCACAACGAGACAAGGACGCAGGGGCCGCCCTGTCCCGAAGGGAGAGATGGCCGCCTCGGCATCCCCGCATGACGGCTGCACCGGCCTGCGCCCTGACGCGGGCAAGGCCAACACGCCAATGACAGGCGAGAACGCCCCCTGCCGTTGCTGGCGGCGACGTGCTTGCGGCGTGGTGTGGAAGCTCCATAGGCGTGGCCGGGCGGCGTGTCGGTGAACCGTCCTTCGTGACATGGTTGCGCTGAACCGCTAGCGTCGAGGACGGCACGCTTTGGTGCAACCTGCCGCAGCAAACCGGTTCGGCTGCATCGAGGGGCGCCAAGCTGTGCGCGGCGGGGATAGCCCGTAGGGCTTTCCCCTGGAGGCAAGCGCAGCGCGCAGCGCCACAGGCGCGAAGGCGTGAGGGATTGAAGCCGAATGGCCGTGACAGCGAAGTCGGCACGGGGCACAGCCCGAAAGCCCGGCGGCGCTATGCGCCGACACGCCCAGGCCGTTCTATATTTTCAGGAAGCAACCGAAGACCAGCCCATGACCCTCCAGCTCCGACACGAAACCCCGGACGACATTGCCGCCATCGAGGCCGTCACGGTTGCGGCCTTCGCCGATGCACCGCACACCAGCCACACCGAACAATTCATCGTGTATGCACTGCGCGCAGCCAATGAACTGACGCTTTCCATCGTGGCCGAGGAACAGGGGCAGGTCGTCGGCCACGTTGCGCTGTCCCCCGTCACGATCACCGATGGCCACCACCAGCAGGTCGAGGGCTGGTATGGACTGGGGCCGATCTCCGTCCTGCCGCAAAGGCAGGGGCAAGGCATCGGTTCACGCTTGATGGAACAGGCACTGTCCGAACTGCGGGCCATGCGGGCCGCAGGTTGCGTGCTGTTGGGAGATCCCGCGTACTACGGGCGCTTTGGCTTTCAGGCCCACGCGGGCCTGCAACTGCTGGGCGTGCCGCCCGACTACTTTATGGCGCTGGCCCTGCATGGGCCAGTGCCCGAAGGCATCGCGCAGTACAGCAATGCCTTCAACGCCGCCGCCTGAGCCACAGCGAAGGCGGCGGCGGTTTTGCTTTGGCCATTGAAACCGGGCGCGGCCGACTTGCCGCGCCCGGTTTTTGACGTGCAGCGAAAAGCCCCGGCGCAGTTTGCGCCAGGGCCATGCTGGATGCGGCTATCTCATGCCGCCAGCGTTTCCGCTGCTTCCTCTTCTTCGGTGTCGGCCTCTGCGTCGGCGTCCTGCGCCGGGCCTTCTTCCTGCGCCGTTTCCTGCGGGCCTTCGCCCTTGAAGATGGCGGGCATCCAGCCCGTGCCATCGGCCAGCCGCTCGGCCTCGCTGGCAATGTCGGTCTTCTTGAGCTTCGCCAGCCGGGTGACGTGCGACGGTGCGAACTGCTGCACGGCGTCGAGAATCACAGCCTTGGAAACGTGGTTGAAGTAGCCTTCGGCGGTCGGCTGCCACCATGCGGCCATGTCCAGCCCCACCGCCTGCGCCAGTTCCGCGCCGGGCTGGTGCGGCGTGGCGCGGGGCGTCACCACGTCCACGCTGGCGGCGACGCACACGGCCAGCAGCCGCACCAGCTCGCCTTGCTCCATTGCCAGCAGCGCGGCGAACAATTCGGCGCTGTCCTGCGGCAGCCGCTCGCCCCATGCCTGTTGCAGTTCGCGCAGGGCGACGGCGGCGGATGATTCCGGCCAGTCCGGGGCTATGTCCAGCCGGTCTTGTACTTTCAGGCTCACGCCCAGCGGCAGGTCGTGGCCGTAGTGGCCTTCCTGCAAGACGGTCTGCACCATGCTATGCACCAGCGCGGCCAGCGCCACCCGCGGATGCCGGGCCACTTCGATTTGCAGCGCGGCGGTGCGGTGCGCGCTCAGGCGCCGCGCCAGCCGGTCGGACAGGTTGGCGGATTTGGGCGGCTCGGCATCTTCGCCTGCGTCGTCGTCCGCGCCTTCGGTGCGGGTGAAGTCTTGGCGCAGCTTTTCCAGCGTGCGCAGTGCCTTGGCCTCAGCCTCGCGCAACAGCCCGCGATAAATCGCGGCTTCGCCCTCGCGGTCGATGGTGACGATGGCACCGGCTACGGCGCGCACGTCCGGGGCGTAGCCCTGCAAGGCATCCTCTGCGGCTTGCAGTTCCTCTGCGGCTTGTTCACGGCGCGATTCCAGTGTCTCGGCCTTGTCCTCGTCTTCGGCGTCGTAGGCTTCTTCCAGTTCGGTGTCGATCTTGTCAAAACGGTTTTGCAGCGAAACGAGGCGGCGGGCTTCGCGGGCGGTCGGTTCGCGCCGCTGGCGCGGGGCGTTCTGGAACGCCTGCCGGTCGGCGTGGCTCAGGTGCGACACGGCCTCCACCCATGCCCATCCCTCGGCGCGCACGTCCTCGGCCAGCGTTGCCAGCTTCTCGCGCACCAGCCGTTCCAGCAGCGCCGCATCGTTCAGATAGATGCCGCTATCGTCCTCCGCGAACAGGTCGCGGCGGGTGCCGCCGCCTGCGTCGGTGTAGGCGTCCATTCCGACGAAGCGGGCCAGCGGGTGCTGTGCGTCGATTTCGCGCTCGGTCAGGTGCTCGCGCAATGCGGACGGGCTGCGCTGCCACTGCGGCGCGCTGTAGAACGCGGCTTCCTGCGCGGAGTGGTCGTCTGTGATAGCAAGGGCCATCAACTGTTCAAGGGTGACGGCTCCGGCGCGGTAGTCGGTCATCAGGCGCGGCGAGACGTTCGCCAGCTTCAAGCGACGCTGCACCACCAGCGGGGTGACGCTGAAATCGGCGGCAATGTCCTCGATGGGGCGGCCTTCCTTGACCAGCGCGGCGAACGCCTCGAACTGGTCGGCGGGGTGCATGGCTTCGCGCTGCACGTTCTCTGTGAGGCTCACGGTGCGGGCACTGCCATCGGCCACCAGCAGGCACGGCACGTCATGATCGGCGGCGATGCGCTTCTTCTTCGCCAGCAGCTTCAACGCGGCAAGGCGACGGTCTCCGGCCTCGACGTTGTAGTGCTCGCCATCCTCGGACTGGCTGACGATGAGGTTTTGCAGCAAGCCCACACGCTGGATACTCGCGGCCAGTTCCGGGATGGACAGGCGGCGGTGGGTCTTGCGCACGTTGCGCCTGGACGGGCGAAGCTGCGACAGCGGCACCAGAATGAGGTTCTTGGTGGGGTCGGCCACTTCCAGCGCGGCGGCGGTGTGGGTGGTGCGGACTTCGGTTTGGGTCATTGTGTTCATGGTGTTACTCCTGACAAAGGGTTGCTGTTGAAACCCCACCGGATTCCTAGATTCGGAGCCCGCCTTTGCGGTTTTCCGGTGGGGTCGGCGCGGAGACCTGGGCCGGTCTCGTTGCCACCGTCTTTCCTGAGTTCATCGCCCGCGACGGTCAGGAGCGCGCGAACGGGGGCCGTCAAGGAAACAAGCGACGGGTTGGTGCGGCCCGCAGCGCAGCGAGGACACGGCCCGGCGCGCCTTGACGGCACACGGGCGCGGGCTACAGTCGCGGATGAGGTGATGAGCGAGGGAAGACGGCGGTTGTGGCAACGGCCGCAGATGGCGCCGACCCCACGCAAGCGAAGCGCGCAGCGCCGCAGGCGCGAAGGCCGATCAGGTGCAACCTGTTCGGCGACTGTCAGGGGCGCCAAGCCACGCGCGGCGGGGATCGGCTGCAAGCCGTTCCCCTGGAGTGCAAGCGTAGCGCGCAGGCCCGCAAGGGCCGAAGGACTCGCACGAGGCGCAGCAGAAAAAAAGGTGCGCCGCCCCGCAGGGCAGCGCACCGGATGTTTGCCGTGCGATCAACTCGTTGCCGGCGCGACCATCGACTGAAGCTGCTCGATCACGCCGGGTTCGACGAACACGCACGGCTGGTTGGCCTCAATCGGCACGTTGAACACCTTGGCGAATACGTTGCGTTTCAGGTGCGCCAAGCGGCCAGTCCGGTAAGCCTGCTCAGGCTTCATGCGGGCAGCAACGGACGGCGAGCCGCTGCGCTGCGGGTCGCATTCGACCAGTGCGACGAAGCCGTCGTCGGACAGCTTCTGGTGTTCGGGGCACAAGCCCCAGCCTGTCGTCGTGTGGCGCTCCATGCTCGCGCGCAGGCGCTTGTCGAGAAGCAGATTGCCCGTGTCGTAAGCGACGCCGCAGACCAGGCAGACGTGACGTTCCAGCGAAACATGCGATTTGTCGTTCATGATGGCGATCTCCGGTTACTGGGGCGGAATTGCCCGGAACCGTCGCCAGCACGGCGCAGCGCAAGCAGTCAGGGGTCGCAGACGGCCACGGGCCGCAAGCGCCATCGGCGCACAGCCCTTGACGGCGAGCACGCCGTGATACGGTGAAGGGAACAGCAAGACCGCCTACCCACCTCCAACGAAGGCACGGACAGGCAAGCGCAGGCCCGCAGGGCCGGAGAGTTCGACCCAAGGCGCAGCAAAAAGGGGGCCGAAGCCCCCATGCTCACAGCAAGCCACGTTCGGCGAAGGACACCGTGTCCATGCCGCCGACGACGACATGATCCAGTGCGCGCACGTCCACCAGCGCAAGTGCATCCTTGAGCCGCGAGGTGATGGTCTCATCGGCACGGCTCGGCTCGGGATTCCCGCTCGGATGGTTGTGCGCGAAGATCACCGCCGCCGCGTTGAGCTTCAGCGCTTCCTTGACCACTTCGCGCGGATACACCGATGCACCGTCGATGGTGCCACGGAACAGCTCGGTGTACTCGATCAGCCGATGCTGGCTATCAAGGAACAGCGCCGCAAAGACTTCGTGCTCGAAGCCAACCAGCTTGGTGCGCAGGTAATCCTTGACCGTATTCGGTGAGGTGAATGCAGTGCCACGCTGCACCTTCTGGTCGATGACCTGGCGCGCGACTTCGAGGATCTGGTTGGTACTCGCGGGCCGATAACGGCCGCGGCCATCGCGAACCAGCAGGGTGACATCAGGGGAAAGATAGAGATTCGACATGATCGTGCTCCGGTTGCTCGGGCGGAATTGCCCGGAACCGGCGCCAGCACGACGCAGCGCAAGCAGTCAGGGGTCGCAGACGGCCACGGCCGCAAGCGTGTGGAACACGCGCCGCCCTTGACGGCGAGCACGTCGTGGTACGGTGAAGGGAGACAGCAAGACCGCCCATCCCACTTCCCATGAAGCACGGATGGGCAAGCGGAGCGCGCAGGCCCTCCAGGGCCGGAGGCGTCAGGGATACGGAAGGCTGGCGAAGCCAGTCCCGTCAGGGATAAGCGGATAGCGAACCTAGAGCAGCCCGATCCGCGAAGCGGAGACGCACGGAATTGCGTTGTGTGTTATTCGGGAAAGAATACGGGATCGTCACCAAACCATTGGTTTCTTCCCATTTTTATACTCATTTATTGTGCAGAGTTCGCTATATAAGGGAACAGACCGTACCGGCCATGATGCGGGTTCTTGCCGAACATAAGCGACTGCTGGCGCTTCATGATTGAAGCAGGTGGGTCGGTGTTCTCAACAACGATGACTTGTGTGTCGCTAGGCAGCGCTTCAAGGTATGCGTAGAACTGCTCTTGAAGGTCAGTACCGGTCAAGTCATCTTCTGTTCCGTCTGGTTCTCGGTATGCCAGCAAAGGAGAATCGAGCACGACGAATCCCGTGTGCGGCGTCTGGCGAGCACGACAGAACGCAAGCAGTCCGAGGGTGAAGGCTGCATGCGTGATGGCGCGAAGACCCTTACCAAAAGCACTACGCGACTTTCCAGCAATGACAAGATCCCGAGTCTTGGAATCGAAGTACACATCCCCAGCCTCTGGGAAGTGCCAACCGGTCAGTATGCCCTCGACAGTCTTGGCAAAACTGTGGGTCACAGTGGTTGAGAGGTCTGCGTTTGCAACCGCCCCAGCCTTCTCCTCCTCGGTGCCTTTTTCAAGATCGGCGCGACGGCGCTCCATGTCTTGCACAGTGGCGTAGAGTGCCAGTGCTTCGCGCACCTCGGCCCGCTTGCGATTTGGCACGAAGCGCAGGGCGCAGCCCACAAGCCCGACGGCAGAACGCCGGGACACACCGTTATTCCCGGAGAGTCTTGGGACGAACCGTTGCGTGAGATTCCAGCAGACGCCGAGTGTTCTCCAATTCCTTTTGCAGCAGTTCGGCATCGGGCAACACTGTTCGATAGTTGGCTGCCATGACTTTGCTCGGCAAGCCTTCCAACGCATACCGCGCCAAAGCGTGGCCCTTGTCGGCGCACAGGATCAGGCCCACCGGCGGGTTCTCGTCGTGAAACGTCCAGTGCTCCTTCGCGTAGTTGCAATACAAGTGCATCTGGCCCACGTCGGCATGGGTCAAGGCACCGAGCTTCAAGTCGATGATGACGAGGCAGCGCAAGCGCCTATGGAAGAACAGCAGATCGACCCGATACCAAGTCTGGTCGATGCGCAACCGCCGCTGTCGTCCAACAAACGTGAAGCCCTCGCCAAGTTCGAGCAGGAAGTCTTGCAGCCGATGGATCAGGGCCTGTTCAAGATCGGACTCCGAATACTCGTCCTTGAGGTCCAGGAATTCCAGCACATACGGGTCTTTGATCGCATCGTCGGGCGTGACGGCATCTTCTGGCTTCGCCGCCGCGCCCTTGACCAGCATCGTGGCCTTGTCCTTGGACAGCGCAGTGCGCTCGTAGAACTGGCTGTTGATCTGCCGGTCGAGCTGGCGCACGCTCCAGCCGCCGCGCAGGGCTTCGACTTCATAGAACTTGCGGGCATGGTCGTCCTTGACCGACAGCAGCCGCACATAGGCAGACCACGGCAGCGTGAAGGCCAGCGCCAGTTCGGCGAGGTCTAATTTCCGAGACCGTGCCTCGGATTTCCCGGCAGGTAGCTCGTTTCCAGATTTCCGAGACAGTGTCTCGGAAATTGCAGCCAGGGGATATGCGAGGAAGAAGCGCCGCATGTTTTCCAGATTATCCGTACTGAAACCACGCCCGAACCGCGTGGTCAAGTCGGCAGACAAGCGAGCGATCAACTGTTCGCCATAACCCGCACGCCGCTTGCCCCCTTGCTCGGCCTCCACGATACGACGGCCAATTTCCCAATAGCTCGCCGTCATCAGCGCATTGACACTGCGCGCCGCCGCATGCCGCGCGGCATCGAGCAGTTCCACAATGCCGCTGTGGATACCGACATAACCGGCCGGCAAGGCGGCGGGGTCTTTTCCCGCCGCCGAAAGCCTTTTCTTGCTCATGTCGTAGTCTCCTCGGCACGCTGGGCACCTGTGATCGTTTTACGCCGGTTCGCCACCAGTTCCGCTGCCTGGCGCACCGGATCATCCTCGGTATGGATGTAACGCATGAACATGGTCACGGTCTTGTGCGCGGTCAGCACCATGCCGACCTTCACCGGGATGCCCGAGTTGGCAATGTCGGTAGCCGAGCGATGGCGAATGCCGTGCGTGCCGACGTGCGGCACACCGGCCGCCTTGAGGGTGCGCTTCCACCCGCCGTAATACTCCCCATAGGTCAGGTGCGTGCGGGGATTGCGCGGCGATGGCAGGACGTAGCGGGCGCCTTCGCATCGAGGCGCCGTCGAAAGCAGCCGGTAGGCTTCCTCGCTCATGGGCTTGGACATGCCGCCGGTTTTGCTGTCCGGCCAGACCACCCGCCGGTTCTCCAAGTCGATCCACTCCCATTCGAGCAGCACGATTTCGGAGCGACGGGCCGCGAACTCGAATTGCAGGCGGATCGCCAGCGGGATGACATAGGGCACCAGGCCCTCGGCCTCGATCTGTTCAAGGTGCTTGAACAGCTTGGTCATCTCGTCGTCGGTAATGAGGCGGGTGGTCTTGCCGCCGGTATACAGCGGGATGTGCCGGCACGGGTTGGAGCCGTCCGGGCGATAACCCCATATCTCGGCCAGATTGAACATCTTGCGCAGGACAGCCAGCGCCTTGTTCGCCTCGCCCGGCTTGTAGTCCAGCTTCTTCATCATCGCCGCCACGTCGGGGCGCTTCACGTCCTGCACTTTCATGCGGCCCAGGATCGGAATGATGTTGCGGTCGATGTTGCCCTGGTAGCCTTTCTGCGTGCTGGGCTTGTTGCGGTGCTTGGAGTAGTCCTCCATGAACTTCGCGCACAGTTCCTTGACCGTCGGCGCCTTGCGCGCCTCGGCCTTGGCGGCGCCAGGATCGCCGCCCCGGCGAACCTCGGCCAGCCAGTTCTGCGCCAGCGAGCGGGCCTGCTCGACGGTCAGTTCTCCGTACAGGCCCAAGGCGGGCTTGCGACGCTCGCCGGCGTTCGTCCGGTACTGGAGCATGAACACCTTGCGGCCCGCTGGCGTGATCTTGCACAGGAAGCCGGGAACGAGGGTATCGCGCAGCTCGATGGGCTGCGCCTGGGGTTGTGCCGCATCGACTGCGGACTTGGTGAGTTTGATCTTGGCCATAGCTGACTCCTTCGGAAAGACCTGATTCCAGGAGCCTGTTGGGAGCCAAGCGGTCGGAAGCCGGGTCGAGTTTCAGAAAGCACCGGCATATGATGAATTCGCCTAAGTTATTGATAAACTTGCTGTGGCGGGCTTAGGCGTAGTCCAGCAAAGTTCGGTACTGGAGTCATGGTGAAATAAAAAAACCCGCTCGATAGCGAGCGGGTTTTTGCATCCTCACAGCCAGGCAGTTAGCCGGCCGATCGACTCAGCACACGACGATTACAGCTCGCCGCGCAGGGCCTTGAGGAAGATCGCCTGATACTGCGCGGCGTCATAACGCTGGGGGTTGGTCTTGCCGGCAACATCCTTGGCCGACAT
>CAKZXL010000369.1 GCA_937883885.1 uncultured Aquincola sp. | reverse complement strand
TTGGTGGCGCCCAGGTCGTCGATGGCCTGGCGGGTGACCACGCGCACCGACTGCGGCAGCTCGCGCAGCGGCAGCTCGGTCTTGGCGCCGGCGGCTTCGGCCGCGTGGTAGGCGCCGGACTGGGTGCGGCCGACCACTTCCACCGCCTGGGCGGGTTCGCTGGGGGTCTGGGCCAGGGCGGGGGCGGCGATGCCGGCCAGCGCCAGCACCAGGGGGTGCGGCAGGCTGGGGAAGGCGGCCAGGGAACGAAGGGCAGGCCGGCGATGGCCGGCGGAGGTCAAGCGGGGCATGGGGCGCAATCAACAGGACCCGCCCGCGGCGCTCATGGCCCGGGCGGATCGATGGACAGGAAGAGGACGGGTGCGCACTGACGCAGCCACGCGAAGGCCAGCCGCCCGAGGGGCTGGTGTCTGCGAGCGGCGGAGGTGCGGGCGCTGAAGAGGGCTGAAGAGGCGGGCGATCAGCCGCGGGCGGGTGGATCGCGCGAAGCGAAGCGCCAGCGGCCAGCGCTCGGCAGTACCGCCTCGTGTGGCGGCGCCGGGGTGGCCTGAGGGGCTGCCACCGGCAGCACCGGCGTGGGCGCCGGTGGCGGTGCGGCCGCGGCAGCCAGCTGGCTGAGCGCATGGCAGCCCAGGCACTGGTGATCGGCGGCGGGTGTGGGCGCCTCTTGCGGGGTGGGCGGCTGCGCATCGCCCGCCGGCTCGGCGGCTGCGCTGCGCGGCGTTTCCATCGCCAGCACCTGCTGCGTGTCCGCAGACCCGGCATGCAGGTGCATGGCCTGGTGCGCGGCCATGCCGAAGGCCATGTTCAGGAACATGACCCACAGCAGGAAACGGGATGACCGCGAACGGGACGACAGGATGCGCATGGCAGCGCGCATCATACTGTTGAGAATTGAGAATCGATGTTAATCAGCGTCGTCGGCGCTGGGCCAACCTTCGGCCGCCACCAGCGCGTCGAGCTGTTGCAGCACCAGCACCACCTCGGCCGCGGCGCGGAAGAGGGCGGGTGCCAGGGTGGCCGCTGCCGGTGGCAGCAGCAGCGGTGCGGTGGCAAAGGCTGCCCCATGGCCGGCGCCGCGCTCCAGCCGCCAGCGCAGCAGGCGCAGCCCGGCCTGCGCCAGCGCCACGGTGAAGGCCGGCAATGCGGTCTGCAGGCAGGGCAGGGTGGCTTCCTGCTCCGCCGCCATCGCCAGCCACACGCCGCCCGAAGCCAGCTGCAGCTGCACCACCAGCCGGCCCAGCATGGGCATGTCCAGCGCCAGCCGCATGGCCGGCAGCCCGCGCGCGGCCAGCGGCGGTGGCGGCTCTTCCGGCTCGGCTTCCACCAGCCGCATGGCCACCGGCTGGCCGTTCCAGGCGTGCAGCAAAAAGCCCAGCTTGTCCGCGCCCAGAGTGGGCAGCGCGGGCAGGCGCTGCTCGGCCGGCGGCGCCACCAGCGATTGAGATGCCGCCAGCGGCAGCAGCGACAGCGACGGGAATTCGGCAGTCGCCCAGGCGGGCAATGCCGGCTCGCCCGACCAGGCCGGCGTGAGCGCGCTGCGCGGCGGTGCGGGCGCGGGGGTGTTGGCGGTGGCGGGTGCCGGTGTGGCCGTCTGCGCCGCAGGTCCGCTGCGCCGCCCGCTGCGGTCGGCCGATTGCGCGGCGGCCGCCAGCCCCAGCTCCAGCGCCAGCCCCAGGCTGGCCGGCGCACCCGCGGCGGGCGCCAGCGCCTGCGGCAGGCCGCTGAGCACCAGCGCCCGCCAGGCGGCGGCCAGGGGCGCGGCCGGATTGCTGCCGGGGCGCAGCAGCGCCGCCTCGGCAGGCCCTTGCGAGGCGGGCAAAGGCGCAGGCAAGGTGTCGCCGCTGCTGGCGGGGTTGACGGGCTGGCCGGGGCGCTGGCCCTGGCGGCCTTCGGGGTCGATGGCGGCGGCCAGCAGGCCCGGCGGCAGGCCCGGGCGCATCGAGGGCAAAGCGCCCAGCGTGGAATCCCCCAGCGTGCCGCCCGAGGGCGGCCGTGCGGTCACCGGCGGGGTGGCCGCCGGCAGCGCAGGCTGCCCGGCTTCGCGGGCGCTGGGCCAGGTGGCCGGCACGCGGGCGACGGGTGAGATGGCGGTGATGCGGGTGGCCATGGCCGGGCAGCAGGGGGCGCCGGCCCGGTGCGGGCCAGCCGGTGGATCAAAAGGCGTGGGGGTGCTTCATGGCAGCAGAAGGCGACTGGCAGGCGCCGGACCTTAAGCGCCGGCTGCCTTTATTGCGCCAGTTGCATCAATCGATCCGAAAGATGCAATTCAAAGAATGATCGCAAAGGCCGAGCATCACGGCCATGCAACGAACCATCCCTTGTGTGCTGATGCGGGCCGGCACGTCCCGCGGCCCGTTTTTCCTGCGCGAATGGCTGCCGGCCGACGAGCAGGAACGTGACGAGGTGCTGATCGGCGCCATCGGCGCCAGCGACCCGCTGCAGCTGGACGGCGTGGGCGGCGGCAGCACCCTGACCAGCAAGGTGGCCATCGTCTCGAAGTCGGCCGAGGCGGGCTGCGACGTGGACTACTTGTTCGCCCAGGTGGGCGTGGGCCAGCGCTCGGTGGACACCCGGCCCAACTGCGGCAACATGCTGTCGGGCGTCGCGCCCTTCGCCATCGAGCAGGGGCTGGTGCAGGCGCGGGAGGGGGAAACCACGGTGCGTGTGTTCAACGTCAACACCCGCTCGCGCATCGACGTCACGGTGCTGACGCCCGGCCGCCGCGTGGTGTATGCGGGCGACACCCGCATCGACGGCGTGGCCGGCACCGCAGCGCCCATCCGCCTGAACTTTCTCGACGCCTGGGGCGCGGTCACCGGCTCGCTGTTTCCCACCGGCCGGCGCATCGACCGCATCGACGGCGTGGAGGTCACCTGCATCGACGCGGCCATGCCGCTGGTGATCGTGCGGGCTGCCGATCTGGGCCTGGCCGGTGGCGAAACGCCGGCCGAGCTGGACGCCAACACCGCGCTGCTGCTGCGCCTGGAAAAACTGCGCCGCTCGGCCGGCGAGGCCATGGGCCTGGGCGACGTGTCGCAAAGCGTGATCCCCAAGCCGGTGATCGCCAGCGACGGCGACAGCGCCGACAGCATCACCTCGCGCTACTTCACGCCGCGCCGCTGCCATGCCTCGCATGCGGTCACCGGCGCCATCGGCGTGGCCACCGCGTTTGCGCTGCCCGGCACCGTGGCCAGTGGCGCCAAGGGCGTCGAAGGCGTGCGCCAGATCGCGGTGCTGCATCCGCAGGGCCGCATCGAGGTCGAGGTGGCGGTGGAAGGCCATGGCCAGGACGCCGTGATCCGCCGTGCCGCCCTGGTGCGCACCGCCCGAAAGATCCTGCAGGGCCAGCTGGAGCTGCCTGACTACGTGTTCCCCACATCCACAGAAGGAGACAAACCCATGAAGAAGATCCTGGCCCCCGCGGCGCTGGCCGCTGCCGCCCTCATCGGTGCCGCCGTGCCCGCCGTGGCGCAGACCTACCCCACCAAGACCATCACCGTGGTGGTGCCCACCGCCGCCGGCGGCGGCAACGACGCGATGGCCCGCACCATCGCGCAGAAGCTGGGGCCGCTGCTGGGCCAGACCATCATCATCGACAACCGGGCCGGCGCCAACGGCTCCATCGCCAGCGAGTTCGTGGCCCGCGCCGCGCCCGATGGCCATACGTTGATGCTGGGCTACGTGGCCACCCATGCGATGAACCCCGCGCTGCAGAAGCTGCGCTACGACCCGGTGGCCAACTTCGAGCCAATCGGCCTGGTGGGCTACTCGCCCACCTTGATGGTGGCCAATGCCAACACCAAGGTGAAGGACGTCAAGGACCTGGTGGCGCAGCTCAAGGCCAAGCCCGACAGCTACACCTATGCCTCGGCCGGCAACGGCACCGCGCCGCACTTCGCGGCCGAGCTGTTCAAGCTCAATGCCGGCGTGGAGATGCTGGGCGTGCCCTACAAGGGCGCTGCGCCCGCCGTCAGCGACACCATCGGCGGGCAGACGCAGTTCATGTTCCCCAGCCTGTTCACCGCCTACCCGCACGTCAAGGCCGGCAAGCTCAAGGCGTTGGCGGTGGCCGGCCCCAAGCGCTCGCACCTGCTGCCCGACGTGCCCACGCTGAAGGAAGCCGGCGTCGATGGCGTCGAGGTGCAGCAGTGGTACGGCTTCTTCGCGCCGGCCAAGACGCCCAAGGCGGTGATCGACAAGCTCAACCGCGCGCTGAACCAGGTGCTGGCCGATCCCGAGATCGTCAAGCGCCTGGAAGACCACGGCGCCGATGTCGAGACCAGCACGCCCGAGGCCTTCGGCGCGCTGGTCAAGACCGAGCTGGACAAGTGGAAGAGCGTGGTGCAGCGCGCCCGCCTGACCGCCGACTGAACTACGACACCACCGAGGAGACAAGCTTGAAGCATCTGCAACCCATCACCCTGGCCATCGCCGCCCTGGCCACCGCCACCGCCGCACAGGCCCAGTCCAGCGTCACCGTCAGCGGCATCGCCGATGCGGCGGTGCGCGTGGTGTCCAACGAAGACCGCGGCAGCGTGAAGTCGCTGGTCAGCGGCAGCAACAGCACCAGCCGACTGGTCTTCCGCGGCACCGAAGACCTGGGCGATGGCCTGTCGGCCGGCTTCCACCTGGAGCACGGCATCCGCCTGGACAGCGGCGAAGCGGTGCAGAGCACGCAGTTCTGGGACCGCCGCTCCACCGTGAGCCTGGCCAGCCGCACGCTGGGCGAGCTGCGCGCCGGCCGCGACTTCGTGCCCAGCTACGTGGCCTGGACCCGGCACGACCCGTTCAGCTACGTGGGCGTGGGCGGCTCCACCAACCTCATCTCTGCCACGCCCAATGGCCCCATCCGCAACACCTTCGGCACCGCGGCCAACACCGTGGTGCGCGCCAGCAATGCGGTGCAGTGGATCGCGCCCGCGGGCCTGGGCGGTTTCGAGGGCGGCCTGCTGGTGGCGGCCGGCGAAGGCGGCACCGCCGCGTCGGGCCAGGCCAAGGTGGTGGGCCTGCGCGCGGGCTGGGCGGGCAGCGGCTTCCATGTGGGTGGCGCCTACACCCGCAGCGAGAACGACCGCACCGACGCCGGCGGCGTGTTCAAGGACGCCACCGTGGGCAGCGGCTGGGACGCGGGCGTGGTGCGCGTGTCGCTGGCCTGGCGCCGCTTCGACCAGGCCGATGCGAAGCAGACCAACTGGATGCTGGGCGCCTGGGTGCCGGTGGGCGCGGGCGAGGTCAAGCTGTCGTACCTGAAAGCCGACTTCGATGGCCGTGTGGGCCGCACCAACCTCGGCGCCAACGGCAGCCGCCAGCTGGCCGCGGGTTATGTGCATGCGCTGTCCAAGCGCACCGCGCTGTACGCCACGGTGGCCCGCATCGACAACGACGGCGCCAATGCGCTGGCCATTCCGGGCGGCGCCAGCGGTCTGGCGGCCGGCAACAGCTCCACCGGCACCGAGCTGGGCCTGCGCCACAATTTCTGATGCAAGCGATGAGCCCACACGAGACCGAGGCGCTCGACGCCTCCACCCTGGCCGGCTGGATCGGCCGCAGCGAAACCGTGCACGACCAGGTCGGCGCCACCCCGGTGCTGGCGCTGGCCGCCACGCTGGACCACCCGGCGGCCGATGCGCCCGCCGGCACGCCGCTGCCGCCGCTGTGGCACTGGCTGTACTTCCTGCCGCGGCATCGCCAGTCGGAGATCGGTGCCGACGGCCATGCGAAACGCGGTGGTTTTCTGCCACCGGTGCCGCTGCCGCGGCGCATGTGGGCGGGCGGGCGCTTTGCGTTCCATGCGCCGCTGCGGGTGGGTGACGCCATCGCCCGCACCTCGACCATCGAGGACGTGCAGGTCAAGCACGGCCGCACCGGTGCGCTGGTGTTCGTCACCGTGCGGCACGAGGTGCGTCGCAACGACGAGACCGCGCCGGCCATCGTCGAGCACCACGACATCGTCTACCGCGCGGCGCAGCAGCCCGGCGACGTGCCACCGCCGCCGCAGGCCGCCGAGACCGGCGCGCCCTGGCAGCGCGAGATCGTGCCCGACGACGTGCTGCTGTTCCGCTATTCGGCGCTGACCTTCAACGGCCACCGCATCCACTACGACCGCAAGTACGTGACCGAGGTGGAGGGCTACCCCGGCCTGATCGTGCACGGCCCGCTGATCGCCACGCTGCTGATGGACTTGCTGCGCCGCCAGGCGCCCGCGGCCGAGGTGGCCGGCTTCCGCTTCAAGGCCGTGCGGCCCACCTTCGACCTGCATCCCTTCCGCGTCAACGGCGCGCCATCGGCCGACGGCAAGACCGTGCGGCTCTGGGCCCAGGACCATGAAGGCTGGCTGACGATGGACGCCGTGGCCACGCTGCGCTGAGGCACTGAGGAGAACCTGATGCAACCCTTGAAGGGCCTGACCGTCGTCACGCTGGAACACGCCATCGCGGCGCCGTTCGCCACCCGCCAGCTGGCCGACCTGGGGGCGCGCGTGATCAAGATCGAACGCCCCGGCGTGGGCGACTTTGCGCGCGGCTACGACCAGCGGGTGCGCGGCCTGGCTTCGCACTTCGTGTGGACCAACCGCAGCAAGGAAAGCCTGACGCTGGACGTCAAGCACCCCGGCGCGGCCGAAGTGCTGCAGCGCCTGGTGCTGGAACACGCCGACGTGCTGGTGCAGAACCTGGCGCCCGGCGCCGCGGCCCGGCTGGGCCTGGGTTACGAGGCGCTGTCGGCCCAGAAGCCTTCGCTCATCGTCTGCGACATCTCGGGCTATGGCGGCGACGGCCCCTACCGCGACAAGAAGGCCTACGACCTGCTGATCCAGGCCGAGGCGGGCTTCGTCTCGGTCACCGGCACGCCGGAAGAGCCGTGCAAGGCCGGCGCCTCCATCGCCGACATCTCGGCCGGCATGTACGCCTACTCCAACATCCTGGCGGCGCTGCTGGAGCGGGGCCGTACCGGGCGCGGCCGGCACATCGACATCTCGATGCTGGAAGCGCTGACCGAGTGGACCAGCTTTCCGCTGTACTACGCCTTCGATGGTGCGCCGCCGCCGCCGCGCACCGGTGCCTCGCACGCCACCATCCACCCTTATGGTCCGTTCCCGACCGGGGCCGATGGCGGCAGCGTGCTGTTCGGCCTGCAGAACGAGCGCGAGTGGGCGAGCTTTTGCCAGACCGTGCTGCAGCAGCCGGCGCTGGCGCAGGACGAACGCTTTGCCGGCAATGCGAAGCGCGTGGCCCTGCGGGAAGAGCTGCGTGCCATCATCGTCGAGGCCTTTGCGCACCTCACCGCGCCGCAGGTGGTCCAGCGGCTGGAAGCCGCGCAGATCGCCAATGCCCGCGTGAACACCATGCAGGAGGTGTGGGCCCATCCACAGCTGCAGGCCCGCGGCCGCTGGCGCGAGGTGGGCTCACCGGCCGGTGCGCTGCCCGCCTTGCTGCCGCCCGGCAGCTGGCAGGAAGAGCCGCGCATGGACCCGGTGCCCGCGCTGGGCGAGCACACCGACGCCATCCTGGCCGAGCTGGGCCTGGACGCCGCGGCCATCGCGGCGTTGCGCGAAGCGAAAGCCATCTGATGGAGCCGCGCAGCTACCTGTTCGTGCCGGGCGACCGGCCGGCACGCTTCGGCAAGGCGCTGGCCAGCGGGGCGGATGTGGTCGTGCTCGACCTGGAAGACGCCGTGGCCGAGAGCGCCAAGGCCACGGCGCGCCAAGCCATTGCCCAGGCGGTGCGGGCCCTGCCGGCGGCCGATGCGGCGCGCATCGCGGTGCGCATCAACGCGGTCGGCTCGACCGAGCATGAACAAGACCTGCGCCTGGTGCGTGCACTGCCGCTGGCGGCGCTGATGCTGCCCAAGGCCGAAGACGCCGTCACGCTGGCCGCGCTGCATGCGCAGCTGCCCAACATGGCGCTGCTGCCCTTGTGCGAAAGCGCGTTGGGCGTGGCGCAGGCGGCGTCGCTGGCCGCCGCGCCGGGCGTGCAGCGCCTGGTGTTCGGCACGCTGGACTACGCGCTGGACCTGGGCCTGGACCTGGAAGCCGACCTGGCGCCGCTGGACCAGGCCGCCGCGCAGCTGGTGCTGGCCTCGCGCCTGGCCGCTTGCGCGGCGCCGGTGGCCGGCGTCACGCCGCAGCTGGGCGATGCCGCCCGCCTGCAGGCCGACACCACCTGGGCGCTGCGCCGCGGCTTCGGCGCCAAGCTGTGCATCCACCCCGACCAAGTGGCGCCGCTGCATGCCGCGCTGGCACCCAGCCCCGAGGCCCTGGCCTGGGCCGCCCGCGTGATCGCGGCGGACGCCGCTTCGCCCGGCGCGGCGCGGCTCGATGGCCGCATGGTCGACCGGCCGGTGGTGCTGCAGGCGCAGCGCACGCTGGCGCGCGCCGGCCGCTGACCGGCCCCGATCCACCTTCAAGAGGAGACAACCCATGGCCGCTTCCATCATCGATTCCAAAATCTTCCAGGGCATCTTTTCCACCGAAGAGATGCGCCACGTCTGGTCCGACGAGAACCGCACGCAGAAGTACCTCGACATCGAGCGCGCGCTGGCCATCGTCCAGGCCCGGCTGGGCCTGATCCCGCAGGAGGCGGCCGACGAGATCGTCAGCCACTGCACGCTGGATCAGATCGACATGGCGCGGCTGCGCCAGCAGACCGAGCGCATCGGCTACCCCATCCTGGGCGTGGTCACGCAGGTCAACCAGCTGTGCCGCGACAAGCTGGGCGAGTTCGTGCACTGGGGCGCCACCACCCAGGACATCACCGACACCGCCACCGTGCTGCAGATCCGCGAGGGCCTGGCGCTGATCGACGGCGAGCTGGCCGCCATCTCGGCCGCGATGGCCAGGCTGGCGCGGGAGCACCGCGACACGCCGATGATCGGCCGCAGCAACCTGCAGCAGGCCATCCCCGTGACCTTCGGCTACAAGATGGCCGGGCTGCTGTCGGCCATCGAACGCCACCGCGAGCGACTGGCGCAGCTGAAGGAGCGGGTGCTGGTGGGCGAATTCGCCGGCGCGGCCGGCACGCTGGCCTCTCTGGACAAGGGCGCGATGGAGACCCAGGCCGGCCTGTGCGCCGAACTGGGGCTCAAGCAGCCGCTGATCGCCTGGCACACCATCCGCGACAACATCGCCGAGGTGGGCGCCTTCATGGGGCTGGTGGGCGGCACGCTGGGCAAGCTCAGCATGGACGTCAAGCTGATGATGCAGACCGAGGTGGGCGAGGTGTACGAGCCCTACCACCACGGCCGCGGCAGCAGCAGCACCATGCCGCAAAAGCGCAACCCCATCAGCAGCTGCTACATCCATGCCGCCATCAGCGTGCTGCGCCAGCAGGCCGCGGCGCTGATGGACGCGATGGTGGCCGACCATGAGCGCAGCACCGGCCCCTGGGAAATCGAATGGATCGTGCTGCCCGAGGCCTTCTGCCTGCTGGCCGGCGCGCTCAAGCAAAGCCGCTTCGTGCTGGAAGGCCTGCAGGTGGACGCCGCCGCGATGCGCCGCAACGTCGACCTGACCGAAGGCCTGGTGATGAGCGAGGCGGTGATGATGGGCCTGGGCCCCTACATCGGCCGCGAGTACGCCCACGACCTGGTGTACGACCTGTGCCGCCAGGCGATTGCCGAGAAAAAGCCGCTGCTGGACCTGCTGGCCGCCCACCCCGAGATCACGCCCCACGTGGACCGCGCGGCCCTGCAGGCCATGCTGGACCCCGCCAACTACCTGGGCCAGTCGGGGGTGATGGTGGATCGGGTGCTGGCTTCGCTGCGGTAGTGCCGGGTGGCGGTGGCGGCAGGAGAAGCGGGCCGATTCAGGCGTTGATCGCGTCATGCGTGGCGGGCTGGCTGCCTAAAGTCTGGGCACCCGCGCTTTCGCGCATCAACCGAATCACGCCATGCAACTGCCTTCGGTCCACATCGCCATCATGCAGCCTGCCGGCTATGTGCACTCGCTGGCGTTCGTCGATCACGCACGCTACTTCCGCCACCAGTTCCGACGCTTCGGCGCGCAGGTGAGCATCAGCAAGAACCGACTGCGCGAAGACGCCGTCAACTTCGTGTTCGGCGCCCACCTCGGCTTTCCGGCCGACTGGACCGAGCGCCATGCCTGCGTCTTCGTGAACCTGGAACAGCTGGGCGACGGCGGCGCCGCCGTCGATCCGGCCTACCTGGCGCTGCTGCGCCAATCGGCCGTGGTCGACTACGACGCCGACAACGTGGCCGCTTATGCCGAGAACGTGGGCGACGTGCCGCTGGTGCCTTTCCTGCACGCGCCTTACCTGCAGACCCAGGAGCCGCTGCCGCTGGCAGAACGGCCGATCGACCTGCTGTTCTTCGGCAGCATCAACCAGCGCCGCAAGGCCTTCCTGGAACGGGTGGAAGCCTGCGGTGCCACCGTGGCGGTGTTCGACCATCCGCTCTACGCGAACGAGCGCGACGAGTACATCCGCCAGGCCAAGGCGGTGGTCAACTGCCACTTCTACGAGGCCAGCCGCTTCGAGCAGGCGCGCGTGTTCCAGTGCCTGTCGCTGGGCACGCCGGTGATCTCGGAGCGCACGTCGCGCACCAGCGCGCCTGCGGCGTACGAAGAGTCGGTCTTCTGGCTCGATGAACACCAGTCGCTGGAAACCTTCTTCCGCCAGCGCTTCAACACGCCGGCCTTCTTCGAGGAAGCGCAGGCCCGCCTGGCCGCCTTCCGCCGCCATGACCCGCAGGAGGCCTATGGCGACCTGCTGGCCTTTGCAGCCGGCTACCACCAGGTGTGGCGCCAGGCGCGGCCGGCCACGCCGTGGCAGCCGACGCAGATGAACCTGGGCTCGGGCAAGGACTACAAGCCCGGCTGGCTGAACGTGGACATCCTGGCGCGGGCCGAGCCCGACCTGGTGCTGGACCTGGGCCAGCCGGTGGAGCTGCCGCTGCAGGTGGCCGGCTGCCGCGGTGGCGACATCCAGCTGCAGGCCGGCAGCCTGGACCGCGTGTATGCCAACAACGTGCTCGAGCATGTGCCCGACCTGCCGCGCCTGATGACCAACGTGCTGGCGCTGCTGAAAGATGGCGGCGAGTTCGAGATCGAGGTGCCCTACGAGAAGTCGCCCACCGCCTGGCAGGACCCGACCCACCTGCGGGCGCTGAACGAGCAGTCGTGGCAGTACTACACCGGCTGGTTCTGGTACCTGGGCTGGTTCGAGCACCGCTTCGACATCGCCTCGGCCCACTGGCTGGACCTGCAGCTGCAACCCTGCGCCAAGGAGCAGGCCGCCTTCATGAAGGTGACCCTGCGCAAGGTGCCCACCACCCCGGCCGAACGCACCATCGCCCGCACGATGCAGGCGGACTTCGGCGGGCTGGATGAGGATAGGGAGTGGCTGGTGCTGGAAGATGACGACCTGGGCGCGCTGCCGGCGCCGCCCGCCGCCACGAACGAGCCGCTGCCCACCCGGCCGGCCCCCGTGCCTGCGCCTATGCCGGCACCTGCCGCGCCGGTGGCCATGCCGGTCAGCACCGCGAGCAAGCTCGACGACCTGTTTGCTTCGCTGATGAAGTGATGGACGGATCGTCCACCGGCGTGGACGATGTCGTGGTCATGGCTTGCAACCTGGGCGCAAAAGCAGCCCCAGCTGCATCGAGGGTGTCGCCCACTGCCTGGATCACCGGCAGGAGCCCGTTCGCCTGGTCCTCGGGCACCTCGAACTTGCGCATGTAGCGCCCGCCCTTGGGCTTGCCCAGCTCCGGCTGGGTGACCTCGGCTTCATCGGTCGTCTTGGCGCTGGCCTGGACCTGGGTGCCGGCGATGGGCACCGCGTCCAGCTGAGTGAGGGCCATCATCCAGTGAAGGCCGGCCCTCGGCCGGTGTCTGTCCTCAGAACGCGTGCGCCGCCGCGGGGAACAGTGCCTTGAGCGTGTCGATGTCGGAGCGGCCTTCGCCCGACGGCGCGGCCGGCGACTGCGCCGCCTTCTTGCGCTGGTAGGCGCTGCGGATCTCCTCGTCGAAGCGCCGCACGTAGGCCTCCCAGGCGTCGCCCTGCACGCTGGCGGCGTTGAGCTGGCCGGCACGGGCGCGCAGGTCCGCGTCGTCGATGTAGGCCTGCGCCAGGCGTGCATAGTCCTGCGCGTCACCGGCCTGGGCCACCAGCGAGTCGGGCGCCAGCAGCGCACTGGCCAGCACGGTCGAGTTGTTGGCATGCGGCGCCAGCGCGGCGCTGGCGGCCGGTGCGCAGCACACCACCGCCAGGCCGCAGACGACGGCATCGGCCACCGTCTGGCCGCCCATCCAGGTGATGGTGTCGCAGTAGAGGTCGACCGTCTTGAGCAGGCGGAAATAGTCCATGTCGTACATGAAGCCGGTGTAGGCCACCTGCGACTGCACGCCTGCACGTTCGAGGTGTGCGTTGATCTGCACTTCGCTCGAGGGATCGCGTTCGCCCACCAGCAGCCAGATGACCGACGGGTTGGCGCGCAGCACGCTGCACATCGCTTCCAGGAAAGGCGCGTCCACGCACTTGGCCAGGCGGCTGAAGGTGGCCAGCAGCAAGGCATCGGCCGGCAGCTTCCACTGCTGGCGGCTGAACGGCTGCGCCTTGCGGGCCTGCGAGGCGCGCACGCTGCAGTTGGGCATGGTGACGTAGCGATCAGCCTGGTGGTGGCCGCGGTAGTCGCCGGAGTAGCCCAGCTTGAGGTCGAAGTTGCCGGTCGGCTGGTCGCAGGTGTGGTTGACGAACACCTGCACCGGTGCGCATCGCCAGTTGCCCACGAGCTTGCTCACGTAGTCGTTGGGCCACACGTAGTGCACCACCGCATCCACCGGGTGCGCCTGCAGGTGGTCGGCGATCCAGGCCGCGATCGGCAGCGGGTTCTCGCTGGCCGCCGGCGGGCGGTGGATGGTCACGCCGGCGGCGCGCAGTTCTTCCGCCACTTCTTCGTCGGTGGCGTCGAGCAGCAAGGTGGGGTAGATGGCCATTTCCCAGCCCATCGCCGCCAGCGCCGGGATCAGCGCGCGGATGACGTAGGTGGTGCCCGAGCCGCGGATCAGGCTGCTGACCACGAAGGCCATGCGGCCGGTGTCGCGCGCCTGGTCGCGCAGCCGGGCTTGCGGCGCAGCGGCGGCCATGGTCTCGACCGCCGCATTGACCTTGGGATGCAGCACCGACGAGCGCAGCGCGTCGTGCAACTGGCAGAAGTCGGGCAGCGTGGCATTGCCGTAGCAGAACTGGGTGAGCGTGACCAGCGCCTCGAAGGCCTGCGCATGGCCGCGGCACACCAGGTCGGCCGCCTCATGCGCCGTCACCAGTGCAATCGGCGCCTGCCAGCCCAGCAGGCGGGCATGGGACAGCACGGCCTCGCGCTCCTTGGGCGCCAGCGCCTGCACCAGGTCGAGGCTGTGGGCGTTTTCCAGCAGTTCCACCAGGGCCTCTCGCAGGCGCTGGTCGAACTTCGGTTTGCCGGTCAATTCGTCAGGCATAAACACCCTCGCCGATGAGCTGTTGTTGCAGGTGGTGCGTCAGGCGCTCGGTCACCCGGTCTTGCTCGCTGGGGCTGATGCCCCACCACAGCGGCAGGCGGATCAAACGCTCGGACAGGCTGTCGGTGTGGCTCATGTCGCCATGCGCCCGGCCCGAACGCCCGCCCGGTGCGCTGTGCAGCGGCACGTAGTGGAAGAGGCAGAAGATGCCGTCCTGCCGCAGGTCGGCCAGCAGCCGCACCCGGTTCACCTGCTCGGGCAGGATCACGTAGTACATGTGGGCGTTGTGCACGCAGTGCGCCGGCACGGTGGGCAGGCGCAGCAGCCCTTCCTGGGCCAGCGGCAGCAGCCGTTCCTGGTAGCGGTCCCAGGCGGCCAGGCGGTTGGCGGTGATCGATTCGGCCTCGTCCAGCTGCGCCTTCAGGAAGGCGGCGACGATCTCGCCGGGCAGGAAGGAAGAGCCGGTGCGCTGCCAGGTGTACTTGTCCACCTCGCCGCGGTGGAACTGCTGGCGGTTGGTGCCCTTTTGCCAGATCACCTCGGCCGCGTTCACCAGGTGCGGGTCGTTGATCAGCAGCGCGCCGCCTTCGCCCGAGATGATGTTCTTGGTCTCGTGGAAGCTGAAGGCGCCCAGGTCGCCGATGCTGCCCAGCGCACGGCCGCGGTAGCTCGACATCACGCCCTGCGCCGCGTCCTCCACCACGGCAAGGCCGTGCGCCGCCGCGATGCGGGTGATGACGTCCATCTCGCACGAGACGCCGGCGTAATGCACCGGCACGATGGCCCGCGTGCGGGGCGTGATGGCGGCTTCGATCAGCCGTTCATCGATGTTGAGCGTGTCGGGCCGGATGTCGACGAAGACGGGCACCGCCTCGCGCAGCACGAAGGCGTTGGCGGTGGACACGAAGGTGTACGAAGGCATGATGACTTCGTCGCCCGGCTTCAGGTCGAGCAGCAGCGCGGCCATTTCCAGGGCCGCGGTGCACGAGTGGGTCAGCAGGGTCTTGCGGCTGCCGGTGCGGCGCTCCAGGTCGAGCTGGCACTCCTTGGTGAAGCGGCCGTCGCCGGCCAGCACGCCCTCGAAGTGCGCCTGCGCGATGTGGCTCAGCTCGCGGCCGGTCATGTGCGGCTTGTTGAACGGAATCATCAGGCTCTCCCATCCTGGGCGTGACCCCAGCGGTACATGTCCAGCATCTCGGGCGGAATGCCCCAGTCCACCGCGCCCGCCTGGTCGTGCACCTTGTGCACGTCGGCTTCGATCGACTGCCGCAGCTGCGCCACGGTGCGGCTGGTGGCGGGCACGAAGCCATGCTGGTAGGCGGCGTTGATCTGGTGGCGCACGGCCTTGTCCACGGCCTGCTCGCGCGTCATCGTCTTGAGCAGCGGGCGCTCTGGCGCAAAAACGCTGAAGCGCTCGTCCACCGCGTCGCCCAACAGCATGGCGGCGATCTGCTGCGACAGCACCGGCGCCATGTGGAACCCGTCGCGCTTGGTGCCGGTGGCGATGACCAGGTTGCTCATCGAGGTGGGTCCCACCATCGGGTAGGTGTCCTGGCTGGTCGGCCGCCAGCCCACGTTCACGCGCACCAGGTCGGACTTGTAGTAGTCCTGGTTGATCTCCTGCGTGACCGCGCGCATCAGGTTCTCGACGCTGGTGATGCGGCCGTAGGGATACGGGTCCTTGGAGATGAAGTTGCTGGCGCCCACCAGGATCTGCGAGTTCAGCGCACCCGGCGACTCGAAGTAGGGCACGCTGTACAGGCCGCAGGCCAGCCCGCGGGCCGGCGTGCGGATGCAGTGGCTTTGCCGCATCTCGCGGATGCCCAGCTGCAGCGACACGCCCACGCCGTAGAACACGCGCTGCATCTGCAGCGGCAGCTCGCTGGCCTTGACCAGTGCGCTGACGGAAGCGCCCGTGGCCAGCAGGAAGCGGTCGGCCTCGATGCGCTGGCCGCCGCGGGTGTGCACGGCAGTGACCTGCTGGCCAGCATGCTCGATGCGCACCACGGTGTCGTCCACCTGATGCACCCGCGCGGAGCGGCGCATGATGGCGTCCAGCTTCTCGATCATCAGGCGCGGGTTGAACCAGCCCTCGTTGTCGATGAAGACGGCGCGGGTGGCGCGGTTGCGCGACTGCGGGTTGTAGTTCGGGATGTCGCGGGGCGACATCAGCCGGTGCGGTTCGTTGAAGTCGTCGAGCGCGCGGACGATGGCGTCGAAGTTGTCGTCCTCCAGCTCGTCGACCGAGGTGTTGTTGACGACGTAGGTGCCCTTCTTGGCGCAGCCGCCGCCACAGAAGGCCTGGCAGCTCTTGCAGCCGGAGGGCAGGCCGTCGCCGGCGGCGTCGATCAGCTCCATCTCGAACTTGGGCCACATCTGCGTGGCCAGATGGCTGAGCTCGAAGCGGTAGGTGTCGATGTCCGACTTGAAGGTGTCGTACTCCACCTCCGCGAAGGAGTTGAGCATGGCGCCCGCGGCCAGCGTGGCCGAGCCAGCGCGCTGCCCGTCGCCGATGACCGTGACCCGCAGGTCAGGGCCGGATCGCTGCAGCAGCCGGAAGGCGGAAGTCAGGGCAACGATGCCGTTGCCGATCACGACGACGTGCATGGCGTTCCTCACTCTTTGACCAGGTAGCACAGGCCGGGGTAGGTGGCGCAACGGCGCAGGCTGTGTGCGTGGTTGTCCATGATGGACTTGACGTACACCATGCCTTCGGCCGGGATGGTGTTGCGCGTGAGCTGCCAGAAGGCCACGATGCCGCCCTTGACCAGCCGCTTCCACACCATCTCGAAGGTCTTCTCGGTGGGCTCCACGGAGTTGACGTCGAAGAAGGCCAGCGCGATGACTTCGTGCGACTCGCGGTCCAGCATGGCGCGCACCGTCTGCACGCAGTCGCCCATGATCACCTGGTGCTTGCCGTGGTTCTTGTCGCCCATGGCATTGGACTTCTCGTGCAGGCCCAGCAGCGTGCGCAGCAGTTCGGCATACGCCTCGCCGCCCACGCCGTAGGTGCCGTTGCGGTGCAGGGCAGTGGCCTTGTCGCTGTCGGAAAAGCCCTTGTAGCCATCGAAGGTGTCGAAGGCGTATATGCGGCGGTTGAAGTGCAGCGGCTCGTAGATGGCGCGCAGGTTCTCGCACACCACGGCGGTCTGGCCGCGCCAGGTGCCGATGTCCAGCACGGCGCCGGGCAGGTGGGTGATGCGCTGGTAGATCTCGGCGATGGCCAGCAGCCGCGCCAGCAGCGAGCCGCGCAGGAACAGGCCCAGGCTGCGCTCCTGCTCGTCAGGCGTTGCCGGATACGCTTGCATGAGATTGAAGATCTCCGTCCGCGCCTCCAGACTGACTTGGTTGGAGTAGGACACCACAGCGGATTCGTGCTTCATACAAGCTCCAGACTCGTTTTCATGGCCTTGCCGGCCGCATGCTGCATAAACAATTCGGGGTGCGCGCCGCAGTGAAAGAGCGCATCCAGGACCGACACCCGGTGCTCGAAGGCGCCGTGCAATTGCGCATAGGCCGGGTAGTCGGGGTATTCAAACCATTCCAGGCGCAGGCCATGCGACTGGAAAACGCGCGCGTCGATGTAGTTCTGCCCGGCAGGCGCCGACACGTAGGTATCGGCGCCATGGCGCTGGCAGATGTGCACCAGCTTGGCCACGCGGTCGTCCGTCTCGTGCCGGCCGTCGTCCGCCACGATCTCGGTGTCGATGCGCAAGTAATGGCAGATGGCGCGGATCAGCCGCGCGTTGAAGGCCGACAGTGTGGCGTCTGCGGTGTGCAGGTAAAGCGGTTCCAGCCAGGCGGCCACTTCTGCGAAGTACGGTGCCTTGCCGTAGGCCGCTGCCAGGCTTTTCCAGTGCTTGCGCCGCCACGGCGTTTGCGGCAGCGCCACCTGCTCGATCGTGCGGTGGATGTCCGCCCCCACGGGGATGCTGAGCCACTGCAGGCCGGCGTGCGTCTTGATGAGGTTCCGGTTGCGCCAGTCGTTCTTGGTGAACTGCACCGTGTCGTACAAGACGAAGCGGTCCACCGATGCAATGAGGTCGAAGTACCCCTTCCAGGGGATGTAGTTCGACTGAGAGATCGCCAGCTTCATCAAGAACGTGCCTCCTGGCGGTGTTGCGTGGCCACTTGAGTCCAGCCACCGCCCTGATCACATGGTAGGCAGCGTGACCGTGACCGAAGCACGGATAAGGCCGCTCCTAGCCGCGTTGTTCCCGGGAGCTTGGCGGGTCAGGCGGCCTGCGCCAGCATCAGCGACTGGAAGGCCTCGCGGATGACCTGCGGCTCGGGGTCTTGCCACTGCAGGGGCTGGTGGGCCATGGCCACCAGCGCGCTGCGCAGCGATTGCGCGCTGGCTGCCGGTGCGGCGGCCTGCCTGCGCAGCACCACGCCGCCCCGCCGCGCGACACCGTAGGAGGCCACCGCGCGCAGGCCCAAGGTCTGCAGCATGCCCACCTGCCAGCCGGCGTTTTCTGCCGCCAGCAGCAGGCGCTGCAGGTCGGCGGCCGCATGGCCTTCGGGCAGCCAGGCGACGATCAGCCGCGTGGCGCAGGCCGACAGGCCCTTGAACAGCGCTTCGCTCAGGCCGGGGTCCAGGTCGGGCGCCAGCAGGGCCGCGGCCTGCTCGATGGGCTGGCCGTGCAGGTGGGGCATCAGCCCCGTCAACTCCTTGCCCCAGCCCGCCTCGGCGCTGAGCACCGACAGGCTGTCGACCTGCTCACCACGCAGCACGCCGGCCACGGCGGCCACGTCCAGGCCCACGCGCGAGCCGGTGCGCGCCGCGGGCACCTCGGCCTCGATGTGCTGGGCCACCCCCAACGCCACCTTCGCCACCGGATCATGCCGCCCCAGGTCCAGGTACTTCAGCACGCCGTGGCGCGGCGGGCAGGGGTCGCGCAGCGCATCGGCCTGCAGCGATCGGCCGGGCCGCGGGTGCTGGGCGTAGTCCAGCGACAGCGTGGTCAGGTCGTCGGCGCGCAGCGGTGTGCCCTGGGTGATGCGTTCGTACAGCAGCTGCCACTGGCTGCCCTGCATCTCGCCCCGCGTGTGGCGGTTGCGCACCAGGTAGGCCAGCCAGCCGTTGATGGCCTTGGCGGTGACCTGCTCGACCGAGCGCACCGGCAGGTGCGCCAGGTGCACGCCCGACAGCACGGCGGTTGGCATCGGCTGGCCGCTGGCGCGGTGCACGCTGTGGTTGCCCTGGTCGATCACCAGGTCGGCGTCCAGGCTGGGGCAGCGGCGGATGATGGACTTGTAGTACTGCGGCTCTTCCTTCGCCCGGCGCCAGGGCGAGGAGGCCAGTGGGTCGCGCAGCAGCTCGGCGCTGCTGCGTTGCGGGTCGGGCGTGTGCGTCATCCACGGCAGCAGCGCCTGTGCGCCGGCGGGCACCTGGCGCATCAAGCCGTCCATGGCGGCGCGGTCGGGGGCGCGCATGAATTCGTCCGCGTCCAGCAGGTACACCACCTCGGGCTGGAACACCGGCACCGTGCGCCGGTACAGCTCGGTCATCTTTTCCGACTGGAAGTAGCCGAACACCGGATCGTCGATAACCAGCAGCGGCAGGCCTTCTTTCTGCAAGGCTTCGAGGATGTCGCGCGTGCCGTCGGTGGAGCCGTTGTCCAGCAACACCATCAGGTCGACGAAGTGCAGGTTGTGGCGCACGAAGGCTTCGACGATGTCGGCTTCGTTCTTGACCATGCCCAGCGCCAGGGCGCTCAGCGGGGGAGTGGGCTCGGGCTCTTGCGGCATGGGATTCCTGCGGGCTGAAGGGTGCCAGCCAGTCTAGGAAAGCCCCGGCCCGTGCAAGGGCCGAACAACGGCCCGCAGGCGGCGCTATTCGGCGGGGCGGGCCGGCAGGTGGTCCGGCGGCAGGCTGGCCTGCTGGCGCTCGAACATGCGCTGCAGCAGCGCTTCGTAGTCGCGGGCATAGCGCGCGCTGTCGAAGAGGGGCAGGCGCAGCCGTTCTTCGCGCAGGTGCTGCTTGAGCGCCTGCAGCGCTTCGCGCTTGTGGGCCAGGGCCACGGCCATGCGCACGTAGGTGGCTGCGTCGGCGCAGGCCATCTGCGGCAGGCCGCAGGCGCTCACCAGGCTGGCGGCCACGCGGCTGGCAAAGGTGTCGCCCGGCACGGTGAGCACCGGCACGCCGGCCCACAGCGCCTCGCTGGCGGTGGTGTGGGCGTTGCAGGGCCATGTGTCCAGGAACAGGTCGGCCTGCTGCAGGCGCGCGATGTGGCGGGCCAGCGGCACCTTGTCGGCAAACACCAGTCGTGAGGGCGGGATGCCGCGGGCCGCGAAGGCCTGCACCAGGTGGCGCTGGCCGTGCGCGTTCCAGCTCAGCAGCCACAGCACGGTGTGCGGGGCCTGCGTCATCACCTGCGCCCACAGGTCCACCATCGCCGGCAGGAACTTGTAGCTCTGGTTGAAGCAGCACAGCACCACGGCGTCTTCGGGCAGGCCCAGTTCGGCGCGCGGCGGCGCTGGCGGCAGCGGCCGCTGGCGGTCGTTGGGCTGGTAGCTGGCGGGCAGTTGGGCAATGCGCTCGCTGTAATGCGGCGCGTGGTCCAGCGGCGTGACCACCGGGTCGCCGATCACGTAATCCAGGAAGTCGGCCCCGGTGGTGCCGGGGTAGCCGAGAAAGCTCACCTGCACCGGCGCCGGCCGCAGGGCCAGCAGCTCGAAGCGGGTCTGCCGGGTGTGGCCTTTCAGGTCGATGGCGATGTCGATGCCGTCGGCCCGCATGCGGCGGGCGATGGCCTCGTGTGTTTCGGTGCGCACGTCGATGAAGTGGTCACCGGCCGCACGCACCCGGGCGCTGGTGGCGCTGCCGTCGTCGCCGCCGTGCGAGTACAGAAAGACCTCGAAGTGCTGGCCGTCGCGCCGCTCCAGCAGCTCGGTCATCAGCATGGCCGTGGCGTGGTGGTGGAAGTCGGCCGACAGGTAGCCCAGGCGGATGCGGCCCGGCGCACGGGGCCCGGGCGGGGGCAGTGGCTTCAGCGGCCTGGCGGCCTGCGCGACGAACGCCTGGGCCACGCGGCGCTGGCGCAGCGGGCCGACCGGCAGCGCCAGCAGCGAAAACGGCGAGATGTTGGCCAGCAGCGGTTCGTCGCCGCCGTCGATGGTGTCCACCAACGCGGCAATGTCGTCGTCCAGGCCTTCCCAGTCGCAGGCCTGCATGCGGGTGGTCAGCAGCTGGGGCAGCGCCAGCGACCGCACCTCGCCCACGCGGTCGGTGGTGATGGCGGTGCGAAAGCACGTGCTTGCCTCCTTGTCGCGCTCCAGGTGCTTGAAGGCCAGGCCCATGCGGTAGTGCGTCAGCGCATGGCCGATCTGCTGGCCGACTGCCTGGATGTACAGCTTGATGGCTTCGCGCGGGCGCTGGTCCATCAGCAGCGCGGTGCCATGGGCGGAGAGGAAGTCGGCATCCCGGCTGACGGTGGCCGGCAGCGAGGCATACACCTCGGTGGCTTCACGGTGGCGGTTCTGGCGGCTCAGGCAATCGGCGTGCAGGCTGCAGGCCAGGGCACTGTCGGGGGCCAGCTGGCGCGCCTTGAGCGCGGCGTCCAAGGCCTCCTGCAGGTGGCCCTGCTGCAGCAGGACGGCCGCCAGGTGGGTCCAGCCGCTGGCGTTGTGCGGCGTCAGCTTCACCATCTGCTGGAAGGCCTGGTGGGCATCAGTCCAGCGGGCGGCTCTCAGGGCTTCGAGGCCGGCATGCCAGTGTCGATCGGCGCGGGCGGCTGGGGCGTGGGCGTTCATTCGGCGGTCACGGGTGGGCCGCCCAGTCTAGGCAGCGCAGGGCCGTGCGCATGGGCGGAACAGGCCGGCAAAACCGGGGCAATCCAGGGCCGCCGCCCCATGCAAAAAGCCAGCCCGAAGGCTGGCTCTTGGTGGCACGAAGGCGGTGCCTTCGGTCTATCAGTTCAGCAGCGACAGGGCAAGCTGGCTCATGCTGGACGATTGCTTGAGCATCGAGGTGCCGGCCTGCAGCAGCAGCTGCTTGCTGGTCATGTTGGCGGTTTCGCTGGCGTAGTCCACGTCGGTGATGCGGCTCTTGGCGGCAGCGGTGTTGGTGCTCATGTTCGACAGGTTGTTGTACACGTGGTCCAGGCGGTTGGCCGCAGCACCCAGGGCCGAACGCACGGTCGAGACATCCTTGATGGCGGTGTCGAGCAGGGTGATGGTGGCGTTGGCGCTGCCGGTCAGCTCCGAACCGCTGGTGGCGGTGCCGTACGTGGCGGTGGCGGCCAGGAGCGAGCCGGAGCCGCCCGTCAGTGCGCTGGCCGAGCTGGCGATGTTCACGGTCATCGTTTCGCTGGCAGCTGCGCCGATCTGGAAGGTGACGGCGGCGCTGAACTTGCCCGAACCGCCGCTGGCGGCGAACAGCTTTTCACCACCGAAGGAGGTGTTGGTGACGATGTTCTTGAGTTCCGAGCCCAGGGCGTCGTACTCAGCCTGCATCGCGGTCTTGTCTTCGCTGGTGGCCGAGCCGTTCGACGCTTCGGTCGCCAGGTCCTTCATGCGGACCAGGATGTTGTTGACCTCGTCGAACGCGCCTTCGGCGGTCTGCATCATCGAGATGCCGTTCTGCGTGTTGCGCATCGCCACGCTCATGCCGCGGGTCTGGGCGTCCAGGCGGGTGGCGATCTGCAGGCCGGCGGCGTCGTCCATCGCGCTGTTGATGCGATAGCCGGTGCCCAGGCGGGTCAGCGAGGTGGACAGACCGCGCTGCGTGTTGTTCACGGCGCTGGTGGTCGACAGGGCGGCGGTGTTGGTGTGAAGGCTCAGCATGTCAGGCTCCGGTATTCAGTGGGGGGCGGGGCAATCAGTCGCCCTCACCATCACAAGACGACCCGATGGGCACTGGTCTTAAACGCCGGGCCCACCCCAACTGCATCTGGCCGCTGAGGCGTGACGGATTGCACGAACGCTATTTCAAGGGCGCCAGCCACAGCCGGTCCAGGTCCTTGAAGCGCCAGGCCTCGGGCGATTCGATGCCGGTGATCTTGTCGTCGGCCTTGGCATCGGCCAGGTCCAGCTCGAAGGGCTCCAGCGCATGCCGCTCGGCCACTGAATAGAAGACGGCCACCTTGGGCTGCAGCAGCGAGGCCAGCCCCTGGCTGCGCACCACGGCCAGCCGCTCGGAGCGCAGCCGCACCAGCGAGCCGTTGGGGTACACGCCCACCGACTTGACGAAGGCCTGGAACACCCGCGGATCGAACTGGCCCTTGGTGTGGGCCAGGTGGCTCATCGCCTCGGCCGGGTCCCAGGGCGCGTGGTAGGGCCGGCGCGAGGTCACCGCGTCGTACACGTCGCACACCGCTGCCATGCGCGAGAACAGGCTGATGCCGTCGCCCGACAGCCGGTCGGGATAGCCGGCGCCGTCGATGCGTTCATGGTGGTGCAGTGCCACGTCGATGACGGCGGGGCTGAAGCCGCCGGCTTCCATCAGCAGCTGCTGGCCATGGCGCACGTGGGCCTGGAACTGCGCCTGCTCGGCATCGCTCAGGCGGCCGGGCTTGTCGTGCAGCTCGGCCGGCATGCGGGTCTTGCCGATGTCCAGCATCAGGCCGGCCAGCGCGGCCTCGCGCGTCTGCTCGGGCGTCAGGCCCATGGTGCGCGAGAGCGAGGCCATCAGCGCGCACACCGCCACCGCATGCATGTAGGCATAGCCGTTGGCGGTCTTCAGGCGGGCCAGGCTGGTCAGCGTGGTGGGGTTCTGCGCCACCGAATCGATGACCTCCTGCACCACCGGCACACAGTGCTCGGCGTCGATGGCGTGGCCCATGCGGGCTTCATGGAACAGCTCGTGCACCACGGCCATCGACCGCTCGCACAACGCGGCGGCCTGGCGATAGTCGGGGCCGGCGGCGGGCAGCAGCACGCTGGCCGGCGGGGGCGGCAGCGGCGTTGCTTCGGCCAGCGGCGCGGGCGCCGTCACCTCGGGCGTGGTGATGGGCTCGGCCGGCACGTCCAGCCCGCGCGAGGTGTCGATCACCAGGTCGGGGATGCCGCTGTCCAGCACCTTGGCCAGCGTCTTGTCGTCGCTCAGCAGGAACTTGCTGCGCCAGAACGGGTGCGACATCCACGAGCCGCCCAGCTCGTGGATGAACATGCCGATGCGCAGTTGCGCGGGAGTAATACGTTTGAGCACGCCTTGCAGCTTGCCGCACTTGCAAAAGCCCCGATCGCCGGAGAAACATGGGTGGCGCGGCCCGCTTTGGCGGATAGGCGCCGGGCAGCACAATGCGTCCATCCACCACCGCCGCCGCTGCCATGTTCGGTACCCAGGACCTCGCGCTCTTCATCGTCTCCGGCCTGCTGCTCAACATCGCGCCAGGGCCCGATTCGCTGCTGATCATGTCGCGCAGCGCCAGCCAGGGCTGGCGCGCCGGCTCAGCCGCGGCGCTGGGCGTGGGCACCGGCACCCTGGTGCATGTGCTGGCGGCGGCGCTGGGCTTGTCGACGCTGCTGGCGGCTTCTTCCACCGCGTTCACCGTGGTCAAGCTGGTGGGGGCGGCCTACCTGGTGTACATCGGGCTGGCGCTGCTGCTGCGGCGCGGTGCACCGGCAGCGGCTGAAGCGCCGGCAGCGCCCGTGGCGCCGCTGAGCTGGCGGCGCATTTGGTTCCAGGGTTTTCTCACCAACGTGCTCAACCCCAAGGTGGCGGTGTTCTTCCTGGCCTTCGTGCCGCAGTTCATCGCGCATGACGCGCCCCACAAGGCGCTGGCTTTCATCGTGCTGGGCTGCATCTTCAACGTCAACGCGATGCTGTGGTGCCACTTTCTGGCCGTGTCTTCAGCCCTGGCCAGCCGGCGGGTGCAGGCCAGCCGGCGTGTGACGCTGTGGCTCAACCGCGCCATCGGTGCGATGTTCCTGGGCTTCGGCCTGCGACTGGCGCTGTCGCCGCGCTGAGCGGGTGCGCAGGTGCTACAGCACCCGCCCGGGGTTCAGCAGCCCCTGTGGGTCCAGCGCCTGCTTGATGGCGCGCATCAGGCCCAGGGCCACCGGGCTCTTGCGCTCGGCCCGCTCTTCGCGCTTGAGGCGGCCGATGCCGTGTTCGGCCGAGATGGAGCCGCCATGGGCCATCACGCCGTCGTACACCAGCGCATTCACGGCATGTTCATGCCGGGCCAGGAACTCAACTGCCGGCATGCCGGGTGGCGCCTGCAGGTTGTAGTGCAGGTTGCCGTCGCCCAGGTGGCCGAAGTTGACCAGCGCCGCGCCCGGAAAGGCCGTGGCCAGCGCCGCATCGGTGGCCGCCACGAAGTCGGCGATGCGCGAGACCGGCAGCGCGATGTCGTGCTTGATGTTGGGCCCCTCGGCCGCCTGCGCCAGCGGGATGGATTCACGCAACTGCCACAGCGCCTGCGACTGGGCCAGGCTCTCGGCCACCACCGCATCGGTGCAGCAGCCATCTTGGAGCGCGGCTTCCATCAGCCCTTCGAACAGGCTGCGCGCATGCGCTTCCGACTCGCCATCGGCCAGCTCCAGCAGCACCGTCCACGGGGCGCCGGGCAGCGGCTGCGGCAGCTGCGCAAAGTGCCGGCGCACCAGCTCCAGCGACAGCCGGTTCATCACCTCGAAGCCGGTGAGGCCGGCGCCCAGCCGGGCGCGGGCGCGCATCAGCAGCGCCACGCAGGCCGGCAGGTCGGGGCAGGCGGCCAGGGCGGTGAGTGTGGCCACCGGCTGCGGAAACAGCTTGAGCGTGGCCGCGGTGATCACGCCCAGCGTGCCTTCGCTGCCGATGAACAGGTCGCGCAGGTCGTAGCCGGTGTTGTCCTTGCGCAGGCCCGACAGGCCGCTCCACACCTCGCCCTGCGCCGTGACCACCTCCAGCCCCAGGCACAGCTCGCGCGCATTGCCGTAGCGCAGCACCTGGGTGCCACCGGCATTGGTGGCCAGGTTGCCGCCGATGCTGCAGCTGCCTTCGGCTGCCAGGCTCAGCGGAAACAGCAGGCCTTGCTCGGCCGCTGCGTGCTGCAGAGCCTGCAGCACGCAGCCGGCCTCGGCCGTCATCGTCAGGTTGGCGGCGTCGATCTCGCGGATGCGGTTCATGCGGCCCAGGCTCAGCACCAGCTGGCGGCCGCTGTCGTCGGGCACGCCGCCGCCCACCAGGCCGGTGTTGCCACCCTGCGGCACCACGCTGGCGCCGTGGCGCGCGGCCAGGCGCAGCACGGTGGCCACGTCGTCGGTGCTGCCGGGCCGGGCCACGGCCAGCGCACGGCCGGGCCAGCGCTGGCGCCAGTCCTGCTCATAGCCGGCGGCGTCTTGGCCGGTGATCACATGGGCTTCGCCCAACGCCGCGCGCAAGGCGGCAGGCAGGGCATCAATCGGGGCGTGGTCGGGGGTCATGGTCGAGCGTGCATCCCGGTGCGGCCGCGGCTGCGGGTCAAGGGCGGCCGGCCGCCGGCGGCTGGTCGGCACCGGCCTCGGCCTGCGCTGCGGCATGGCCACGCTTGAGGCGCCAGCGCACATGCCAGGCGCAGGCGGTGAACAGCACCACGCACAGCAGCACCTGCAGCGTGGCCAGCACAGCGCTGATGCCGCTCTCCGACGTGGCGCGCACCACGCCTTCGGTGAAGTACAGCCACACCAGCAGGCTCACCCAGCGGTAGGTGCGCATGCGGTACTTGAGAAAGCCCGTCAGCGGCACCGCCAGCGGCAGCACCTTCAGCGCCCAGGTGCGCTGGCCGGTGGGGGCCAGCCACAGCTCCCAGGCCAGCCCCAGCACGATGAGCGCCAGCAGGCTGGCCACGGCCAGGTTGCGGGTGAGGGTGGTGGTGCGGTCGGGCCGGGCGGAGACATCGGGCATGGGCTGGCATGATAGGCGCATGCCCCCCGTGACCTCTGAGCGCCGACCCTGGCGCGTCAGGGCCTGGCGCGCCCTGGTGGCGCTGCGCCGCTGGCCCTGGATCGACACCCTGCGCACCCTGCGCGACCGCTTCCGCGACGACCGCCTGGGCCTGACTGCCAGCAGCCTGACCTTCACCACGCTGATTGCGCTGGTGCCGCTGGTCACGGTGATGCTGGCGGTGTTCTCGGCCTTTCCCATCTTCTCCAACTTCCAGATCTCGCTGGAGAAGTACTTCCTGCAGACCCTGGTGCCCGACAACATCGCCAAGCCGGTGTTGACGGCGGTGACCCAGTTCGCCCGCCAGGCCACCAAGCTGGGCTCGCTGGGTCTGGTGGTGCTGCTGCTCACCGCGCTGGCGTTGATGCTCACCATCGACCGCACGCTCAACGGCATCTGGCGGGTGCGCCGGCCGCGGCCGATCGCTCAGCGGGTGCTGGTGTACTGGGCGGCCATCACGCTGGGGCCGCTGGTGCTGGGCGTCAGCCTGTCGATGACCTCGTACGCCATCTCGTCCAGCAAGGGCCTGGTGGGCGCGATGCCCGATGCGGTGAACTTCCTGCTCAACACGCTGGAGTTCGGGCTGCAGGTGGCGGCGGTGACGGGCCTGTTCCATTACGTGCCCAACACCGACGTGCGCTGGCGCCATGCGCTGGCCGGGGGCCTGTTCTGCGCGCTGGGCTTCGAGCTGGCGAAGAAGGTGCTGGGCCTGTACGTGAGCCTGGTGCCCACCTATTCCACGATCTACGGCGCCTTTGCCACGCTGCCCATCCTGCTGCTGTGGATGTACATCGGCTGGGTCATCGTGTTGCTGGGCGCCATCATCGCGGCGCATGCGCCCAGCCTGTCGATGCGCATCGTGCGCCGGGTGGGCGTGCCGGGGCACCAGTTCTCATTGGCGCTGGCGGTGCTGCGGCTGCTCAGCGAGGCCCACGGCGGCCAGCGCCACGGCCTGACGCTGCGCCAGCTGGCCGAGGCGCTGAGCACCGATCCGCTGCTGGTGGAAACCGTGGTGGATGCGCTGGTGGCGCTGGACTGGGTGGGCCGCCTGGAAGAAGAAGGCGGCCAGCGCCATGTGCTGCTGGTCGACCCGCAGCGCACCGGGCTGCAGCCGCTGGTCGACGAACTGCTGCTGACCCCTGACCCGGTGACCGCTGTTTTCCGGCGTCAGGTGGGGGTGGATGAGATGCGGCTGGGGGAGGTGTTGTGAGCGTCGGTCACAAGGAAACGCCGGGCCGCCCCAAGTTTCCTTTCCCCCTCGGGGGGCGGGCTGGGCGCAGCCCGGCCCTGGGGGCGATCAAAGAACCACGAACTCCACGTGAGGGCCGTAGGCACCGAGGACGCTGTCGGCCGTCAGCAGCCGCAGCGGCTCACCCATCGCCTGGGCCACCAGCAGGCGGTCGAACGGGTCGCGGTGCACGTGGGGCAAGCCGACCAGCTGCCGCACGTGGGCAAAGGTGATCTGGATTTCCTTGAAGCCGCTGCCCAGGCATTCACTGCGCACCTCTTCGGCGTCGGCCTGCAGCTTGCCCATCGCGTGCTTGATGGCGATTTCCCATAGGGAGGCCACGCTGAAGAAGCATTCGTTCTCCTCGTCCAGCAGGCGAGGGGTGAGCTTCTTCATTCGCTTGTCGCCACTCAAGGTCCAGAGCAGCAGCTGCGTGTCCAGCAGCAGCCTCACAGCATGCCCTCGAACCCCTGCAGCACGTCGTCGGGCAGCGGCTCGTTGAAGTCGTCGGGCACCTTGAGCCGGCCCTTCATGGCGCCGATCCTGATCTTCTTGGGCTGCGGCGCATCCACCGGTACCAGCTTGGCCTCGGCACGGCCATGCGGACCGATGAGGATGGTTTCGCCGCCAGCCGCACGCGCCACCAGCTGTGACAGCGTGGACTTCGCTTCATGCATGCCGATGACCTTGTTCATGCGGCCATCCTAGTCCGGTGCTAGCTAAGTCGCAAGCGCGTCCTTCAAGGCCCCCCTCAGCGCCCCCAGCATCCCCTCCGGCGCCTCCTGCATCAGCGCATGCCCGGCGGTGGGCAGCGTCAGTACTTTCGCCTTCAGCGCCTGGGCCAGGTCGCGGGTGGCCTTGGGCGGGGTCATCTGGTCGCGGCCGCCCAGTACCAGCGTGGCGGGGCAGCTGACGGCGGCCGCGGCCTGCAGCCCGTTGGCATAGGCGTCGCAAAGGCGGAAGTCGTGGTGGAACAGGTTGCTGCCCGCCGGCACATGGGCCGCGCCCTGCTGCAGCAGCCGGCGCATCAGTGCCCGCCCGCCGCCGTGCAGCCAGGCGCCCGGGCCGGGGTAGGAGGGCTTGGCGGCGATGGTGCTCAGCGAAAACGTGTTCACCATGTCGATGGCCGCCAGCGGCGTGTTCAGCGCGGTGGCCAGCAGTGCGTCCGACACCTTCATCGGGTAGGCGGTGCCCACCATCACCAGGGCGCTGGCGCGCTCGGGCGCGCTGGCGGCGGCTTCCAGCGCGATCAATGAGCCCATGCTGTGGCCCACCAGCGCGGCCCGCTGCACGTCGGCGGCGTCCAGCAGCGCCAGCACCCAGTCGGCCAGGGCTTCCACGCTGGGCAGTACCGGGCCGTCGCTGCGGCCGTGGCCGGGCTGGTCGACGGCCAGCACGCCAAAGCCATGGTGCGCGAACCAGCGCGCCGCCAGCGTCCACACGCTGTGGTCGTTCAGGGCGCCATGCACCATGACCACGCAGGGTAGGGTGGGGTCGAAGGGCTTGCCGCCGGTGTAGGCGTAGGCCGGCTGCGGGCCTTGGGGGGTGTTGACCTGCAGCTTCATTGCGCCTTCTCCGCCACCTTCAGCGCGCGCTTCAGGTCGTCCAGCAGGTCGTCGGGGTCTTCCAGGCCCACCGACAGGCG
>CAKZXL010000368.1 GCA_937883885.1 uncultured Aquincola sp. | reverse complement strand
GCGACGTGGGCGACTGGGGCGCCGGGCGCAAGTTCTGAAGGTGAACGACGCTGCACCGCGGGCGGCCGCCGCCCCAAACCCCACCGCCGCCTCCGCGCGGCAAAAGCTGGCCATCCGCCTGTCGACCCTGCTGTGGGCCGCGCTGGTGCTGAGCCTGCTGGCCGGCCTGCCCGTGTTGATGGGCGCCACCTGGCTGCTGCTGCCGGCGCTGTGGCTGCTGGCGGCGCTGCTGGCGCTACCGGCTGTGGGGGTGTGGCGGCTGCTGTGGCGGCCTGCCCGCCGGCGTGCCAAATCGGCCCAATGGCTTCGCACCAGCGCGGGCCTGTGGTGCCTGCTGTGCGGCCTGGTGGCGCTGCCTGTGTACTGGCTGGCCGTCATCACCGAAACGCGGCCGGCCCTCGTGCCCACCATCACCTTGACCAGCGGTGCGCGCACCGTGGTGCTGCAGGGCATGCAGCATGTGGGGGCGGAGCGCTTTTTCCAGGCCGTGGTGTACGACCTGGAGCAGGCGCTGGCCGATGGCTATGTGCTGGGCTATGAGGGCGTGGCCAACAGCGACCCCGAAGCCGATGCCTGGTTCCGCCAGGCGCTGACCCACGGCCAGGACCTGGGCGACAGCTACCGCGAGCTGGGCAGGACCTGTGGCCTGACCTACCAGATCGACTACTTCGGGCCGCTGGTGGCCGATGCCAAAGCCCACCCCGAGCGGCACCTGACCATGGACGTGGACACCCGCGCCATGAAGCAGGAGTACGACCGCCTGATGCAGGCGGACCCGGCCTTCGCCGCGGCGATGCGCCAGCAGGTGCAGGCGCCGGCCAGCGACGCGGACGACGATGGCGCCGATCTCGTGACCCGCTTCATCGACTGGCAGAAGTCGGGCAGCGACAGCCAGCGCACACTGGCCGGCACGCTGTGCCGCGGCATCATGACCTATGTGATGCGCCGCAGCGCCGAGGGCGGCGGCGGCGCGCTGGACCCGGTGGTGCTGGACTTCCGCAACCGCCATCTGGCCGCGCAGCTGCTGGGCGATGCGCGACCCAAGATCTACGTGACCTACGGCGCGGCCCACCTGCCCGGCGTGATGGAGATCCTGCAGCGCGAGCCGGGCTGGCAGGTGGCGTCGGTGAAGTGGATGCGCACCATCGCGGCGCCGGAGCATCTGGAAGGACGGCTGGCCGGCGCCAAGACAGATCGCGCGACTGCGCGTTGAAGCCGTTTGACGCCGGCAGTGTCAGCATCCCCTCATGTTGCTCAGTGGAGGATGCTTCGCCGCGCGCAGCTGACATTCACACCACCTGGTTTCGGTGTGCCGAGCGACTGCTTCATGGCCGTCAGCGTTCGTTCGGCATGCGTGCGCGAAGGACCGGACCGATGGCCGAACCACAAGACCTGGAGCAACCGGCGCCGATGGCGCAGGCCCAGCGGTCAGCGTTGAAGGCACCGGGGTTTCCCTGCCCCGCAGGGGTCCGCGTCTGCTGGAAAACCCGGCCCGCAACCGCTTGCGGGGTGTGCCTCAGGCCCTCTCGCAGCACCCCATAGGCCCTGCCCGGGTCGTCTTACCGAAAAGGTAAGGAACGCGCACCCAAAAGGCATTGGATCGTCTTGACACCCTTGGACACACTGCCGCGCATTCACAAGGCAGACCGAGGAAACGATGACGATCCCCACCAGCGCGCCGCTGGTCCAGCGCCTGCTGCTGACCGGTGCCGACGGCCACCTGGGCCGCGTGCTGCGGCCGCGGCTCAAGCGCCACTGCGAAGTGCTGCGCCTGAGCCACCGCAGCGACTTCGGCCCCGCCGGCCCCGGCGAAGAGATCGAGCTGGCCTACCTGGAGAACCCCGACGCGATGCGCCAGCTGCTGCGCAACGTGGACGCGGTGGTGCACATGGGCGGCGTGTCGACCGAGCAGCCTTGGTCGCCCATCCTGGCCAGCAACATCGTGGGCGCCTACAACCTGTATGAAGCGGCGCGGCACAACGGCGTCAAGCGCATCGTCTTTGCCAGCTCCAACCACGTCACCGGGTTTTATACCCAGCGCGAGGTCATCAGCCCGCTGGACCCGCCGCGGCCCGATGGCCTGTATGGCCTGTCCAAGGCCTTCGGCGAGAACCTGGCGCAGCTGTACTTCGACAAGCACGGCATCGAGACCGTGAGCCTGCGCATCGGCTCATCGTATGAAGCGCCCAAGGACCGCCGCATGCTGGCCACCTGGCTGAGCTTCGACGACCTGGAACGCCTGGTGGTGGCCGCCCTCACCGCGCCAGTGGTGGGCCACACCGTGGTCTACGGGCTGTCGGACAACGCCACCGCCTGGTGGGACAACACACCGGCCCGCCACCTGGGCTACCGGCCGCAGGACAGCTCCGAGCGCTTTCGCGCCGACCTGCAGGCGCGCCAGCCGCACATCGATCCGACCGACCCGGTGGCCCTGTACCAGGGCGGCAGCTTCGTGCGCACCGGGCCCTTCGAAGACGGCTGACGGCTGACCGCAGCCGCACCGCAACCACCCGCCCGGCGTAGGCGCGCGCCGGGCGGCGTCAATCACCAAGCGCCGACAAGGACGACGATGAACTTCAAGCACAGCCCCGTGTGGGTGGGGATGGCACTCGCCTGCGCGGCACACACCGCCCATGCGCAAAGCAACGTGACGCTGTATGGCCTGGTCGACCTCAACGTCACCCAGTACAAGGCCGGCGACCGTGCCGGCGGCCAGACCCGCACCGTGATGAACGACGGCACCAACAACGGCCTCAACGGCTCGCGCTGGGGCATCCGTGCCACCGAAGACCTGGGCGATGGCCTGAAGGCCCAGGTGGTGCTGGAAGGCGGCATCAATGCCGATGCCGGCACCTCGGCCCAGGGCGGCCGTGCCTTCGGCCGGCAGACCTTCATCAGCCTGAGCCACGCCACGCTGGGCGAGCTGCGCCTGGGCCGCCAGTACATCCTGGAAGACTATGTGATGGGCCTGACCGACCCCATGGGCAATGCCCTGGTCAGCAACCCCAGCACCGGCGTCACCAACCTGGGCCGCGCCATCCCGCTGTGGCTGAATGCACCGCGCGCAGACAACGTGGTGCAGTACCGCACGCCCACCTGGGGCGGCTTCTTTGCCGCGGCCCAGCTGGCACCGGGCGAAGGCACCACCGACCGCTTCCATGGCGTGAGCGCCGGCTGGCTGGGCGGCCCGCTGGCGGTGGCCTTCTCGTACGAGTGGAACAAGTCGCGCACCACCGACGACGACACCAACAAGTCGCTGACCATCGGCGCCAACTACAACTTCGGCCCCTTCAAGATCCTGGGCGGCTGGCAGCGCAACCGCGACCTGACCACCGGCAGCGGCAACGGCGCCGCATCGGGCGTGTCCAACCTCACCATCAATGCGGGCCGCGCCTTCGTGGCCAACCGCATCGACGGCGCCACGCTGGGTGTCGAGGTGCCGATGGGCCTGTTCACCTACGGCGCCAGCTACACCCGCGTGAAGTACGAAGGCACCGCCAATTCGGCCGACCTGGGCAAGGCCTCGCTGGTGGCGCGCTACGCCTTCTCGAAGAACACGCAGGTCTATGCCGGCCTGTCGTATGCCGGTGGCGACCTGGCCGACTACATCAGCGAAAAGCGGGTGGCCAACGTCGGCATGCGCACTTCGTTCTGATTCCCTTCGTCGTACCGCGCACCGCCTGGTGGGGTGCGCCGCTGAAAAAACTCTGGAGACTCCCATGCTGAACCGATCCTCACGCCACCTTCCGCTGATGCGCCATACGACCCTGGCCTGCAGACTGGCCGCCTTGGGCGCCTTGGGGCTCGTCGTCCTGGCCGGCTGCGGCAGCGACGGCGATGAGGAGATCGCCCAGCCCGTCATCGGCGCCCGCGCCAAGGCCGTGCTCAGCGTGGACGGCAAGCAGTTCAAGGACGCCAACGGCAACGGCCGGCTCGACGTCTACGAAGACTGGCGCCGCCCGGTGCAGGAGCGCATCGACGATCTGGTGTCGCAGATGACGCTGCAGGAAAAGGCCGGCCTGATGCTCATCAACACGCTGAACGCGGGCACCGCCGGTGCGCTGCCCGCCAATGCGCTGGACATGATCCAGAACCAGAAGATGAGCCGCTTCATCCTGCGCAGCGTGGTCACGGCCACGCCCGCCAGCAGCCAGGTGACGCCCGAGCAGGCGGCCCTGTTCACCAACGCCGTGCAGGAGGCCAGCGAGGCCACGCGCCTGGGCATCCCGGCGGTCTTCAAGTCGAACGCGCGCAACCACTACGAGAAAGACCCGCGCGTGGGCATCAACGAGGCGTCGGGCGCCTTCACCGAGTTTCCGAAGGAAGCCGGGCTGGCGGCCGCCGCGCTGGGCGCGGGCGACATGTCGGTGATCCGTGACTTCGCGACCGTGATGGGCGAAGAGTGGAAGTCCATCGGCCTGCGCGGCATGTACGGCTACATGGCCGACCTGTCGACCGAACCGCGCTGGTACCGGGTGCACGAGACCTTCACCGAAGACGCCGACCTCAACGCCAACATCATGCGCACCCTGGTGCAGACGCTGCAGGGCACCAAGGTCAAGGACGGCACCTCGGTGACGCCCAACTCCGCGGTGGCGCTCACGCTCAAGCACTTTCCCGGCGGCGGCCCGCAGGAAATGGGGCTGGACCCGCACTACGCCCACGGCAAGAACCAGGTGTACCCGGCGGGCAATTTCGCCTACCACCTCAAGCCCTTCATGGCCGCGCTGGAAGCCGGCGTGTCGGCCGTGATGCCCTACTACGGCGTGCCCATCAACGTCACCTACGAAGGCGTGACCTACGAGCAGACCGGCATGGCCTTTTCCAAGCAGATCGTCACCGACCTGCTGCGCGGCAAACTGGGCTTCCAGGGCTATGTGAACTCCGACACCGGCATCATCACCGACCGCGCCTGGGGCCTGGAGAAGAAGACCGTGGCCGAGCGCGTGGCCGCCGCCGTCAACGGCGGCACCGAGACGCTGTCGGGCTTCAGCGAGAACAAGACCATCGTCGACCTGGTGAGCGCCGGCCTGGTGAGCGAAGCGCGCGTGACCGAAGCCGCCAAACGACTGCTGAAGGAGCAGTTCCAGCTGGGCCTGTTCGAGAACCCCTATGTGCCCGCACCGCAGGCCACCGCCACCGTGGGCTCCGATGCGCACCGCGCCATCGGCCTGGAGATCCAGCGCAAGTCGGTGGTGCTGCTGCAGAACCAGGACCAGGACGGCGGCGGCAAGACGCTGCCGCTGAAGGCCGGCGCCAGGCTCTACACCATGGGCATGGCCAAGGCCGACACCGAGAAGTACGGCTACACCGTGACCGATGGCGATGCGGCCGTCAACGGCCAGCGGCCCAGTGCCGCCGGCCACGACATGGCGGTGATCCGCGTGGAGGTGTCCACCAACAAGCTGCTGCCCGGCACCAACACCCGCGCCACCAGCACCTACCGCAGCAACGACCCCGGCACCGGCGGCCGCCTGAACCCGGCCACCGGCAAGGCCTGGGGCGCGCCCGACCGCTGCGTGACGCCGGCCGACTACTCGGCCGAAGACGCGCTCAAGGCCTGCCTGGACAACGGCCTGAGCTTCGGCGGCTCGCTGCCCTGGGAAAACGGCATGCTGTCCTTCACCGAGATGCATGCCTCGCAGTCGTGGGAGGTCTCGCCTTCGCTCGACAAGATCCAGGCGGTGATGAACGAGGTGGGCGCCAAGAAGACGGTGCTGGCCATTTACTTCCGCCAGCCCTACGTGCTGGACGATGCCAGCGGCCTGAAGAACGCGGGCGCCATCGTCGCGGGCTTCGGCATCAGCAACACCGCGCTGCTGGACGTGCTCAGCGGCAAGGTGCTGGCCACCGGCGCGGCCGTCAAACCGCAGGGCAAGCTGCCCTTCGCGCTGGCGCGCACCAGCAAGGCCGTGGTCGACAACCAGAGCGATGCACCCGGCTACCCGGCGGCGGACACGCTGTTCCCGTTCGGCTTCGGGCTCACCTACTGATCGGCGACGGGTCCGGGCTCCGGTCCAGGGCGGCACGGTTAGCATGACCGTGCCGCCCTGGCGAACACCCTTGCTGCGGCTTGGAAGATGGACCTCCGACAACTCACCTACTTCGTCGCGGTGGCCGAGGCCGGCCACCTGGGCCGGGCGGCCGAGCGCTTGAACCTCTCGCAGCCGCCGCTCACGCGGCAGATCCAGCACCTGGAAGACGAGCTGGCGGTCAAGCTGTTCGACCGCACTTCGCGCGGCATGTCGCTCACGGCGGCCGGCCACCAGCTGCTGCAGCATGCCCGCACCCTGCTGGCGCTGACCGACCAGGCGGTGCAGCAGACCCAGCTGGCCGCCCGCGGCGAGATCGGCCGGCTGGACGTGGGCTTGTACGGCTCGGCCATCTTCGGCCTGGTGCCGCAGGTGCTGGCGGCCTTTCGCAGCACCCACCCCGACGTGGAGCTGGTGCTGCACCATGCGCAGACGCCGGCGCAGATACCGGCCCTGCGCCAGGGCCGGGTGCTGCTGGTGTTTGAGCGCCTGCTGCCCGAAGAGCACGACATCGAGGTCACGCTGGTGGGCCGCGAACAGCTGCTGCTGGCACTGGCCGCCGACCACCCGCTGGCCGCCAAGCCTTCGGTGGACGTGACCGCGCTCAATGGCCAGACGCTGATCATCGGCAGCTCACCTTCGGCGGCCGCCAATGCGCTGGCCCTGTGCCGCGCCCACGGTTTCGAGCCGCGCTTCGCGCCGCCGGCCAGCGACGTGGTCACCGCCACCTTGCTGGCCGCCACCGGCGTGGGCGTGACCCTGGTGCCCGAGTCGATGACCCATGTGCACTACCCCGGCGTGGCCTACCGACCGCTGCTCACCCGCGTGCCGGCCTACATGGACCTGCACTGCTTCTACCTGCGCGGCACCCAGTCGCCGCTGCTGGACGCGATGCTGGAGACGGTGGCCCAGGTGCGCCATCAGCTGAGCCGGCGGGCGGCCGGGGCCCGCGACGCCAGCGCCTTGCCTTGAGGCCGCCGCGGGCCGATCACGCAAAGCCCAGGTCCACCAGCGCCTGGCGCATCGCCTGCCGCGGCGGCGTCTGCGGCAGCTCACCCACACAGGCCAGCAGCCGCGCACCAGACAGCGCATGCGGCCTGAACCACAGGTAGCGCATCTCGGCCAGCGCCTTGCACATCGGCACGACGATGCCCGCCGCGCGCATCCACCCCCAGGGCAGGCTGCCATGGCGCCAGCCGCGCCGGGCCACCACGGCCGGCGTGGCGCCAACGTCGTCGGCCGCAGCCGCCACCGCGGCCAGCAGCTCGGCACCGGTCAGCGTGTGGCCTGCGAAGTGCAGCACGTCGAAGGTGGACATGCCCGGCGCAGGGCCCGGCGTTGCATGCTCGGCCACGGCCACGAAGGCGCGGGCCAGGTCAGGCAGGTAGGCCCAGGCATGCGCCCGGTCGAGCGGCCCGGGATACACGAGCTTGCCCGAGCGCAGCGACTTCAGCACCACCAGGTCCAGCCAGGAGCCGCGGCCGCTGCCATAGAAGTCGCCGGCGCGGATCACCACGCCGCGCAGGTGGCCCGCTTCGGCGCGGCGGGCGATCTCGGCTTCCAGCTGCACCCGCAGGCGGGCCTTCTCGTGGTTGGGGTGCTGCGGCGTCTGCTCCTGCAGCCGGGCCGGCAGCTGATCGCCATAGCCATACACGTTGCCGGGCAACATGAAGAGCGCGCCCAGCCGCTGCGCCACGTCCAGACCCTGGCAGGCCAGCGGCATCAGCTGCCGCGCCCAGTCGGTGTAAGGCGGGTTGACGGCGTACACCACGACGCTGGCACCCGCCGCTGCTGCGACCAGGGCCTCGGTGTCCGCCAGCGCCGCCGTCACCGGCACGACCCCGGCGGGCCAGGCGGCCTGCGCGCGGCGCGCCTGCGCCAGCACATGCCAGCCGCTGGCGGCAAAGGCGGCCACGGCCGCCGCCCCCAGGCGACCCCGGGCCCCCAGCACCAACACCACACGATGGGACATCACAGCCTTTCTGCAGCCGCCGCAACCGGCAGCGGTGCCTGCACTGTGGAACGGCGCGGCCCATTCCACAATGGGCGATGTGGTCATGTGAGCTATACACTTTTGCATGGCCAAGTCCGATCCCGATGTCGCCGTCAACGAAGCCGCACGCGGCTTCGACTGGACGCTGGTGCGCAGCTTCCTGGCCGTGCTCGACACCGGCAGCCTGAGCGGCGCGGCCAAGCAGCTGGGCGCGCAGCAGCCGACGCTGTCGCGCCAGCTGGCGGCGCTGGAAACCCAGCTCGGCGCCCCGCTGTTCGAGCGCACCGGCCGCGGTGTGGCGCCCACCGCGCTGGCCCTCGCCATCGCCGAAGACGCGCGGGTGATGCAGCAGGGCGCCGAGCAGCTGCAGCAGCGCCTGTCCAACCAGCGCGCCCGCACCAGCGGCATCGTGCGCATCACCACCAGCCAGGTGGCCGCCAACTACCTGCTGCCACCGGTGCTGGCCGCGCTGCAGGCGGCCGAGCCGGGCATCGAGGTGGAACTGGTCGCCTCCAACCAGCTCAGCAACCTGCTGCGCCGCGAGGCCGACATCGCGGTGCGCATGGTGCGGCCGGCTCAGGCCTCGCTGGTGGCGCGCAAGCTGGCGGACATCGCCCTCACCGCCTGCGCCCATGAGCAGTACCTGGCGCGCGCCGGCACCCCGACGCGGCCCGACGAGCTGCTGCGCCACCGCCTGATCGGATACGACCGCGACGACACGCTGGTGCGCGGCTTTGCGGCGATGGGCATGCCGATCGGCCGCCGGCAGTTCGTGCTGCGCACCGACGACCAGGTGGCCTACGGCCGGCTGGTGGCCGCCGGTGCCGGCATCGGCTTTGTCGCGGCCTACAACCTGCCCTGGTTGCCCGGCGTGCGACCCGTGCTGCCCAGCCTCAAGATCCCGCCCCTGCCCTGCTGGCTGGCGGTGCACCGAGAGATCCGCGGCAACCCGCTGGTGCGCCGCGCCTTCGACTTCCTGGCCGAGGCGATTCCGCGCGAGGTGGCGGCCGCAGCGTGATAAGACGGGGCGCGGTGAGGTGAAACCGAGGGACAGGTCTCACGTCCAGCTTCATGATGTCAGCGGCGACAGGTGGTTGCCACGGCCGCTATTGCGGCGCCAACACCTTGCTGATCAGCTCACACTGACGCGTCGAATGGGTCTTTTCAAGCGCGCGTTGGATGTGGGTGCGGACGGTACACAGCTTGATCTGCAGCTCTTGCGCCGCTTGCAGAGCGCTCTTACCTTGCACCAGCAGCGCCACCACCCTGGCCTCCGCGGGGCTCATGCCGAAGGCGTCGCGGATCCGTTCCGGATCCTGCAATGCCCTGGCCGATACCACTGCCAGCACATGGTCGGACTGCGCTTCGTCGCTGGGACTCTCGAAGCCGAGCCTGCAGGCGCCGATGACCGGCGACAAGAGATTGAATTCGCGCTGACCGCCGACGAGGAACTCTGCGATCGGGATGGCCAAGGGCAGCCACCGGGCGGCATGTTCGTAGTGCAGCCTGCGCATTGCGTCGGCCCGGAATGTGGCCGGCGACTGAAGCAGAGGCTGCGCAGCACGGTTGGCCGCCAGCAGGGTTCCCCGATGGTCAAGCAGCAATGAAGCCAACGGCGCCATGTCGAACAGCTGATGGCCTATGCTGCTGCCCAGCGCACTGCGGTGCGCCGCGCTCGCAGTAGAAGAAGAAGTGCTTTGTCCTTCACGAGACATCATGATGTGTACAGCGCTCCCTTTTGGTCTGCTTGGAGCCCGCACGATGGACCCGCCCGTTGACGACGTCAACAAATAGGTCGACCGCTACTGCAAGGTGATGATGCGCCGCTGAGCGCATCGTGCTAGTCAGATGCCTGCGCTGTGGCACCGTCTTGACACCGACACGGTTCTGTCACAAATACAGGCAAGCATGCGCGGGTGATATCTCTGCCGCGCATGACACACCTTCGTACCTGGATCGCCAGCAGCCTGCTGGCGTTGATTGGCACCGCCACTGCCGCCCCGCCCGCGCCGCAGGAATCAGCGCCGCCGCTGGCGCTTGCCTTCTCCGACTTCTTCGTGCAGCCCATCGGCCCGCGCGGTGTGCAGCCCACGCCGGAGTTGCTGGCG
>CAKZXL010000367.1 GCA_937883885.1 uncultured Aquincola sp. | reverse complement strand
TGCGCAGCGTGCTGCGCCCCCTGCTGGCCGAGCACCTGAAGATCAGCACCGCCGCGCTGGACCGGCAGGTGCTGCCGGGGAGTGGGGGGCTGGCGAGGGTGCAGGGGGAGTTGTTGAGGGGTGCGGGTGGAGTCTGAAGGGCCGGTAGAGGCATGACCCCACCATTTGGCCATGCGCACGTAGGATGCGCATCGCTCACCGGGTGATCGCCTTGCGCACGACTATCGTGACTGACGACAAGCTGATGATGACAACAGGTTTGGGCGCGCGTGGCGAGTGACCGTTTAGCTCATTGCTAGCGAACACTTGCCATCAAACGAATGGGTCTCCCGCGTGCGTCCTACATCAAGGTCCGCGGCTTCGAAGGCCGCATCAAGGACAGTTTGTAGTCGCCCCTGCGAAATTCACCCCACGACCCCCAAGCCCGATCGCACCGTGCCCTGTCCGGCGGGACGAGGCGGCCCGCGACGCGATCCTGGGGCCCTCGGGCTGATCTGCGGCGCCATGAGCATGCCGAGCCCATGCGCGAGCAGCGCCGACAAGGCGCAAAAAAGCCCGCCCAGGCCGAGGTGGGCGATGGCCCGCAGCAGCCAGCGGATGTTGTAGCCCGCTGCGCAGCTGATCGCATGCAGCGCATCGCCCAGCGCACCCTGCAGCCAGCACCGGTCCATGCGGTGGTCGGCCTTGGTGTGGCCGATCAGCGGCTCGATGGCCTGGCGACGCTTGAGCAGCCGCTTGTCGTGCTCGCTCAGCGACTTGTACTTGCCTCGGTGGATGATCTGCACGCCCGGGTTGTCGGCGTCCACACCGCGGTAGCCCAGGTCCACGATGACCTGTTTGGGCGCACGGCCGGTGTCCTGCAGCAAGTTGGTCGTCTGCTCAAGTTGGGCGCTGAGCACGTGGCCGTCGTAAGGGTTGCCGGGGAAGCTGCGCGCACCGACCATCAGACCTTGCTGGTGGGTCACCGCCAAGCTGACCTTCACACCGAACTCGTAGGGGTTGCGGGCTTTGCCCTTGGAGATGCACTCCACCTCCGGCGCGTGCAGCGCGTACAGCTTGTTCTTGCTCTTGGGCTGCTGGGTGCGGATGCGCTCGGCGCGCTCCATCAGCGTGGCCAGATCGCTCAAGGCCTTGGGGTGGTCGGGCTCGTGTGCCGGGGCGCCGCCGGCCGCCAGCGCCGCCTGATCGGCGTCGAGCTTGCGCTGCACCTCGCGCATGACCACCCCGAGGATGGTGCGCTGGCGCTTGACCGTCTTGCGCAGCCGCTTGAACTGCTTGGCGTGCGCATAGCCGCCGGCCTTGCGGCGCAGCGCCTTGCCTTCGGCCGCATAGGTCTGCTTCAAGCGGATGCCCGCGCGCTTGGCGGCACTGACGACCTTGTGGCGGGCGATCTCCAGCAGCCGGCTGTCCACCGGGTGGGCGATGGCCTTGGACTGCACGGTGGAGTCCACGATCACGCGCTCCAACTCGGCCGGCTTGACGGCCTGGATGTCCACCGCGCAGTCGATGGTGGCCTTGAGCAGTTGCTCCAGTCCCTCCTCGCCGAGCAGGCGCCGAAAGCGCCCGATCTGGGTGGCGTCGCACGGCAGGCGCGGCTCGTAGTAGTCCATGCCGCTGAAGAACTGCCACTGCACGTTTTCCGCCCAGCGCTGGACGAGTTCCTCGTCGCTGAGGTTGAAGCTGTTCTTCAGGTACAGCAGGCTGACCATCAGGCGCACGGGCAGCCGCGGCCGGCCGGCCGGGCTGATGCCGCCGCCGAACTCGCCGTCGAAGGCACCGGCCAGATCAACGCCCGCCACGCGCTTGGCGGGCTTGGCTTGGTGGGCCAGCTTGGGCGCCAGCGACGCCTCGATCGAGGCCCAGGGCAAGCGCGTGGCCAGCACCGCCAGCGGGTGCCGCAGATCGATCATCTGGTCCAGGCGGGCGCGAAAAAAGTCGGGGGGCGACATGCGGCAAATCCCTCAGGAATCGGGCCTGTGGAGTATCGAATTCAAGGGATCCAACGAGCAAGAATCACACCGGAAAGTGAGCATTCATGCGGGCTGTAGGGGAATTGCAGGGCCGACTTTGTAGTTTGGCCAGTCCGCACCTTGTTGTTTCTCGCTAGCACTCGCCGACGCCACGGCCGCAGGTCTCGAAGGTAACGCAGACGAAGAAATGGCCCGCAGGGCGGGCCATCAGGGATTCATTTAGCTCGACGAATGGAGAACGTCACTCGCGGTCTACATCGGGCTCGCCATTGGTTCGCTGTTCAGTATCGGCAGTTTGACGTGCCGTCTTCAAAGCCATTATTTCCGCTAATCGCTCTAGGTCTTCATCTGACATGTTTCGAGACGAAGTGCCTCCTGCGCCCTTAGTTGCAGAATTCGTGTTCTTGGATTCCTCAGACTCCGACGACTCTTGGCGACCCAACTCGGGACCGGTTAACAATTTTGGTTCTGGCGCCAGTAGTGCTCGCGGGCTATGTGTGGCGTGTTGAGACAAGTCGTCGGTCAAAACTCCTGCTGCCACGAACTTTTTGGTTCCTTCCACAAAGCAATTTCGAATAATTTGTGCTTCCTCCCTGCCAAGACGGCTCGATTGCTCAAGCGCAGTGACTCTTTCAAGGATTGGGAGCGCTGCGGCAAGAAGTTCTAGGCGCCTCCCTAGTTTGTGTTCGCGATGAAACACAACCAGCCCCCAGAGCGAGACTACAAGTTCCCGAAACTCCTTCATAAGGGCTGCGGCGCCGAACAAGTCAAATGACTTGTCGCTACCAGAATCAATCGCGCCGATTGCGAGCGGCACCGAAGAGTCTCCATTTAGACGCTGCAAACCATCATAGATTACTTGGCAGGCGGACAGCCCCTCTATCACACGCCGAACCGTGGAAAACTGCCCGTCGTTTTCGACAAAGGTGATCCGTACGCTACTCAGCGTCGAGGAACCTGGGGCCTCACTCTGGTGGCCATCGCTTTTCTCAACTGTTTCCTGGCGAAGGAGTTCCAGTATCTTCGGTAGTTCAACTCGAATTGTTGTGACAATTCGCGAAAGCTGTACCTTCGCCGGTGTGGCATCCCCAAATAGTTGCAGCCAGATGTCAGGCTCTTCTATGCTGTCCAGCTTAAATATTTTGCTAAGGGCGCGCGCCGCCGGGGAGTACCTAGAGGCAGCCAAGGAATAGTCCAGAAGTATCTTTAGTCCAGCGGCAGTATCGTCGCGTCCACTTTTGTTGGTTCTGTCCGGCTTTAATAGTTGAACTAAGCCCGAGCTTTCAATTGCCTGTGTCACTTCCTTCATCGCGAGAACCATGTCTTTTCGTTGCATCAGCTAACTTTCGTTCGTGTGGATGGTTGGGATATATGGCCATCAGATCGGGGTGTTCTGACACTCAACGTGCGCGTTGATCGGAGCAGAAGGGTATGACGACGTTTGGGCACATCGGAATGGAGCCCCAAACGGCGGCATGCTCCACTGCTTCCGGTTTAACGAATATAAAGGGAACTTCCCCAGTCCAGTACATGCATCGATGTACCAAGATTGACTTGTTGCGGAAGTTAAATCTGATCGGAAAGGGGAAGTCATGGCGGAGATTACCTGGGGATTGGTGGCGCGGGTAGGGGTAGACCTGTCCAAGCGGGTGTATCAGCTGCACGCGGTAGATCGGACGGGGCGTGTGCTGATGGCCAAGACGCTGTCGCGCGAGCGTTTGTTGGCTTGGTGCGCCTAGTTGCCTGCCGGCTAACTTGTGGCGATGGAGGCCTGCGGTGGAGTGCACCACGTAGTCGGGCCTGCAAAACTGCTGCAACCCGCATGAACACTGGCTTGGCGGGGTGAGTCCCCATGGCGAGAACTCCCAGGAAGCGATTCAATGGAGCGCAGT
>CAKZXL010000366.1 GCA_937883885.1 uncultured Aquincola sp. | reverse complement strand
CATGCTGGATTTCGCCTACGCCACGGGCCTACGAATCAGCGAGCTCGTGGGCGCGCGACTGGGCGCGATCGACTCGGACGCGCGCGGCGACACGTGGATCCGGGTCGTCGGCAAGGGCCACAAGGCCGGCAAGGTCGTGCTGCCGCCGCTGGCCCGTGCCGCCCTCGATCGCTACCTTGTTCAACGGGGGCTGCCCGTGACACCCTCGAAGTGGCGTCCATCGACCACGCTGGTTGGCAGCCTTGGAGAGGATGGAAACGGGATTTCCTCGTGGCGGCTGTGGCGAGTGCTGAAACGGTTCTTCGCCACGGCGGCTGAAATCGTGGAGGAAGGCTCCCCGGCCCTTGCCGAGAAGTTGCGGCAGGCCACGCCGCACTGGACGAGGCACACGCATGCCACGCACCTGCTCGAAGGCGGCGCCGAGCTGACCACGGTGCGCGACAACCTGCGGCACGCCTCGCTCGCCACGACCTCGATGTACCTGCACACCGACGATGCCCGACGGGCCAAGCAGGTGGCCGATCGGTTCGCGGCGCCGCGTTCGTAGCCTACAGTCGTCTCGCCTACACGCACACCGCACCACCCATGCAGCCAATCACCTGCGACGCCTGCCGTCAGCCCACGCTCACCCACGATGTCGTGAACTACGGGTCGATGGAGGGTGGCTACCGGCAGCTCTGCGGCCGATGCTTCAACGAGGCCGCCGCCAGCCGCCTCGGGCTACAGGGGTTCGAGCACGTGGTGTTCGAACCTGTCCGCATGATCGACGGGCGCGGCACCGAGCACGAGTTCCGGTTTCGCACCCGGCTGTTCGGGCCCGGCATGGCAATCGACGCGTTCGAACTGCGCGATGGCAGCCCGGCCGGCTATGAGTTTCAGGTGATCGGCGAGCCTGACGACGACCCTCTGGAGTTGCTGGGCAAGCTCATTGGCAAGATGCGCCGGGCCTTGGCTCTCACCCACATCGAGGACTCTGACCACGGACCGCAGGTAAACGATCGCCTGATCCTGCGTGGCATTGTCAGCAGCGATCCCGACGAGGACCACCGAGTGCCGATGCTCGTCATCGATGGTCGCGAGATTTCCTGGGACGAACTCGGCCACATGGTGGCGACCTTCGAGGGCTGGCAGTTCAAGCTGGAGTTCCGCGACCGGAGTGAAGAGGTCTGACCCGGCAGATCGCGAGAAACCGCAGGGCGCGGTCCGCATGGGGCTGCCAGCGACGAAGCGCACCAATCTGCACGAAAAGTACGGAGCGTCCGCAAATGCTGGAAACGTAAGTGCTTGTCGTGCAACGGGTTTTCAGAGCAAAGCGCACCAATCTGCACGAAAAGTACGACTACCCCTGCATGGCTTCCGATCAACATTCCGCGATTGGGTTGCCGAGACGACAGAGTTCCCCAGCGAACTGGCAGAAATGGCGCTGGCACACACCGTCGGCAATGCGGTCGAGCGCGCTTACCGGCGCGGCGACATGCTCGGACGCCGCCGCAAGCTGATGGAGGCTTGGTCGGCTTACATCGTCGGTCGTACTGTCGAGGTGCCTGTAGGTATTGAGCCTGTGGGCACCGCCGCCTAAAAGGCCCCAATCGTCGCGCCGGCCAAGTCCGGGCTCAGCAAGTCCCGAGGGTCCACCTGCAGCGCTAGTGCAATGCGCTGAATGTTCTGGATCGAGACGTTGCGCAGCCCTCGTTCGATCGAACTGATGTAAGTCCGATCCAGGTCAGCCTGGTCGGCCAAGTCCTCTTGCGTGAGCCCTCGCTGCTTGCGAGCCTGACGCACGTTTGCCGCAAAAAGCTGCTGTAGGTACGCCGGATCCACTGCCGACGTTCCCACCTTGACTGGCGGTGTAGGGGAGGGGGTTGCCGGGCGATGGGTCACCCGGTGATCGTTTCGCCAGGATGACTCTGAGACCACGGACTTTGAGTCTCATCTGCATCCAATGCTCTCCGCGCGAGGGTTCAGCGCAGCGACGCGCATCTTCGCATTTCTCCTCAAGTCCAGCTATTCGCGGTCGAAAATGAGACTCAAAGTCAACATATGCGTCACCGCATAAAGGGAGTCTCATGGAAAAGCTGCAGGGCCGCGAGGGCGGCCAGGACATCGCGGGCGTAAAGTCGTCCTCGCTCTGGATGGCGATCACCTCCGTGGTGCTGGGCGTGTTCGCGGCGATGGCTGTGGTCGGCGATCCGAGCTGGGATCGAGACAGCTACGCCGGCGCCGTGTTGATGGGCATCGTGGCAGTCGTGCTGGGCGCGTGGTCGCTGTCCGAACGCCGGGGCGGCCGGCCCGCTGCGATCGCTGGTGTGGTGTGCGGTGGCTTGGGGGCGCTGGCGGCGCTCGGTAGCCTGTGAGCGGGGGTGCGATGTCGGCCGTGCTGTCCTACGCGCAGATTCCCTGGTTTCGCCGGCGCTGGTTCGTGGTGCTGAGCCTGCTGCTGCTGACGCCAGTGGCGGCGGTCCTGGCGTTCACCGGGGGCATCTTTTATGCCGCCGGTGGTCAGGTCAAGTAGTTGCCTGACCTGCGCCCACTCTTCGCAGGCTTGAGCCTGGTCTGGCTCGTGGCGTTGGTCGACCGGCTGCAGGGCGGCGAACCGTGGGGTGTGGTGTCCGGGCTGGCATGTGTCGTCGCTGCCGTGGTCGTCGCTCGCCGGCCGTGAGGCGTCGTGCCCTTGTTCTTTTTTTGCCGAAGGACGCCGATGCTGAGCCTGCACGCTGAACGGACGACGACGCAGACACTCGAGGCTTGGAATCGCTCGCAGCGTGCGTTGGAGTACACCCAGCGCCAACTAGTGTCCTGTCCCACTCATACGTGAGCAAAGTCGATGCAGCTTTTGGAGGATCGAGTCAGCGGTGGCTGTCCACTTGAACGGCTGGCAGTCGGTGTT
>CAKZXL010000365.1 GCA_937883885.1 uncultured Aquincola sp. | reverse complement strand
GAAAGCCGGCGTCCACTTCGACCCCAAGGGCTATGACGCTCCTCGCGACCGCTTGTACCTGCAGATGGTCACGCCCGGCGTGGTGCACGTGGGCAAGTGGAAGTCCGAGGAGTCGATGTTCCGCAGCGGCAATCTCGAGGTGGTGCATCCGCCCGCGGAAAACGTCATCGCCTCCAAGCTTGTGCGTGCCGAGCCCTACGACCTGGACGACATCGTCTACCTGATGAGTCGCCTGGATGTCTCGATGGTGCAAGTGCGCAACGCCGTGTCCACGCTGGCCGACAGCGCGCGCGAGCGCGCCGAGGACAACATCGTGTTCCTCGAGCTGCGCCGCGACATCCTTGCCGACGTCAACAAGCTCTCGGACCGCGAGCAGCCGAAGCCGGCTCGTCGCGCTTGCCCCTGATCCAAGGTTAACCGCCTCATGACGCTGGCCGAGCCGCTGCGCCACGCGCAAGTCGCAGTCGCGACTTGGTCGCCGCGAAGGCGCGCGTCCGTGCACCTTGAAGGCGGCTTGTTACGGCACCTAGCCACGCGCGGCGACGACCACGTCATCGGCCGCTACGTGGCGTGGATTGATCGCACGAGCGGCAGGGGTCATCCGGTTTCGCCGCCTGCCCCCACCACCGCGTCGGCCCGCAGCTCCGCTGCAGCGCATCGGAGAATGCGGCTCTAAGAGGAGCGCCCTTGTCGAACCAGGCGCTAAGCGATATCCCTGTACGATGAGCTGACCCTTCGGCCAGCTTGCCCTACTACGACCAGTTCGCGCGAGCGACCGCAATTGACCAGGCAACGCGTGAGCCACGACCAGAACCTTCTCGACTCTGTCTCCGAGCGGGACCGACGCGCCATTGCGATTCGGTTCTTACGCGGCCATGAGTCCATGGGGGCGCTGCTCAAGCGGTGCGCTGGCAGCTCGCCTGAGGCTCATGAGGCTCGGGTGGAGATGGCGTGTGTGCTGCTGATGGCGAAGAACGATGCGCCGGAAGACCTGAGCATGGCGGACCCGGCGCTGTACAAGCGACTGCGGGAGCGCATCACTGCAATCCGCATGGGTGGCTGGCTTCGCTGAGAAAGACGCCCCACGAGCATCAGGACCACCGAGTCAGAATTCGACCATTGCGCGAAAGAGGCGCGCAAGCGCGGCTACGGGCTGCGTGATGCTCGGCAGACGACGCTCGACGGTTCCGGCTTCACTCTGATGCCTGAGTCCGGCGGCCGGCTGCGTGACGTTCGATGCTTGTTCATTATGGGTGAGGACGTCGAGGCGCTCGAGGCTTTGCCGGTGCTGGCCGGCGACCGAGCCCGCGCGACGTCGACCAGCCCGCGCTCCGATTTCCCGCTTCCGACCGCCGCGACGAGGCGGTTGAGTCTGCACTAGGGCAATTCGACACCAGAGACGCCCATGAACCGAAACCAGCGAATCGCCAGCGGCAAGGGCGCTACCACGCCGGCAGTGCCCTGGCTGTCAAATAAGGCCAGGTCGGTGGCTTCGGCACTCGACGTCTTGAGCGCCCAGGCTTCGGACATGGCCCTGCTGGGTTCGAGTGATCGCCGCCTGTGGACGTCGACGCCCGTGTAGCACGACGCCAACGCTAAAGCCGCCGGCGTACACATCGACGCAGGCCTTGAGCCGCATGAGGGTCGGTGTTGGACGGCGCCTGGTGGGCAACGACGCCGTCATGGTGTCGACACGCCCCAGTCACGCACTGCTGCCTTGCGGCACCCTCCTGGTGTAGGAAAGCGGACGCCGCAGGCAAAGTCCGTTTGGACAGCAAGTTGAAGAAAATTTGCTCGCCGCCTCAAAATCAAATCGACACGGTCAACCATAACATCAACCGCGTGTGGGGTGCGCGCTCTGATGTTCAGATCGACCAACACGATCTACAGCCCATCCTACGGCGGCAAACACCACGCCATTCAAGATTACCGACGCTGCCCAGAGAAGCGGGAATCGCTCTTCTGGATCTCCCATTAGCAATATCGATGATGGCCACCAAGCAAGCCTGAACGTGTTCGCTGCAGTCCCCAACGAAAACCACCAACTGCTAAAGTCTCCCCAAAGAACATATAAGCCGATCCACACCATTGGCAAGACCATTCCGAAGATACCGCCTAATGTAGCCCAACGAGTTTTCACGGCGCACCCCTATGGAAGACTGTCGAAGAGCGTTTGCGGTCTGGGGTCCCTAGTGGTTACAACGGGCACTCCGCCCACCATCAAGGTTTTCCGCACGAAGGCCGAACAATTACTGGTCAGCAGCGCGTATTCTGAGCCAGAACCTTTATTCAACGAGCGCATGAACTCAACCATGTTTTGGTCTTGTTCAGAGGTGGTTGATATAGTCTTGCAGGACACTGGCGCCCTTTCGTCGGGTTTTACTATACCCGGAGTGCCAGTAAGCATGGCAGCACCATCGGCACGCGGGTAGAAACCGAGTGTTTGTGAAGAATTGATGCCAATCCCTACATGGCCAAAACCGCCCGCACCTGGATACAGACAGACCGTCGCGTCAAGTGCGTCCGAATCTGATAGCGATGCTGGATTCCCGTTAGCATAGAGATAACGATTGAGTCCTCCCGCCAAGCCGCTTGGGTCAGGTTGAATGTACCGACCGGTCTGTCCTTCGTAATACCGGTTCCAATTATAGTATAAACCACTCTCCGAGTCAAAATACTGACCTGGGAATCCAAGAAAGTCATGCAATGGTTGGTTTGGCGGAACTACTGCGAATGCGGGATCATAAAAGGCCCCGGGCACTCTTCCACCGCCCATTGATGAGCCAAATACACTCCTAATCCGGCTCATTCGGTCAGTTAAGAACGCCGCGTATGAGCCATTGCCGTAGATGGCGCCGATCAGTTGCCCGCCCAAACGTATATAGGTCCTAGTGGAACTCCCGGCAATAGCAATTAGTTCGCCGCTTGGAGCATATGTGTAGGAATACGTCGAACTGCCCACCGCTTTCGAAACGCGTTGGTTTGAAGTGTTGTATGCATATATGCCTGGTGTCTTGCCCTGTGTGGCGGCGCCAGCCAAGCGTCCAAACTGGTCGTAGGTAAGTGTTCTCGGTTCACTTCCAGAGATGTAGATCACTTCTCCGTGACTACCATACGTGTAAGCCCGCGCGCCGGCGGTTGCAAGGCGGTTGGTCCCAGCCTGGTAAGAATAAATAGCAGTTCCCAATGAAACACGATTTCCGTTTGAGTCAACCGGACTCGTCCCGTCGCGGCTGCTGATGATTCGCTGATTTGCATCGTAGCTATACGGCCTAGCAGTCCCGTCATCTACTTGTGCTGAGACCGTGTCATCGTTGTTATACACATACTGCTGACTCCCTGCGTCACCTGGGGTACGAATTGCGATCACTCGCCCGTCCGAGTCGAAACCAATGTGTTTTGTTACCGCCCAGCCAGCAACATCAATTTTCCATGCATAAGGCCTATCGGTTGCTGGCTGGAACAGGAAACCGCTGACCAACGGCTTCCAACTGGAACCGTTGAAGATTGATATGGCGGAGACACGGCCATGCACGTCATACGCGTACCTCACCTTATGCCCTGTGGAATAAGAAATCTCGGTATTGCGGCCACCGGCATCGAAGGACCACGTCGCACTCGTTGCGATACCATTGGCGGAGGTTAATGACGAGATCATCTCGCCAAAGCTGTTGTATGTGTAGTCGCTTGTAGAGGCGAGGCCGACGGACGATGTGAGTTTTCCTTTCCCGCTAGTGCCAGCATCAAAAACGTTATTTTCAGTGACGCCGCCGCTGGACCTACTCAAAAGTCGGTTAATGCCGTCGTAGGTGTAATCTACTACCCGCCCCCCGGAATATGCTTCTTGAACTAACCGTCCGCCTGCGTCATATGCCAATTTTTTCGTTCCTGCATCTGGGCTAGCTTCGCTTGTCACGTCGCCGAAGCTGTTGTAGCCATAGCTAGTCTGTACTCCGCGCGGATCAGTAACGGATGCGAGGTTACCCCTGGCATCATACCGGCGTGAAACAATGCCCCCGTCGGGATTAGTGACCTTTGTCAGACGATTTCGGGCGTCATATTCGAATGATGTGACATGACCTTGCGCATCCGTCTCGCTAACCAAGTTGCCGTTGCTGTCGTATGACTTCGATATCAACTGGCCCGCGTTACCGATGATTTGGCTCAGACGACGCAGCGAATCAAATCTGTGATGCGCCGTGAAGGACCCTGCCGCGACTGGAACGGGAACACCGCCTGCAACTGATGAATCCATTTTCGCGGACTCAGTATCGTATTGATTAGCAGACGCGCCCCAGGATTGGCTGACGAATTCGTTTAGCCCATTCCCAATCCGAGTTAGACGGCCGCCATCGTTGTAAACATATTTGATTACACGTCCCGAGGGAAACGCTACTTCAATCAGGCGGCGCGCCGCATCGTACTTATAAGACGTTGTCCTGCTTGATGCTCCGTCAGTTTCGCTCTGGGTCGTTAAATTCCCAACCTCGTCATATGACATGTAGGATGTAAGGCCATTCGGATCTGTCCTTTGAGACGGTTGCCCTCGACCGTTATGCCCAGAAAAGCTAGTGATGTGCCCTACAGCGTTTATTATCGACGTCGTATTCCCTAGCGTGTCATACGAGATGGTGGTCGTGGCAGTCGTCGTGCCGAGGGACCGCTGAGTTGCGAATGAGGCCAACAATCCATTCGGATGAAACGCATAGAGGAAGTCGGTCCGTCGAGACTTCGCAGCTGCTATATCCGTCCACTGCTCCGAGGCGATTCTGGAGTTAGCGGGCCCACTCTTATAATAGGTGTAATTGACCTTCTTATAAGCAGTACCATTAGCGTCTAAAAACGTGGACTCCACAACATTTTCGGCATCCCACACATTAACTTGCGTTGATGCGACAGATGTGCCGCTAGCACGCACGAATCTCAGCAGTCGCCCACTTGTGTCATATGTGTAGTCGTTAACAATGCCGCGCCAATCGACGGTGTAATCTATCCATCCATTCTGGTCGTACGTGGTCGACGCTGCAGCGGCAGGACATGTTGCGGTGGCGGCACGAGATACCGTTGCGATCTTGCGCGCACCTTGAACGTTGGCGAACGTATATGTGGTTGGTTGTCCGGATGAATCAGTCAGTGTTGTGGAGTTGGCCGTGTATGTGTAGGCGTCCTGCTCATGGCCGCCACTTAAGCCACTGAAACGTACACGCTTATCCGGATAATACGCGTAGCTACTGTAGCGAACGCCGTTAAATGATATTCCTGTCAGAAGAGTTCCGTCGGCATCTTCATAATGGTAGGTACGAGTCCCTCTTCCACCAGGTGACGTCACAGTGGTCAACATACCAGCTGCGTTATAGCCATAGTTCCAGACTTGTCCGGCGGAATCTACAACTTGTGTTACACGGGACCCGGACCATACAAATTGCAGCGTTTTCCCGGTTGCGCTGGTCACCTGGGCCAGTTTCGATGGGTCCGTGCCATAATTCATGGAAAGGATGTTGATTCCGCGCTTGCTAAATGACGTCAACTGTCCCGTAGTTGAATACTTGTAGACTCCCTTATCATATGCAAGGGTAAAGCCTGTGTAGGGCAGATAGCGCAGCGTGCCCATCTTGCTTGAGTTTGCTACCTTGTACGCCAGGGCAGCGCTTGGTGAGGCGATCCTATAAGTGTAGGATGCACCATCAGGAAAGGTTGCGGTAACCTGCGTCGGTAAACAAAGGTTCCCGTAATCGACGTCGTAAAAGCATCCGGCCGTCTCCAGTCGCGGAAAATCATAAGTTGAAAGCCATTTTGGGCCAAACATTGAGCCTTTCGAGCTGAATGCGCGGTAGGTTCTCATAAGAGATAACCCATAAGCAGCTTCGGACTGAGCGTCAGGCTCATCTTTGTATTTCTCGCCGGTGCTAATGATGACCGGTGAGTTGCCACTTGGATTTTCGCAGCCCGGATCGCTGGAGGAGTCCGCCGCAGGCGCCTCCTCGGGGCGCTCCGCTTCAACGGTGGGTGTGGGGTCCTTTACGGAGCGCGGCGGACGATCGACACGATCGATTCCGCCCGTAATAGGATTTCGAGATGCGCCGTAGTCGTACCGCAAGAGCGGCTCGCGCAAAGGAGGTTCTGGTCGCTCCCTCGACCCCTCCACGGTGACAGAACCTGCGTCCTGCACGTCGCTGCCACCTCCGCCGTCTGCTTTGAAAGGGAGAATTGGAGTGGCCGCATTGACGGCGGCGGCAAGGGAAGCTGCACCTATCAGCGCAATGAATCGCATCATCAGCCACTCCTCTAAAGCATAGGCTGGTATATCCCACCCACTGTCGTCGTAGATCGTGACGTGAGAAATGACGCGAAGGGAAAACTCGTATTGAAGTTTGCGCTTATGTAGCCAGCGCTGGGTCGACCGCCTGTCCGCTGCATAGAAACGAGGCAATTCCGCCAAGTTCACGTCCGGCTCCCCGCCGGAACTTGTCTCCAAGTCCGAGGGCTCCTACGTCGCGCTGCTGCCGCAGCGCCCGCCCGGCACCATCCACGGTGAACGTAACGAGGCACAGCCATGCATGGAGCACGCCACCACTCGCGTTGGCTGGGTAGCAAAGAACGGCCACAAAACGCTATTTAGTCTTGCGCTGGCCCACCTGGACGGGCCCTTCCATTACGAGGACCGGGCCTTGTCCTGTGGCCCTTTGCCCGTCGAGCACGTCTTGTGCGTGACGCCCGACGGCCAAGTGGTGGACCACTACCTGGCAAGGCGACGAGCAGGACTACGTCGGCGTCCGCTTTGCGACCGAATGGCTCCGCGGCTGGACTGCGGGGCGCAACAGCTACGGCGTCTTGGCCGACCAGTTCCCGAGCGAACTGCTGTATCTCAACCCGGGCACGTTCCTGGCGCGACCGGATGCTGCGCAGCTCGAGCGGACCCGAAAACTGCAGGTCGGTGTGTCGGCGATGCTGACGAGAGCAATCTGAGCGCGGCCGTCGCCGGGTTGCCGCTACCGCACGCGATGTCGTACGGGCTGCTCCCCCTCGCGATGCCCAGATCAACGTCGCCCTGAGGTCCTAGGGCGCCCGTGTGCTAGTCGCATCGACGCTTGAGCGCACCAGTTGGACAAACTCACTGACCAGGCCGCTGACCTGCCGGCGCTCAAACGCGCGCTCATCATCGCCCCCGACTTCATAGAACTGAACGTAGCGCCCGGGCCCGTCCTTGAGGAAGCCCTGCGTGTGGTCGTCGGTGCAGAACTTCTCCTCGAGCGTAGCCAGCGCGATGTTGAGCGGCTGCGCATACTCTCCGGAGGCCAGCCTCGCAGCGTACGACTCAGCGATGGAGGCCGGCGCGCCGTCGCAATGGCGCAGCACGTGCACCAGGTCCGCGACATCCTTGGGCTCATGCCGGTACTTCATCGCCAGTGCCTTCAAGGCCACAAATGCAGCGGCGTCAACATGGCGGATGGTCTCCGAAGAGATCCCGGCGCCATCAGGTCTTTCGAACCGGATCGTGCGAGAGACACACCAGCTGCTGGCCATGCCAGCGAAGGGAATCCGACACGCCGAAATCTCCTCGCCGTCCAACGGTACCAGCCCCGTTTCTTGTGGGCTGTCAGAGTGCACCAGGAACTCGACGATGACAACCACGCCGGTAACTTCCAGCTGCCATTGCCAGGAGCTTGCCTTTCCGTCCTTCTGAAATCGCTGGAAGCCAGCCTTCTTCAGCTGGCTTCGCAGGGTGCTGTAGTCTTCCCCTACACGCAGAACTTCAACGTCGAGCACGATGTCCACGTCCGTCGTTCCGACGTGCGCCGGTTCGGCCGGAGCCAAATAGCGAGGCACGAGCCCTCCGATCAAGCGCAGGCTGTCCTTGAAGCCGCCAAACGCCTCATGGAGCAGGCCGAGCGCGATCTCGCAGGCGAGCGTCGTTTGCTCGCTGTAGAGCGCCGCCTTGTCGTGCTTATCAGCCATTGGTAGCCTCCCCCAGCTGCAATGCCCGGCTCCGAAACTCAGCCGCGAGCTCCTTGTTCCTGCCGACGCCGTCCAGCAAATCTAGGTACATCACGAACGGACTTGCGAAGCGTGAGCCCGGCCGTTCCGGATGACTGTCGCCAAACATCAGCGCTGCGCCTGTGCGCTCGATGAAGGTCACGTTGGCCCCCTTGTCCGCGGGCTCGAGCCCAAATTTGGCGCCCCACTCCTTGCTCAGCCCTGGCGGCACGATGATGGTTGCGCGGTCAAAAGGCGTCAGGTGCGGGACAACCGCGTTGGCCGCGCCGGCGCCTGTCAGCGCCCAGCCCTCGAAGCCAGCGAGCCGTTCAAGCATGTAATCGATGATGCCGCCGCCGCCGCCCGCATAGGCGTACCACCGACTCCGCGGCTCCTTGGGCAGCCTTCGCTTCCAAGCGTCGGCCCAGGCGTCGAGCAAAAGTTCCGGGCGACTGAGCCTGCGCCGCAAGGTGGGGCCTGAGCCCGTCACCTCAATCCATGCCTGCCGCTCGAGTTCCTGTAGGGTTGTCGAGACCGTGAATGGCGACGTCCCAGCCATTTCCGCGAGGTCGGTGCCTGACACCCAAGCTTTGCCTCCCTCCCATCGCCTGTGCACAAGAAGCGCATGCACGACCTGTTCGCGCGCGCCGTTGAAAACGCTCCTGATCTTTCGCTCCAAGGGCTCGGACGTCGGTCTTTGGATGTCGATGTGCCGTTGCCGATGCCGGAAGTACATCGTTCCCGATGCCGCGTGGAAGAAGTTAACGCGCCCGTCTCGCAGCACCTTCTGAGCACCATCGCTCAGGTGCGAAGCGACCACTAGGGGCACTTCATCGACGCCGTCCAACGACCAGGCGCGCGCGGCGAACCTTTCCACCAGCTTCTGGGCGTCACGCGGATAGACAGTGTCCATCGACTCAATGGCAAGTGCAGTTTCCCGCTCATCCTCACCCAGACGCGCGCGTACGAGGTGGTCGATATAGGCGCGACGTCCTTCCGAGTCGAAAGGAACTTCCACCTCGCAGGCGACGACGCGCACCCCGACGATCTTGTCGAGTGCCTCCAGCAGCGAACGGCAGCGCTGATCGGTTACTTTTGCCATTCGCGTATTATTAGCTGCACAGCAAACTTACCGCAACCACCTAACTTAGGCGTTCCGGCTACTTTTGCTGCACAGCAAAAGTAGCCCATAGGCCGCAGTATCCGTCGCAACCGGTTCGGAGACAGCGCGGCGAGGACCCCTGCCACCAGCCGCGCGGGACCAGACATCGATAATTGACACCTCGAACGGACCCTTCATGCTGCAACACACGCCCGACCCCCTGAACGACATCCTGGAGCTGCTGCGCGCCGGCTCACTAGCCCGCGCCATCCCCATGCTCCAAGCGCTGTCCAGGCAGGAGCCCACGCGGGCGGACGTCCTTTTCAACCTCGGTCTGGCACTCAGCGAGACTCAGCAGTTCCCCGAGGCGCTCATCGCGCTTAAGCGCTGCGTTGCTCTAGATCCTGCCTACCACCCAGCCTGGGTTGCGGTAGGCGTGGCGTATGCGCGTAAGAAGCAGTACGCGGAGGCCAAGACGGCGCTGATGGAGGCCTTGAAGCTTCAGCCGGACGACGGTCTGACTTTGATGAACCTGTCGAGCATCTTGGGGCACCTCGGCGAGAGCGAGATGGCCGCGGAGATGGCGCGCCTCGCCTCTGAGAGGCTGCCGGGCGACGAGCGGGCGCTGTGGAACCTGGCACTGGCGCTGAAGGACTGGGCCTTCGACCCGCGGTCCGTCGACCAGGCCAGCACGCTGCGCGGGCAGGCGGCCGACGCCTTTAAGCTCTTCCTCGAGCGACATCCGCGCTCTCCGATGGCCGAGGGAGCCGAGAAGGCGCTGACCCTCATCGCCGAGGCTACGCTGCGCTCCCGCGGCGTAGGCCCGGACGGCTTCCGCCCCGACGTCTTCGAGTACATCGTGAGGGCACTCAACATGTTCGACGAGATGGGCCCCGACAGGCGAAACCAGGTGGTGCTGGAGATCGCCAAGGTCGGTGCTGAGGGCCTGGACATCAACAGCCCAGTGCGGCGCCATGCCATCAAGGGGCTGCCAGGCGACTACACGGCGCTCCAGCTGGTTAGCTTCTTGTACACCGGCATGCAGCAAGTAGCCCCGAATGTGAACTCTGGCGCCGACTTCAGCCGGGAGTACCAGGCGGCGCTGGCCTTCCTTAAACGCGGGAACGAGGCCGGTACTGCATAGTTTGATATGCATTCATCGTTGAATGCATAGTTTCCTTGACATACGGTCGGCGGCGCCGCACAATGAGCCGTCATGGACAACTCGTCGGCCACCTCGCCCACACCGGTCATCGACCCCACGTTGTTGTTGCCCCAGCAGCTCCGGAACCTGCGGGTAGCGCACGGCAAGACCATCGTCGACCTCGCAGCTCGGACGGGTCTGAGCCGCCTGACTGCTTCGGCCGCCGAGGGAAAGACGGATGCGCGTATCTCTAGCTTGGCAGCTTTGTTCGATGCGCTCGGATATGCACTGCTCCCTGTTCCTAAGCCGCTGGTGAAGGAAGTGGCCAGCTTCATCAACAACGGCGGGGTCACCTTGTCGCTGCCGGCTGGTGTCGCGGCGCCCATGGGGGTTGGTCAGCGGGTGTTCGAAACCGGCGCAGGACTCGGTCGTTCGGAGCCCGAGGAGTGAGCACAAAGTCCGCCACCGGCCCTGCAATGCGCTCGGATGGCCATACGCGCGAGCGCAAGCTGCTCGATGGTTCCACGGTTCCGGAGCTGTCCAGCGAGGTGGCCGTCTCCGTTCACACCAAGTGCCCGCAAAAGTGGCTCGCCGTGGATATGGAGACTGGAGGCATCTGGGTCCGCTCACCCGATGAGTGGCGGGCGGCCGGCGCGAACGAGATGGCGCTGCTCAAGCAACTTGCCGCCAAAAAGCGATGATGCAACCGATCTCCGACCAATCGCCCTCGCGAGCCACGAGTCTGCGCCTTCCCTTGCCGCAGGCCTACCTGGACCCAGCATTCCTTGCCTGCGTCTACCAGGCCGTCGAGACTCCTGAGCTGGTGCGCCAGTTCGACAGGCTCTACGGTGCCGACCTCTCGCATCGCCGGGCACCTATCGAGCAGATGATCGACCAGGCGAGCGGGAAGAGCTCGTCCGACATGGAGGCCTTCATGCGCTTCGTGCACGACAGCATCTACATGCGGGTGCCCGAAGAAGCCATCGTCGAGATGCGCGGGAAGGCGGCCACCATCTTGGCCGACGTGCCGGAGCCCTCAACGCAGCCGCCCTGCCCTGACACGCAACCGGAGTCCGACGTCTGATGGCCTCGAAGAGCGTCATCACCATGGCGCAGGTGCTCCTGCACACGCCCGATTCCGAGACGCCCCGCGGCATCGGGTGGCTCTCCCAGTTCGGCGAGAACCTGCGCATCTCTTTCGAACCCGACTACATCGACGATGCCGCGCGCCCGGCGCTCTCCCAGCTCTACATCGGCGCCAACGAGCGCGAGACCCAGGCCATCCTGCGGGCCGTTGATGACGAGCGCCTGGTGCGCATCGGAAAGCTGCCCAGCTTCTTCTCGAACCTGCTGCCTGAAGGTCGCAACCGGGAGCGACTCGCGGAACAGCGTGGAGTCGATGTCGGTGACGAGCTCGAGCTGCTGGCTGCGGCTGGACACGACCTGCCGGGCGCCGTGGAGGTCGTTCCGGCGCCTGACGTCCCCGCGGACGTCCTCGAGCTGCACGTCACCAAGAACTTGGAGCCCGTGGAAGCCGGGACCGTGGCGGCGCCGGTGGAGGACGGATTCTCAGTCGATGGCGTCCAGACCAAGTTTTCAATGGTGCACGACGGCCGCCGCTATGTCGTTCGACGCGGCACCGCGGCCGGCGAATTCCTCGCGAAGTTGCCATCCACCAAGTTCCCGGACCTGGTCTTCAACGAGGCCTGCTGTATGCGTCTTGCTGAGGCGGTAGGCGTCGGGGTCGCTCGCTTCGAAGTCAAGCCGACTTCTGAGCTGGACGTCCCAGGGCACGTGAAAGATGCGTTCGGGGAGTTCTTGCTGGTCCACCGTTTCGATCGCATCAGGAAGCCTCTCGGTGTCACCGCTCGCATCCACTTCGAGGAGCTTACGCAAGCCATCGGCCTCGATGCACAGCGGAAGTACCACCGCATGGAGGATGCCATGCTGGCGCTGCTCGTCATCCTCAAGACCTCTCCGACCAGCGGAATGGATGACTTCGACGAGTTCTTCCGGAGGTGGACCGTCAACGCGCTCCTTGGCAACACCGATGCGCACTCGAAGAACTGGGGCCTCATCTACCCGGATGGCCGGCATCCTCGCTTGTCGCCGGCGTACGACCTGGTCAGCGTCGCCTCCTATTTCGACGCTGTCCCGGCACACGAGCTGGCGGTGAACCGAAAGATGGACGAGTCGCTGCAAACCTGGGGTGAGGACCGTGCAGAGGCGATGGCCAAGTCGGCCGGATTCCTTCAGTTCAATCGCGCGCGGAGGGTGGTACGTGAGACCCAGAGGGCTGCCGCAGCGGCCTGGCCCGGCCTGCTCGGTGAAGCACCTGCACGCGTTCGCGAAACCGTGCTGCGCAGGCTTTCAGTGATGACGCCGGCGCAGGCACCTCAACGCACCAAGAGCCCGCGACCCTGATCGGTGCCGCACGTCGGCAGCAGCATCCCCGAGAGGCAACTTTCATCATGCGCGACACCAACCAGCAAAGAGCCATCCGCAACCAGGTGAATGCCAAGCTGCGCACCATCGAGCACGACCTTGCAGCCTTGCTTCGCTTCTGCACGCCGGCCGAGCTGAGTAGCGCCCGACGCCTCTTGGCCCGGGCGACGAAGGTGGTGCACGACGCACGCATCCGGCCTGGTCAGGTGGCACGCTGGGCGGCCGATGCTGAAGTCTCCAAGGCCAGCAAGCGGCGCCAGGCGCCGCTGTTCGCGGATGAGGTCGCCTCCGGCCCCGGGAAGCAAAAGCTCCAGGCCTCCGCCCTCGCGGATGGTCCGCGCTGATGAAGGACGTCGCCAGGCTTCATTCCTGGCGGCCGCGCGTGTCGAGCCACGGGCAACCTGGGCGTGGCATCGTCCAGGCTTTTCAATACCGCGCACGTCCATGCCAGTCTCTCTCCTGCCCCGCTGCCCTGCTTTTGCCACACGTGGCCTGTACGCCATGTCTGTCGTGGCCTCCCTGCTCGGCTGCGCGGCACCGCCCGCTCCGCAAGCTTTCACCGGTGAATCGGTCGAGAGCGGCCAGCTGATCGACTGCGCCTATTCCAGCTATCCCGACGAGGCGCTCAGGGTGGGGGCAGAGGGCACCACCCGGCTGGGATTCGCGGCGACCGAGGAAGGCCGGATCTCCTACGTGTGGCTGCTGCAGTCCGCCGGACAAACTGCCGTCCACAAGTTCCTGGACGATGCGGCGGTGGCCAGCCTGGAAAGCTGCCGAGTGAAGCCTTTCAAGGACTTCCTGGGGCGCCCGCTCGCACGCACGTCCAAGGTGGACTACGTCTGGCGCCTTGAGCAAGCCACGCAGAGACCCTGACGCCCCTCGCATCCCGCAATTCTCCAGCCCGCCCGTTAGCACCTGTCGAGCCAGGCCGAGCCAGGGTGTGCCGCGGCGGCGCTGGCGGGGGTCGTCCACGATCGCCCTTTGTGTTGGAGGACAAGATGACAATCTCCCCGCAGCAGGTCGTTGCCGCGCTCCAGTCCCCACCGGGGCCACCGAAGAGTGCTGAAGGCATTCAGGACGCACTGAAGGCGCTTCTCGGGCGTGATGTGGCGTTGAATGAGGCGATGGCCGCTATCAACGAAGCCATCGCAGCCGACGCCATCGAGGGAAAAGACCCTTACACAGTGGCCGGCTGAAGGGTACGCACAAACCAAGGTCCCAGGCGCCGAGGCAGCCCGCCAAGGCCACCCTCCGAGCCGCGTATATGATATCCTGTGTGCATACCGCGCATATCCACGCGTGCCGCCATGGAACACCTCCTCCCCCCACAGAAACCGAAGCTCCTCCTCGTTGATGGGACGAGCATCGTGCGCCGCGTGTTCGAGGCTGTGAAGGGGGACGACACCCCGGAGCGGGCCGAAG
>CAKZXL010000364.1 GCA_937883885.1 uncultured Aquincola sp. | reverse complement strand
TGGCCGGCGCCGCACCGAGTGAAGCGCAGCGCAGCGACCTGCAAGCCGGTCAGTTCGCCAAGCGGGCCTCGTTCACGCGCAGCGTGAAGGAATCAGGGCCCGCGATCCCCGGGCACGGGAAAGGGCCGCCGCGTGTTTCAGCCGGCTCAGCCGGCCTGACCGTGTTGCGTCAGGGATGGAAGCCCGTCAGGGGCGAGAAACCGGTACCCCGGTGGCTCGACGCGAAGCGCGACAGCCCGGCCCCGCGCAGCGGGGAGACGCCCTGGCCCACAGAGACCTGGCGGCATCAACATGAACCCATCCACCGCAGACGTCGCCTGCAGCGCACGGAACCCCTCCACATTGATCAACCATGCTCGCCGTTGCACCAACTTCGACCATGCCTGAGACGCACATCTAGACTCCGATCGACGACCACCACCCGCCAGGCAATTGCCGCGGCCGACCGTTCACCGAACCAAGCTTCGATGAAGACGCCATGACAAGATTCGTGATCGGTGCCGATGTCGTCCTGCACCTGGCCCAACTCAAGGCCGTGGCGCCGAGCACCAGCTCCTGGCACCTACGCTGATCCGGTCGCAGGTGATGGCCGAACTCTATGCACGCGTTCAGCGCGGAGAACTCGACCGCAAGACCGCCGGGCGCCAGCTCGACCACCTGCGGGCCCTCTGCCTGCGCCTGCTCGGCGACCGCGTCCTGCAAGGCCTTGCGTGGAAGATTACCGACCAACTCGGCTGGCCGTACACCTTCATGGACGAGTACATCGCCCTGACCCAGCTCCAGGCCGACGCCTTCGTCTGCATGGACGCGGGACTGGCGCGCGCCGTCAACGGCATCGTGAAGCTGGCGTCCATCGACGACCTGATGGCAGGCGCCCAGCCCAGGTGACCTCGCCCGGAGGCACTACGATGGCTCCAACAAGACTGGGAGGGATAACACCATGAACCCGAACGACAACGACGACAGCCGTTCCGTCGCCCTCTACTGGGACTTCGAGAACCTGCATGCCGGCCTGATGGAGGCCAAGTACGGCGAAGGCGTCTACGCCAAGCAGGACAACCGCTTCAAGGTCCAGGAACCACTCATCGACGTCCAGGCCCTGGTAGAGCTTGGCGCCTCCTTCGGCCCCGTCGCCATCAACCGCGCCTACGGCAACTGGCAGTACTTCGGCCGGTACAAGGACGCGCTGCTGCAGAGGCCGTCGAACTGATCCAGCTCTTCCAGCCGGGCGCCTCCGCCAAGAACGGCGCCGACATCAAGCTCTGCCTCGACGCCGCCGAAGACTTCAGCCGCTTCGCCCACATCGGCACCGTCATCATCGTCGGTGGCGACTGCGACTTCATGCCCGTGGCACAGACGATCAAGGCGGCTGGCCGAACCCTCATCGGCATCGGCAACCGCCGGAACACCAACAAGCACTGGGCCAAGAGCTGCCACGCTACTACGACAGCCTGGTCGAAGCTCCAAGCACCGAAGAAGCGCCCAAGCCCATCGGAGCCAAGGACACCTCACCGCCGCCCCCAGTCGACCCAGCCGCCGAGATGCTCAAGCGTGCCGTCCGTCTGCTCGCCGAGACAAAGGGCGAGGCCTGGGACAACAAGGGATCGGTGTGGCACATGATCAAGCGCCTGGACCCCACCTTCGATCCAAAGGACCACGGCCACGCCAATTTCGCCGACATGGTCAAGGCGATGGACGGCGTCGCCGAGATCAAGAAGGGCGAGACCGACCACATGCTGCGCGTGCGCTGATGTACGAAGCGATGTTTAGGCGGCGGCGCACCCAGCAAGCTGCGACCCCAGATCGCACCGCTGCCCATCCATGCCCCCACGGCGCGCCGCCGATAGGCGGCACAGGCCAGTGCGTTCAGCGCCACAAGATGCTGATCGACTGAACAATGGTGCGTCGAGGCATACTTTCAACGACCGATCTACTGCACCAGCGTGATGGCACCACCACCCCCAGAAACTGAAAAGATGGACGACGCTGAAGATCGGCCATGCAGCTTATCTACGCCAGGGCAATTGATGCGATACAGGAGGACGCCGCACAAGATCTTCGACATCCTCTCTAGCCTTGCGTCCCGCAATGACGAACAGGCTCGAGTTACAGCCATACGAATCGCGTTCTCGCGTTCACTTCGAGCGCGACTACAAGCACAGTCAGAGAGAAGAGACAGCGACAGACAGCTGACCGCCCTCGGTTCGATAGTGGACCGGGCCGTTCTAGTGAGTGCCTCTTGCAATGAGGTACGAAGCAAGTTCATCGAATGCTTCGAGCGTGAAGCAATGCTAGTAGCACAGCGCTTCAACGTCAAGAGATTCACGGTCCAGCACTTCCCCATTAGTCGGCAAATCTTTGGACCTGTATTGGCAGGGTCGATTGATTCGAGACTCGAAGTCGCCCCTTCTCAAGCAGCCACCTCAAGAATCAAGAGATCGAAGACGAAAAGAATACTGCTAGTTCTACCGCCGATTGACCTAGATGCGACGGCGGACATGGATGCTGCATCGACCAACACTCCTCCACTCGGACTTGGAATTCTCGCATCGCACCTCTCATCTCTTGGTCATGACGCTCAGATTCTGGACTGCCATAGAAATCCATCAATGTGGAGAAAGATCCCACAATATGCGGAATCATTTGATGTAGTTGGCTTCAATGTTGTACTTACCACACTCAGGAGCGTCACGCGGCTTTTGCACCTTACTCGAAGCAGTTCAAAACACCCCTTGTTGGTTGTGGGAGGCCCAGCCGTAAATCTAGGATGCTGGACTAACCTGATTCTTGCTAAAGAATATCGCGATCAGTGGGACTTTGCGATATCAAGCAATGCTCCTCAAAATCTTGAGCAAGTCATTGACTCCATCGATTGCGCAAGCCCATGGCCAAATTCTGCCTCCTTGCAAGCCAATCCACACAGCAAGCGCCTTCAGATACGCGGTATAACGATCTCCGAATTGGAACAGAACACGAGTTCTGTGGATTCCAAGAAATTCGTATGGGCACCCCCAGCGATCGATCGACGAGTGTTTACAGGGCCGAACGGGTACTACGAGCCGAATAGGAGTCGCTCTCACAAGAACGCAGTATTTGAGGCGCATATCGTGATGTCGCAGGGATGCGATTGGAACTGCGCGTTCTGTACCGAACGAAGGCAACTAAGTGGCGGCGAGAGGCGCCGCGCTGTGGAAGACGTGCTCCGTGAAGTTGATTCATTATCCGATGCCTATCTACCCATACGCATCCAGTTCGTTGATGACAATGTCTTGCCACAATTGTCTCTGTTGCAGGAGTCACATGCGAGATCCTTTGCCATCGAGTGGGCCAATAAATTTGTCGCCGGCTTATTCTTATTGCGGGTTGACAAAGGACATCGGATCACCTGGCGGGGAATATTTCGTATCGAAGACTTCCTCGAGTACGAACGCGCCTGGCCGGCTGGATCATTTATTGATCAACTAGTAGAATCAGGCTGTCAGATGCTTGCATTCGGCGTTGAGCATGGCGACGAGATTGGACGACGTAAACAAAAAGGCGGCTCTGGCGTCAAAAATACTGATATTCAGCTTCTATTCTCCAGACTACGCGCCGCAGGAATACACACCAAAGCGTATTTTATTCTTGGCGGACCAAATGAAACCAAAAGCAGCGCATACGCAACCATAGATTTTGCCATCAATTGCGGTGTTACGTTGGCATATTTTGCAATATATAAGGCTTTTGTCCAAGCAACGGTGACCCTTCGACGAACCGATGAGACCACGGGATATAAGTCGACAAGATATTTACATTACTCTCAGTATTTGACAAGTTGGGACGACGAGCTGGCCAATCCAGATATTTCATCGGTCCATAAGGATGACTTCAGACCGCCCGAGCGAGAACCTCACTCAAGGAACTCTTATTCCAACATCAAGGAAGCGAGGAGCGCCTACAAGGCACTTGCATCCCTTGGCTTTAGCTTCCGAGATCTTGTTAAATATACTGACTATCATGCAGATGATGGACCTTCAGGAGACTTGCTTAAGCGAGTAGCCCTTGGTTCGCCTCAAGAGTATTTCTCTGCGCTGCGAGATGCCTACTTCGGCTTCTATCTCCGCCCTGCATTCATCACTGATTTCAGGTCTCTGCTTGAAGCCGGATACTGATATCTGCACTCTCTAAATTCTATTCTCAATCGCCGAGACTCTTTTAATGGCTAGCCCAAACTCCCTTGAAACATGCCTCGAAGGCAACGGGTTGACGGCAGCAATGAAAGCCCATTCTCAATGACTAATACCACCACGACTCCAAAGTCCCTGCTATTGGTTCATGGAACGGGTACACGCGAAGCTGCGTATCGAAGTATGGCGGCAATCGTGTCCCGGGCTCTTCACAGAGTTGCGCCCCACAGAACAATTGAGCCGTGCATGTGGGGTCCCACGTTAGGGGCGCAGCTCCACCTAGGTGGTCGGTCCATTCCATACTTTCAAGGTACGCCGAAGGACGCTCTAGCAAATCAGCACAGTGGCCAAGCTGCCCTCTGGGAGGTTCTGAACCTGGATCCGCTATTCGAGTTTCGCGAAATTGCTGCACTTCCGCGTTCTGGAATAGGATATCTCGGTGACTCTGATGCTGCGGAGGAGTTTCTTTCAGTTATTCGGAATCAACTCCAGGTGATTCCACGAGACTTTGAGAACTATATTCCTTCGGAGATATGGAAATCCGCTGTGGACTTCGTTTTCGACAGCAAGCAATTACAAGACGCCATTCGATCTGCGCGTGAAGTTAACGCGTCCATTCGTGGTGCAAGTGCGAGAGCGATAACGGCTCAAATTCAACTGGAGTTAGTCACGCTCGGCTACCCATCATTGTGCATGGCACAGCGCGACCATGTGGTAGCCGAAACGTTTTCGAAGATCGGTGGGGCCGACATGGGGCTCTTTACAAGTGGTCTAACAAGTTTAGTTAAAGGGCTAGCCGCAAGCGCACTAACGAAGCTAGCGAATCGCAATCGAGACGCACTCTTCGATTCGAGTCATCCACTAGCGGGGGATATTTTGCTATATCAGTCCCGCGGACAGGCTATTAGACACTACATAGCACGCCGAATTGATTCATGCGGAGATGACGTGGTCGTTGTCGCGCACAGTCTGGGCGGTTTGGCGTGCGTAGACCTCTTGGTTATGGATCCGCGACCCAATGTTCGATGCCTCATTACCGTTGGATCACAAGCGCCGCTTCTCTACGAACTCGGGGCATTGACATCATTGGCGCCTGGCGAGCCACTGCCAAAAACATTCCCAAGGCAATGGGTCAACATTTATTGCCGAAATGACCTACTCAGCTATCTGGCGGAGCCGGTGTTTGGGGCGCCGGCGCAGGATATAGAAGTAGCTAATCAGCTTCCGTTTCCACAGTCTCATTCCGCATATTGGAATAACGACGCGATGTGGGACTCCCTCGCCAAGTTCCTTTGAACGCAAATGGCGTTCACGACAAGCTCAACTCAACGCTTCCAATGTCAATGACTCCCCCCCCCCCTTCCAAGACAAGGGCAATACTTGTCGGCTTGGAAGAGTATGAAGGAAACGGACTACAAGCCTTGAAGCTCAGCGGCGCAAGGGGGACAATCTCCGTCATTCATTCATGGCTATTAGCACTAGGCGTACCAGAGTCCCGTATCGATGTATGGATTACAGGGGCTACTAACAGCGATGGAGAAACTGCTTTCGCGAATTGTCAGTCCTTTGAACGAACTCGATTCATAAACTTCTTGCAGGATGTGGTAGCCGCCGATGAAACTGGTGGTACTCTACTGATATATTGGTTGGGGCATGGTTTCTTAACTGGCTCTTCGCACTCCCATCATCTACTACTCCCCGAAGCGACGATTGCCCAGCCGAGATCGATCGAAGTCACAGCGCTTTCGGCACTACTTAAGGGTGAGAATTTCTCACAGTTCACTCACCAGATACTTATCTTTGACACCTGCAGGCAAGCAGCAGACTTTGGCAGAGGCGGAGCCGCTGCACCCGAACCACTTATTCCGAGGCCAATCGATTGGATAAAGCAAGTTCGACAATGTCGAATATACGCATGTCTTGAAGGACAGACAGCAAGAATTCAGGCGAAGGCTGGAACGGTACTATCTCGAACACTCATCGACGCCGTCGGAGAAGGGGGGTTAGCGCAGTGGCCCGACTTCCCAACTCTCTTGGCCAATGTAGGCCGATCGACCTTTGACCAACCTACGGTTCGCGATCGGATGTATGCCTATGCCACCAACTGGAATGGCGAGGTTTCCGACATCTGGCAGGCTGACTCGGCCGGTGGCAGCTCATACCAGACGCCGGCCATAAAGCTGGATCTAGCCTCTCTACAGCGCCAGCTACAGTCCGCACTGGAAGAGGCGGATGGCCAAGCCGGCACTGAAGGCGCTGCGCTTCGAATAGTAGATAACAAGTACATCGAAGGCATATACGTAGGTCGAGACGATTGCGCTCGCCTGTTCGATCAGTTTAGCACCGACACAGATCGTGTATTTGCCATCGTTGGTGATGCAGGCATGGGCAAGTCAAATACTTTGCTTAACCTCGCAAAACATAAGTCGCATTCAGATCTCGTCATTGTGTTTAGCAGCGGCGATATTCTGAATGGCATCGAAGAGTCCCTAGTGGAGCATCTAGGACTCTCCTTTGCAGATCGGGGCGTTAGGGCGGTACTCGAAGATGTAGATAAACTAGTTAGATCAAGCAATCGCAGCTTTTATATATTCATTGACGGCCTCAACGAAGTGCCGATCTCCAGGCGCGAAGTGCGCCTAGCCCTCAATCACTTCGTGGAGCGATTCTGTCGTCGAAGCCAATGGCGATTAGTAGTGAGTTGCAGAACAAGCGATTGGGATTTTTGGCTACGTAACGACAGTAATATGCTCGGCAGCTTGGGAAAGAGCGTATTCAGGAGGGCAAGTGGCCCACTGTCGTGTAGTGTCGAGTTGCAGCGCTATACCAAAACTGAGTTCGCGGCCGCTTGGGGAAAGTATCGTGAATACTTTGGGTTAGTTGATTCTATGTCAGAGCGAATGAAGGAGCTATGTTCGGAGCCCTTCTTGTTGCGCATAGTTGCTGAGAGCTTCAGAGACGGGCGTCCGATTCCGAACGATCTGTCATCAGATGAAATCTTCGAGCGATTCCTCACGGAACGCTATCCCGTTGGAGCAGATGTTCAGCGTGCAAGACTGCTCTTGCACAGAATTGCAGCAAAGATGATCCATGACTGTCGTCCCTTTGTGGATGCCACGGTTGGACTGACAGACGATCATCGACTATTGGACCGATTGGTTAGCGACAATATTCTCCGCATTAGAGACTCAACAGTATATTTTCAATATGAGAGATACCTTGAGTACACTTGCGCCAAATACCTTTTGTCAGCCAAACTAAGCCACTCGTCGCATACGGAGATTGTTCAGCGCCTCAGAGAGTTGGCCGAATCTAGATTCATCAACGCACCTGGAATCATCGAGGTGGTGCTCGTTTCTTTGGAAAGTGACCCGCCACTGGTGCAGTTGATTTTCAAGGAGCTCGCAGGGAGCCCTTCTAACATAGGCGCTGCGCTGTGCGCGGCAATTCGCCGAACGCCTGCTGTCGCCAGAGGCGTTCTTGAGTACCTGCACCCGATAGCCACAAGCCAAAACTACATTCTAAGGCAGTATTTCGCGCACAGCATTGCTGCCATGCCCGTTAGTCTAGCACTTGAGATTTTACATCGGCTCTCATCGATTTCTCGAGAAAGGTGGGAGGAGCAAGAGACGGCCGCACTTATTGCATCGAAGCTGCCCCTAGCAACGGGGTATTCGAACGCTGTGTTGACTGAACTATGGCGCTTGGCTGATAGCTTTCATTGGCGGGTTAGACGAGCCGCCGGTTATGCTTTGAGACATATTGCGGACCAAGCTGATGATTCGGGCCGCGAAGTTGTTCGCGCGTCGATTCCAGCTCCTGCTTCTTCCCGGCAAGCACACGCTGTTCTAATTCTCCTAACATTTGATCGCTTCCGTGACATTCCGGGGCTCGTCCAAATAATTCCCGACTCACTAAACAGCGACATAAGTCAGTTTGATTGGTTGGCCGCAAACTATTTTGATAAGCTGTCGACCACAATTCACTCACAGCTATTTCAGATTCTCTCCAACAGCCCTCGCGAATGGGTGAGGGGGAGACTCGCTCAAACTATTCTCAATGCACCATCGACTCGATTCTACGAGGGAGGCAATCATCATTCTTGGATTGGAACCTTGTCTCGGGACAGTTCCCCATCCGTAAGATTGAAGATCGCTCGCGCACTGAGATCACACTCGTCTACGCCTTGGGCGAAATCCATCTTGACGGAATACCTGTCCGACGATTGGACAGTTAGTAGTGCTGCAACATTCTCGCTATATGGCGAGACGCGCTCAAGTGCTTCGTTGCCAGACTCAGGCGAATCTTCCGGGCATCTAGATCAGCTAACTTTGTTGAGAGAACGCGTTGCTCATGGTGACGTTGCACCCGATTTTGGGGAGTTTAGGCCACTAGAAGACTACCTCTCCAATCGCGGGGAATTTTCAGCTATTCCAGATCCGAATATGAGGATTGTTGATGCGTTGCACAGCATAATTGCCGAGAATTTCTCAGCCGCTAGAAGCCTCCTTGACTTTGAAGAATTTCTCCGAACTATTTCCTGCGATCTCGATGAAACAATGCGGTGGGCACTCGTGCTGTTTGTGGCAGATTTCTCCCGAGACTCTATCGATGCAGAGCTTCGGTATCGACTGCTACTTAGTTGCTCCAAAGATGAACATTTCTGGATACGACGTGAGGTCGCAATTGCGTTACCCAGAGTTCACGCTGAGGGTCTGATCGATCAACTTACTGCGATGTCGCTTCTGATGGAGATGCGTGCACTTGAAGCGAATTATGCGGATAGCGTGTATAATGAGGTCCAGCACTTTCTGGACATTGCACTTTTCCACTTAAGCGATCCAAGAATGGTAGATGAGGGGAGTCATGTCAACTGAATTAGAGTACACGACCCAGCTAACGCTAGAACTCACACCTTTTGGCAATGTCAGCATTGAGTACATAACGGCAGAAACCCAACCGTTCTCTAGTCAACAGAGACCGGATGTCGTGTTTTCGCCGTTCTCCGGGCCTTATCAGAATACTGTGATCTTCATAGAGGTGAAGCTCAGTACGAAGGCGGCTCTTCTAGGGCACTTTGTTCCTGCAGTTCTGGAGAAGCGTGCGTTCGCAGCAGAGGCTCTGGAGCGGCCGATTGCGCGATATGTGTACGTTTCAGCTGCCGAGGTTCCAGAGCACTCTCGAAAGCTGTTGGAAAACGAAAACGTCATTGTAGTTGCACCTGCACATGTTGCGAATGATGTTGTGCTTGCGCTTTCTGACCAGCATGTCATTTCGATTGCGAAGTGACCGCTCTTATCCGCTAAGTAACCTGGCTTGCCGGAATCTACACCTCTGAACTGACATCAGCTTTTATGAATATTCACCTTATCGATGATCTCCCTCCAGAAACCTCCGCGATGCTTCAGGCACTTTATAGCCGATCCTCGAAGAGCGTTGTTGAGCATGTAGATCGGGTGCATCAGACCGGATCTGATAAGTTTATGTCGAGCTACTATGTTGGTTATGGGCATGCATCTATTGGCGACTGTGGTGTTACGACGCTCTTCATCGAAGATATTTCGCTGCTAGCATGCAAAGCGGTTCAAGACAATCAACTTTACTCTGGCCAGGAAAGCTCGACCAGGTATATCGACTTCTCCAAGCAGCGACTTCATAATCCGGCCGGAAGCACGCGTGGGGAAGAGATTCTTCGCCGGTGGATCGACTTCTACTCGGCAAGTAGCTCAAAGCTCATTGATTCGTTGAAAACTCGATTTCCAAATGTCCCCGGTACCAACGATAAGACTTGGGCAAAGGCAATCGAGGCGCGTGCCTTCGATATTCTTCGCGGATTCCTTCCGGCGGGAGTAACTTCTCAAGTTTCCTGGACGACAAACTTGAGACAGGCACATGAGAACACACTGCGACTTGAGCTCCACCCGCTCAAGGAGGTGCGTGACCTTGGGTCGAAGTGTCGCCAGATTCTGATTGAGCGCTATCCAAACAGCTTCAGCCATCAGGTATCGGACGATGAGTTGGATTATTTGAGAAGAGTTTCAATTGCCGAAACCTACAACTCCGATGAGGAAAGGATTCGAGACGAGTCGGCTTTTGAGGTTAGCTCCACCGTTTACTCAGAGCTGCCAGCTTCGGCTAGAGATCTCTTGAGCAGTCGACCGCGTCGAAGTGTCGTCCCCCGCGCACTGGCTCGATACGGTAGTTTTGAATGTCGGTTCCTGCTTGATTTTGGCTCATTCAGAGATCTTCAACGGCACCGTCCCGGCATTTGCAGAATGCCCCTTCTGTCTGGCAACTATGGTTTCAATTCGTGGTATTTGTCGCAGTTGCCAGGCGACCTAAGGCTCGAGTCTCAGAAGTTTGTCGAGGAGCAGGTTCGAGGCATTCAAGGCCTTTTGGAAGACGGTCTTTCGACAGTTGACGCGCAATACTATTATCCCCTCGGAATGAATGTGCTCTGCGAGTTGCACTATGACCTTCCGGAGATGATATATGTTGCCGAACTTCGATCCGGGCAGACCGTTCATCCGACACTGCGAAGCGTTGCACAACGAATGGCAGCCGAGCTATTGAAAAGTTATCCGTTTATCCAACTACACGCCGATATGCGGGATAGCAGCTTCTCCGTGAGACGAGGCGAACAAGATATTGTTCCGAAGAATGTTGGGTAACTCAGTCTTGGATACCAACCTACGAGATTGCTGCTGATCGAACCTCGCGGCTCAAGATCTTAAGCGCCGAGTGCTTCTCGGGCATGTAGTCATGGCCGTCGTAGTGTCTAGCTTGAATGCCGGTTAGCCCGTGTGATTGCAAGTGGCCTCGCACGTCTCGGCTAACGCCATGTGCCGCAAGCAGGGTCTCGACACCGGATCGAATCCGCTTCAGTTGGAAGCCGTCGATCGTGTCGGCGACAACCTCACGGGCCCAGCCCGCGAGCGTCCGCACGCTGATGGGCTTCTTGCCTGCGGTCGTTGAGATCGCGAACTCGCCTTGTCGCTTGAACTGTGCGACGTCGGCGCGGGCCAGCTTCAGCAGTGGGATCTGGTGAACACGAGGGCCTTGGCCTGGTCGTCCCTTGGCATCGAAGATCGTCAACGCGTCGTCGCTCACGTCTACCCACTTCAGGCGAACGAACTGCTCGATGCGCTGGCCACCTGTCAGCAGGTGCAGCCGAAGTGCCGCCGCCTCGGGACCGGGCCTGTCGGCGATCAGCTTCCAGTAAGCCTGCAGTTCGGCCTTGGAGAACGGTCGCTTGTCTGCCCTATCGAATTGCGGAGAGCGTCGAGTCTGCGCTGCCGGGTTGAAGACCACCTCGAAGGACTTGAAGACCACCGGGATCGAGGCAGTGGTCCGCACGTCGAGCGCGCACTGGTAGGCCGCCCGCAGGTAGGACCGCAGCTTGTTCGCGGTGCGTCCCTTGCCGGCCTCGATCAGCCTGCGCAGCATGTCAAGCACCTGATCGGGCGTCAGATCGACCGCCGGAGCCTCTGCAGTGCCCGGCCAGGCCTCGGTGATGTGGCGCTTGAAGATCTGGTCGGCATCGACGTGGCTTCGTCGCCCCTGCATCTTCAGGTGCGCCACGTAGGCGTCCAGAAGTTTCTGCAGCGTGCGCTCCGACTTCGCCGCCTCAGCGGCTTTCTGTGCAATGAAGGTTTTGCGCTTCTCGGCCTTGACCTCCCGAGTTCGACACCAACGCCCGTAAGTGCTTGATCCGTATAGGTCAGCCCTTCGGAATTGCCACTACAGAAGCGTCAGCTGGGTGTCGATGGTGGGTTTCTTGATGCGCAGAGCGGCCAGCGCTTCGGCCTGGCGGGGTTGAACGGTGGACACGCCGTGGATGGGCGCGCCGCTGTCGATGCTGACGGTGTGGCGCTGGATGCGCCGCAGCTCGGCCAGGGCCGCTTCGGGTGACAAATCGCTGCCCGCCATCTTCAGGCGCTGGCGCATGACGCGGTACAGGATCAGCGCCATGAAGCAGATGCTGGCATGGGCCTTGATGCGCTCGGGCAGGCGGTGGAAGACAGGCGCGATCTCGATCTCGGACTTCAGCACCTTGAAGCCGCGTTCAATGTCGGCCAGCGCCTTGTAGCGCCGCACCACCTCGTCGGCGGCCATGTCCTGCACATTGGTCACCAGCATGAGCTTACCGTCCATGAGCTGCGCCTGGGCCAGCGCCGCCTCGTCGATGGCGTAGGTGAACAAGTCAGACTTCAGGTCGACCCGGATGATGCGCGCCAGATGGGCCTCGCTCACCTCGTGGAACAAGTGCGCCTTGGCCCCTGAGTCCGAGAGCTTGCGGCCTCGCTGGACCTTGCCCTCGTCCTGCGCGTCGAGCTTGCCGGCGAGTTGATCGGCCCGCTGCTGCAGCGCATGGATGCGCGCCAGGCGCTCCTGGGTCTGCTCGGTGGCCCGCAGCGGGTTGTGCGCCACCACCAGGCGATGGCCTTGCCATCGGGCCTCGGTGACGATCTCGTGCGTGGCCTGGGCGGCCTTCTCGGCCATCGGTTGCAGGAGTTCCACGAACTCGGCACAGCGCCGCCCCGGCACCGCCAGGATGAACTCCAGCGGCCTGTTCCCCGCGACCTGCAGCTGGGTCAGCGCCTCGATGTTGTCCAGCGACAGCAGCCCCCGGTCGGCCACCACCACCAGGCGGCGGACGTGCGGGTAGCGCGCCAGCACCTTCTTGAGCGTCGGCTCCAAAGTCGGGGCCTCGGCCGTGTTGCCGTCGAACACCTCGTGGAAGATCGGCATGCCCTCGGCCGTCTGCACCACGCCCAGCATGAACTGCCGGGCGATCACGCCCTCCTTGGACATGCCGAAGTGGCGCACGTCGCCATCCTGCTGGCTCAGGCCCTCGGCGCGGATGGTGGTCAGGTCGTAGAAGACCACCGACAGGTCTTCGTCGATGAGCGGGCGCAGCAACTGCGCCACGCAGTCGTCGACGGCCGCCTGGTGGTCCATCAGCGCATCCATGCTGCGCAGCAGGTGCTGATGGCTGAGCTTGTCGACATCGACCCCCGGCAGGCTCACCGTCTGCAGCCAGCGCAGCACGCCCAGCTTGGACTCCGGGTCGCACAGACGGTTGAAGACCATCACGCGGATGGCGGCCTCGACGGCGGTGGTGAAGCGGGCGCGCCGGAAAACCGCCGCCAGTGAATCGAAGCCCAGCTCATGCCAAAGCGCATCCAGCGCCCAGACATCACCCAGCGACAGCGCCGATTCGAAGCGCACCTGCGGGCTCTCGGCCGAGCCTGCGGGGCGCCCCTTGGCGCGCAGCAGGCCGTTGAGCAGCGCGTCGACCTGGCCGTCCTGCTCGTCGATGCGACCCAGCGTGGCGACGGTGCGCTGCCGGGGCTTGCCGTGTTCATCGCGGAAGGACTCGACCAGCTGCGCGTAGGTGCGTGCGCCAGAGCGGGTGAGCTTGATGAACATGAGCGGAGTGTAGCCGCCTCTCCTCAGGGCTGCCAACACCCATCAATGGAAAACGTGCCACTACAGAAAAATCAGAGAAGCGCCGCTAAGTCGTTGATTCTGTTGAGGTCAGCCGGAGGAAATGGGCCGAAATGGGCGTTTGGTGTCGAACTCGGGTGACCTCTCGAAGTCCACCCGTCTGAGCGCGCTCCGCGTGCACATCGGCGAGTTCGCGGCACTTCTCGAGCGCCGCTGCGAGGCCAAAGCCGCGCGGTGTGGGCTGCAGCTTCTTCGGCGGTGCAGAAGGGTCATAGACGCCGATGGGCTCGCGGCTCGTCTTGCCGCCGAGCGAGTAGCGCCAGTAGAGCTGCACGGCGCCGTTCGCGAGCTTGCGGGCCTGCAGGGCACCACCCCGATAGAGGCGGCTGTACAGCGTCAGGAAGGCGCCACCATCGAGCGATTTGATAGCGGCGGAAGCCGCCGAAACTTGATCTCTTGCCATAGTCCGTAGCTTATCTGGTGCCAGTCTTGGCGGGAATGGTCCGAGACGGCTTGAAATGACTATGGACGTAACCTATTGATCTGTAAAGAGTATTCAGGAGGCGACTTGTATCAGGAGATCCCAGGAAATCCCATCCCCAGGGACTGTTAATCCGTAGGTCCCTGGTTCGAGCCCAGGTCGGGGAGCCAAGAACAGAAGGAAGAGGCCTTGCAGCGATGCAAGGCCTTTTTTCTTTGTCCGCTCGATACGTCTCTCGTGCGGCGCCGTTTCTCCACCTAGGGAAACTACGCAATTTCGACCATCCGCCACCTGCTGAAGGTCAAAAAAGTACAGGTGCCAGGCCGGCTTCGTAGTAGCACCGCGCGGGGTCGTTGCCTACCATCTGCTCCATCGGTCAAGGAGCACAGGCGATGAAGCCGGACCTCGAGGTGGTACAGATTGGGCGTGCAGAGTCTTTCAAGGCCTGGGAGCACGGCTACCCCTTCCATACCGTTCGCTGGCACTTCCACCCCGAGTACGAGCTGCACCATGTGGTGCATACCGGCGGCCACTACTTCGTGGGCGACTTCATCGGCCACTTCGGGCCGGGCAACCTGGTGCTCACCGGGCCCAACCTGCCGCACAACTGGGTCAGCGACCTGCCGGCCGGCACCAGCGTGCCGCTGCGCGGCCGGGTGCTGCAGTTCAGCGAAGCCTTCGTGCACGACGCCACCGCACTGCTGCCCGAGCTGGCCGCCTTCCAGCCGCTGCTGCAGCTCAGCCGCCGTGGCGCGCTGTTCACGCCCGACACCGCCGCCAGAGTGGCACCCCTGCTGGCCGAGCTGGTGGCCGCCAGCGACCTGCGCCGCATCGAGCTGTTCATCGCCATCCTCAGTGCGCTCAGCCGCGCGCCTGGCGTGCAGCCGCTGGCCAGCGAGGCCTACCACCCCGACCCGTCGGGCTACATGGCCAACGGCATCAATGAAGCCATCGCCTACATCCGCACCCACCTCACCGAGAAGTTCACCGAGACCGAGCTGGCCGGCATCGCGCGCCTGAACCCCAGCGGCTTTTCGCGCAGCTTCCGCCGCCACACCGGCATGGGCCTGAGCCAGTACGTCAACCGCCTGCGCATCAACTTGGCCTGCCAGCTGATGATGAGCGAGCCCTCGATGGCCATCACCGACATCTGCTTCGCGGCGGGCTTTCGCAACATCTCCAACTTCAACCGCCAGTTCCTGCGCCAGAAGGGCCTGCAGCCCTCGCACTTCCGCGCGCTGCTGGCCGAGAACGTGGACGAGCGGAAGGCCGCCTGATGCCGAGCCTCGTCCGACCCCGCGCCGCCGCACCGCCGTAGCCGCTGCGGCCCCGCCGCCCCACCCGCCCCGTCAACAACCTTCCCTGGCTGCCCGCATCGGCGAGCGGCCGGGCCACCGTCACCCCACGTTTCGCACACACCGCGGAACACGACCCCGGCAGCACCGCTGCCCTCACCAGCGCAGGAGACAAAAGATGAAGCAGATCGTGACCTCGGCGACCCGCCTCGGCGTGCTTGCCCTCGGCCTTGCAGCGGCCGGTGCGGCCCTGGCCGCGCCCAGCGGTACCGTCGCCTTCCTGATGCCCGACCAGGCTTCGACGCGCTACGAGAAGCACGACTGGCCGGGCTTCAAGGCCGAGATGGCCAAGCTGTGCCCCGACTGCAAGCTGCTCTACCAGAACGCCAATGCCGACGTGTCGCTGCAGCAGCAGCAGTTCAACGCGGTGATCGCGCAGGGCGCCAAGGTGATCGTGCTCGACCCGGTGGATTCCACCGCCGCCGCCTCGCTGGTGCGCATGGCGCAGTCGCAGGGCGTCAAGGTCATCGCCTACGACCGCCCGGTGCCGGCCACGCCGGCCGACTACTACGTCTCCTTCGACAACGAGGGCATCGGCCGCGCCATCGCCGACTCGCTGATGCAGGCGCTCAAGGCCGCAGGCGTGCCCACCGGCAAGGGCGGCGTGCTGCAGGTCAACGGCTCACCCACCGACGCTGCCGCGGGCCTGATCAAGAAGGGCATCAATGCCGGCATCCAGGCTGGGGGCTACAAGAAGCTGGCCGAGTTCGACACGCCGGAATGGGCCCCACCCAAGGCCCAGCAGTGGGTGAGCGGCCAGATCACGCGCTTCGGCAACGACATCGTGGGCGTGGTGGCGGCCAACGACGGCACCGCGGGCGGCACCATCGCCGCCTTCAAGGCCGCGGGCCGCAACCCGGTGCCGCCGGTCAGCGGCAACGACGCCACCACCTCGGCGCTGCAGCTCATCATCGCGGGCGACCAGTACAACACCATCTCCAAGCCCAGCGAGATCGTGGCCGCAGCCGCAGCGCGGGTGGCGGTGGGCTTTCTGGAAGGAAAGGCGCCCAAGGCCGAGACCCAGCTCTACAACACGCCCTCGCAGCTGTTCACGCCGGCGGTGGTCACGGCCAAGAACCTCAAGGCAGAGATCATCGACAAGGGCATCGCCACCGCGGCAGAGCTGTGCACCGGCCGCTACGCGGAAGGCTGCGCCAAGCTGGGCATCGGCAAGTAAGGCACGGCATGAGCCATGAAGCAAAGGCCCGCAGCGGCCCGCCCGTGCTCAGCCTGCGCGGCGTGTGCAAGCGCTTCGGTGCGGTGTCGGCGCTGACCGACATCGACCTCGACGTGCATGCCGGAGAGGTGGTGGCACTCGTCGGCGACAACGGCGCCGGCAAGTCCACCCTCATCAAGATCCTGGCCGGCGTGCATCAGCCCACCTCGGGCAGCATCACCTTCGATGGGCGCGAGGTCGCGCTCGACAGCCCGTCGAAGGCGTTGGACCTGGGCATCGCCACCGTGTTCCAGGACCTGGCCCTGTGCGAGAACCTGGATGTGGTGGCCAACATCTTCCTGGGGCGCGAGAAGAGCCCCTGGCAGCTCGACGAAGTGGCGATGGAAGTGCGCGCCTGGACGCTGCTCAACGAGCTGTCGGCCCGCATTCCCAGCGTGCGCGACGTGGTGGCCTCGCTGTCCGGCGGCCAGCGGCAGACGGTGGCCATCGCCCGCTCGCTGCTGCTGGACCCCAAGCTGATCATGCTGGATGAGCCCACCGCGGCGCTGGGCGTGGCGCAGACGGCCGAGGTGCTGAACCTGATCGAGCGCGTGCGCGCCCGCGGCCATGCGGTGATCATGATCAGCCACAACATGGAAGACGTGCGGGCCGCGGCCGACCGCATCGTGGTGCTGCGCCTGGGCCGCAACAACGGTGTGTTCACGCCCGAATCCTCGAACGAGGACCTGATCGCCGCCATCACCGGCGCCACGGAAAACGCGGTGTCTCGCCGCGCCAGCCGCCGACAGGCACCGCCACCCGCCCACCTTCAGGAGGCCCAGCCATGAACACCAGCGCCCCCACCACCGCGGGCCCGCTGCTCGACCGCAGCGACGTGCGCGTCAAGCATGCGGCCAGCCTGGGCGACGTGCTCGCCGCCTTCATCGGCCGGGTGAAATCCGGCGACCTCGGCTCGCTGCCGGTGATCGTCGGCCTGGTGATCATCTGGAGCGTGTTCACCGCACTCAACCCGGTGTTCCTGTCGCCCAACAACCTGGTGAACCTGCTGTTCGACTGCTCCACGGTGGGCGTCATCGCGCTGGGCATCGTGTGCGTGCTGATGCTGGGCCAGATCGACCTGTCGGTGGGTTCGATGAGCGGCTTTGCATCTGCCCTGGTGGGCACGCTGTGGGTCAACGAAGGCTGGCCGGTGCTCGGCGCCATCGCCGCCGCGCTGGCGGTGGGCGCGGCCTTCGGTGCGCTGTATGCGGCGCTGCTCAACCGGCTGGGCATGCCCAGCTTCGTCACCACGCTGGCCGGCCTGCTGGCCATCCTGGGCATGCAGCTGTATGTGCTGGGGCCCAGCGGGTCCATCAACCTGCCTTACGGCGCCGCGCTGGTGGACTTCGGGCAGCTGATGATCATCCCCACGCCGGTGTCGTTCGCGCTGGCGGTGCTGCCGGGCCTGGTCATGCTGGTGGGCGGCCTGCGCACCCGCCAGCGGCGCAGCGCGGCCCAGCTGTCGGCGCCCTCGGTGGCCGGCCTGCTGGCGCGCAGCCTCTCGCTCACGGCGCTGCTGGTGGCGGTGGTGGCCTACCTGTCGCAGGGGCGCGGCGTGCCGCTGATGTTCGGCCTGTTCCTGGGCCTGGCGGTGCTGATGCAGTACGCGCTGACGCGCACGAAGTGGGGCCGCTCCATGTTCGCGGTCGGCGGCAACCCCGAGGCGGCGCGGCGCGCCGGCATCAGCGTCAAGGGCATCTACACCAGTGCCTTCGTGCTGTGCGCCAGCCTGGCCGCGCTGGGCGGCGTGCTGGGGGCGGCGCGGCTGGCCTCGTCCAGCCAGCAGGCCGGCACCGGCGACGTCAACCTCAACGCCATCGCCGCGGCGGTGATCGGCGGCACCAGCCTCTTCGGCGGCCGCGGCAGCGCCTATTCGGCGGTGCTCGGCATCATCGTCATCCAGTCCATCGCCAGCGGGCTGACGCTGCTCAATCTGTCGTCGTCGCTGCGTTTCATGATCACCGGCGCCGTGCTGGCCATCGCGGTGATCGTCGATTCCCTGGCGCGGCAGTCCCGCGTGTCCCATGGCCGCGCCTGAGGGTCGCGCGGCTGGAGAACCCCGATCATGAGTCAATCCATCCAGGGCAAGGTGGCCGCCATCACCGGTGCGGCCTCCGGCATCGGCCTCGAATGCGCCCGTGAACTGATCCGCGCCGGCGCCAAGGTGGTGCTGATCGACCGCGCCGCCGACAAGCTGGCCGGCCTGTGCGAAGAGCTAGGACCGCAGGCCCTGCCGCTGACGCTGGACCTGCTGCAGCCGGCCGAGGTGTCGGGGCTGCTGCCCCGCATCCTCGAGCTGGCCGGCGGGCTGGACATCTTCCATGCCAATGCCGGCGCCTATGTGGGCGGGCCGGTGGCCGAAGGCAACCCCGACGACTGGGACCGCATGCTGCAGCTCAACATCAACGCGGCCTTCCGCTCGGTGCATGCGGTGCTGCCCCACCTGGTGGCGCAGAAGTCGGGCGACATCATCTTCACCAGCTCCATCGCCGGGCTGGTGCCGGTGGTCTGGGAGCCGATCTACACGGCGTCGAAGTTCGCGGTGCAGGCCTTCGTGCACACCACGCGCCGGCAGCTGGCGCCGCATGGCATCCGCGTGGGCGCGGTGGCGCCGGGGCCGGTGGTCACCGCCTTGCTGGATGACTGGCCGCAAGCGAAGATGGACGAGGCCCTGGCCAACGGCAGCCTGATGCAGCCGGTGGAAGTGGCCGAGGCGGTGCTGTTCATGCTCACGCGACCGCGCGGCGTGACGGTGCGCGACCTGGTGATCCTGCCCAACAGCGTCGACCTTTGAAGCCCATGACGAGTACCCCCGACCCCCGCTACGTGATCGGTGTCGACGTCGGCACCGGCAGCGCCCGCGCCGGCCTGTTCGACCTGGCTGGCCACATGGTGGCCACGGCCAAGCACGACATCCAGACCTTCCATGCGGCCGGCGCCATCGTCGAGCAATCCAGCACCGACATCTGGGCCGCGGTGTGCCGCGCGGTCCAAGACACGCTGGCCAGCGCCGGCGTGCCCGCGGCCCGGGTGGCCGGCATCGGCTTTGACGCCACCTGCTCGCTGGTGGTGCTGGGCGAAGGCGGCCGGCCGCTGCCGGTGGGCCCTTCGGAAGACCCGGCGCGCGACATCATCGTGTGGATGGACCACCGCGCGGTGGCCCAGGCCGAGCGCATCAACGCCATGGGCCACCCGGTGCTGCGCTA
>CAKZXL010000363.1 GCA_937883885.1 uncultured Aquincola sp. | reverse complement strand
TGCTGGAGATGCTGAGCGCCCAGACCGGCAGCCGCGTGACCGCGCAGCACCAGCCGCGCGAACAGCGCCGCATCTGGCTGGACATGGCCGACAAGGGCGCGCAGATCGCGCTGGCGCGGCTGCTGGCCGAAGAGGGCTCGCAGCGAGCGCGCACCCGTGCGCTGGCCGAGGCGCTGCAGCTGGACGTCGATTCCCTGGACAGCTTGCGCATCGAGTGCTTCGACATCAGCCACACCGCGGGTGAATCCACCCAGGCCAGTTGCGTGGTGTTCGAGAACCACCAGATGCAGAACGCGCAGTACCGGCGCTACAACATCACCGGCATCACCGGCGGTGACGACTATGCCGCCATGCGCCAGGTGCTCACGCGGCGCTACGGCAAGATCGCCGAGGCGATGGCCGCGCAGGCCGAAGAAGGCGTGGCGCCGGCCGAAGGCGAAGCGGCTGTCGAGCCCAGCCCCAGGCTGCGCATGCCCGACCTGGTGCTGGTGGACGGCGGCAAGGGCCAGGTGTCGATGGCGCGCGAGGTGTTTGCGTCGCTGGGCCTGGACCTGTCGCTGATCGTGGGTGTTGAAAAAGGCGAGGGCCGCAAGGTGGGCCTGGAAGAGCTGGTGTTTGCCGACGGCCGGCCCAAGGTGTACCTGGGCCATGACTCGGCCGCGCTGATGCTGGTGGCCCAGATCCGCGACGAGGCGCACCGCTTTGCCATCACCGGCATGCGGGCCAAGCGCGCCAGCGTGCGCACCGGCGGCAGCAAGCTCGAAGAAATCCCGGGCGTGGGCCCGAAAAAACGTGCACGCCTGCTGCAGCGCTTTGGCGGCGCACGCGGCGTGACCAATGCCAGCGTCGACGAACTGTGCGGCGTGGAAGGCATATCCCGACAACTGGCGGAGGAGATCTACCGTGCATTGCATTGACACCGCGCCGCATGGGCGTGGTTGGAAGGCGGCCCTGGCGGCCCTGGCGGCGGCGCTGCTGGTGGCCGGCTGCGGCACCAGCGTGCCCTTGGGCCGCAGTGGTGGTGGCGTAGGCGGTAGCGCGGGCGGCATCGTCACCGCGCCCACCCGCTCGCCGGAGCTGAGCAGCCAGCCCGCCGTCGCGCGCAAGCAGGCCCGCGACTGGGCCGAGTACAAGCTGCATGCCGCCCAGCGGCTGGCCGAGGCCAACCCCGACCTGGTCTACATGACCGAGGTGCGGCAGCCGCTGCTGGCCATACCGGTGCTGGAGATCGAGCTGAATGCCGATGGCAGCGTGCGCCACATCAAGGTGGCCCGCCGGCCGGGCCAGGCGGTGGACACCATCGACATCGCCATCGCCGCGGTGCAGCGCGCCGCGCCCTTCGGCGACGTGCGCCACCTGCCCAAGCCCTGGGTGTACAGCGAGGTGTTCCTGTTCAACGACGCGCGCAAGTTCAAGCCGCGCCTCCTGGATGAATAGTCGCCTTCTCAACCCCGCAAGGTAGCATCGGCCATGTTTTTCAACCTGCCGACTCTGCTGACCTGGGCGCGCATCGTCGCGATTCCTTTGATCGTCGGCATCTTCTACCTGCCCGTGGACGCCGGCATGCGCAACCTGATTGCGACCGTGCTGTTCATCGTGGTGGCCCTGACCGACTGGCTGGACGGCTACCTGGCGCGCCGGCTCAACATGACCTCGAAGTTCGGCGCCTTCCTCGACCCGGTGGCCGACAAGTTCCTGGTCTGCGCCGCGCTCATCATCCTGGTGTGGCTGCACCGGGCCGATGCGATGGTGGCGCTGATCATCATCGGCCGCGAGATCGCCATCTCGGCCCTGCGTGAGTGGATGGCCGAGATCGGCGCGCGCCGCAGCGTGGCGGTGCACATGCTGGGCAAGCTCAAGACCACGGTGCAGATGGTGGCCATCCCCTTCCTGCTGTACGACGGTCCGCTGCTGGGCGTGATCGACACGCGCATCTGGGGCACGGGCCTGATCTGGGCGGCCGCGGTGCTGACCATCTGGTCGATGGTGTACTACCTGCAAAAAGCGCTCCCCGACATCCGCGCCAACGTGCGGTGACGCA
>CAKZXL010000362.1 GCA_937883885.1 uncultured Aquincola sp. | reverse complement strand
GTCGCCGACGTGCCGGCGGCCTTGCGCCACGGCATCCGCGCCGAGACGAAGCAGACCATCCTGCACACCGTGGCAGCGCTGCGGCTGGCCGATGGCTGCGTGGGCAACGACACCGGCGTCACCAACCTGGCCGTGGCCTGCGACCTGCCCACCTTCGTGCTGCTGGGCAGGCGCCCGCTGCTCGACCTGGACCCGCTGATGCACATGCTGCGCGGCCCCTCGCTGGACGCCATCGGCGTGGGCGACGTGGTGGCGATGATGCAGGCGCAGCAGGCCCCGGGCTTCGCCACCGCGTGAACATGCCGGCCGCCACCTGGCGGGTGGATGCCTCGCGCCTGCGGCTGGGCGACCGCATGGCGCTGGCCTGGTGGGCGCAGCGCCGGCGGCTCGAAGAAGGCCTGCGCTTTGCGGTGATCGACCGTGCGGCCGGAGGGGGCGCGCCGGTGTTCGACCTGCCGCTGCACTTTCCGTTGAGCTTCGAGCCTGATGAAGGCCGGCCGCTGCCGGACTGGGACACGGGCAACCTGTGGCTCACCGTCACGAATGCGTTCGCGCGGCAACCGCAGGCCGGGCAGTTTGAGCATGTGCCACCCGCGGTGCTCAGCCAGGCCCAGCAGCTGCGCGCCGGCCGCGGCAGCGCCGGCCCGCGCGTGCTGATGCATGTGCTGGACGATGCGCCCTACAACAAGGCCCGCAACTGGCAGCGGCCGCAGGCGCTGGCGCTGGCGGCGCGGCTGCAGCAGGCGGGCTGCGAGGTGGTGCTGCTCAACCCATCACCCGGTCAGTTTCTGGGCGGGCTGGACCGCATGCTGGCCGAGATGCTGGCCTGCGATGCCTTCATCGGCGGCGACACCGGGCCCAGCCATGTGTTTGCGATGCTGTGCGCCGACAAGCCCCAACTCGCCATCTACCCCGACATGGCGCGCGACCAGCGCAAGTTCGCGGCCGAGCAACAGGCGCTGGGCCTGCCGCTGCCCTGGAACAGCCTGCCCAAGCGGCCCGACCTCGCGGTACTGACGCTGCGCGCCGGCCGGCAGTGGGTGCGCCAGGGCTGGCGCTGGCGTTATGAGCGGGTGGGTCGCTTCGACGCAGCCGAAGCGGCCGACCGCTTGCTGCAGCGGCTGGCAGTGCCCGGCGCCGCGGCTTAGCGCCCGCGCCGCGCCAGCACCTCGCGGTACACCGCCAGGTTGCCTTCCACCATCGAGCGGGTGGAAAAGCCGTCCAGCACCCACTGCCGCGCCGCCTGGCCGTAGCGCTCTCGCAGCGGCGCATCGCCCAGCAGCTGGATCAGCGCGGCCGCCAGCGCGGGCGCGTCGCCGGGCGCCACCAGCTCGCCGGTTAAACCCGGCTGCACGATCTCAGGGATGCCGCCTGCGCGGGTGGCGACGATCGGCACGCCGCACGAAGCCGCCTGCAACAGCGAGACGCCCAGGCCTTCGGTCGCCGCCGGGTGCACCACCAAATCGAGGCTGGGCATCACCCGGTGCAAGTCGGTGCGAAAGCCCCCGAACAGCACGCTGGCCTGCAGGCCGCGCTCGGCCACCAGCTGCTTCAGCGGCGCCTCCTGCGGCCCTTGGCCGAGGAAGATGACCTTGGTGTTCGGGTGTCGCGCCAGCACCGCCGGCATCGCGTCCACCAGCACCCGGTGGCCCTTGCGCGGGATGAACTGCGCGATCAGCGCCACCGCCAGGTCGCCGGGCTGCAGGCCGAACTGGGCGTCGAACCAGGCACGGTCGGCGTCGCGCGGCGCGTTCGGCTGGTAGCGCTCGGTGTCCACCGCCGAGTGCACGCACACCACCTGGTCGGGCGGCACGCCTTCGCTGAGCAGCACGTTGCGGATGCCGTGCGAGATGGCCACCACCTTGTCGTACAGCGGGTACTTCCAGCGCACCACCCAGCGCCG
>CAKZXL010000361.1 GCA_937883885.1 uncultured Aquincola sp. | reverse complement strand
GCGCCCGCCTGCGTCACCAGCTGCGAGCCGCTTTCCACCCGCTCGACGCTGGCGCCGATCAGGCTCTTGATTTCCTTGGCCGCCTCGGCGCTGCGCTGGGCCAGGGTGCGCACCTCGCCGGCCACCACCGCAAAGCCGCGGCCTTGTTCGCCGGCGCGGGCCGCTTCCACCGCCGCGTTCAGCGCCAGGATGTTGGTCTGGAAGGCGATGCCGTCGATGGTGCCGATGATGTCGGCGATCTTGCGCGAGCTGGCGCTGATCTCGTCCATCGTGGCCACCACCTGGCTCACCACGCTGCCGCCCTGGGCCGCGGCGGTGGAGGCCGATTCGGCCAGCGCATTGGCCTGCCGCGCCGAGTCGGAGGTGTGGGTCACGGTGCCGGTCAGCTCCTCCATCGAAGCCGCGGTCTGCTGCAGGTTGGAGGCGGTCTGCTCGGTGCGGGCCGACAGGTCGTGGTTGCCCTCGGCGATCTCGCCCGACGCAGTGGCGATGGAATCGGTGGCCTGGCGCACCTGGCTCACCGTGTGGCGCAGCGCATCGATCATCGTGCCCAGGCCATGCAGCAGGCTGCCCGGCACCTGGGTGCGCACCTGCGTGGCCAGGTTGCCGCGGGCCACTTCGTTCATCGCGGCCAGCGCATCGGCCGGATCGCCCCCGATCTGGCGGATGACGCTGCGGGCCACCGCATAACCGATGCCGCCGATGGCCGCCAGCAGCGCACCGGTGACGGCCAGGCTGCGCAGCAGCGCGGCGCGCACCTCGGCGTCCAGGTCGTCCATGTACAGGCCCGAGCCGATGATCCAGTCCCAGCCCTTGACGGTGGCCACGTACTGCAGCTTGGGCACCGGCTCGGTCTGGCCCGGCCGCGGGAACATCATCGGCACGAAGGCCTTGCCATCCGGTGCACGGTTGGCACCGTTGACCACCGCATCGATCACGTCCAGCCCGGTGCTGTCCTTGATCTTGCCGATCATCGGCTTGCCTTCCCACTCCGCCTTCAGCGGATGGGCCACGCCCACGCCTTGGGTGGACCAGGCGAACACGTATTCCTTGTTGCCCTGGCCGTAGCGGGTCAGGCGGATGGCGTCCTTGGCGGCTTTCTGCGCCTCTTCCAGTGTCATCGCGCCCTTGGCGGCGCGCTCCTGGTAGCCGGCCACCATGGTCTGCGTGGCGGTGACGGCGGTCACCAGCTGTTCCTTGCGCCCCTCGATGATGCTGCTGCGCAGCTGGAGGAACGAAGCGGCCGACAAGGCGGCCAGGCCCGCGATCGACACACCCACCAGCGTGGCGATCTTGCGGTTGAAGCTGAGATTCTTGAACATCGACGACTGCACTTCCCACGGGCACCGACCGCGCCCCCTGCAGGGGTTTCGGCAGCGGTGGGCCCGGATCAAGTGGTTTTTGCAGTCGCCGCGCGTTCAGCGCTTCGGCCGTGCCGGCTTGAGGGCGCCGGTGGTTTCCGCCGGCGCCACCACGCCCTTGACGGCGGCCTGCGCCAGCTTGAAGAACACGTCGGTGTTGTCGATCACGCCGGTGAAGGCCAGCGCGCCGGGGCCGTAGGCCGACAGCGGCACGTCGGTGCCGGTGTGCACCGCCTGCTCGCCGGGCACCTGGCCGGTGACCATGAAGTCGCCCAGCGTGTCGTCGCGCTCCATCGCATTGGCGGGGTACCACTTCAGCGGCGTCTGGTTGGCAAAGGGCTGCTGCACGTCGCGCTGCGGCGTCTTCTTGGTGCGCCAGTCTTCGTAACGGTCGGCGTTGGCGCCGTAACCCACCAGCAGCCGGTAGTCGATGTCGGTGGATTCCGGATAGCCGTCGGCCGCGATGCGGTAATGCGGAAAGCCCGCCTTCTCATAGGTGCCCACCACGCTGTTGCGCAGGTTGGCCACGCCCTTGCTGCCGGCCAGCTCGGCCAGCCTGGCGTCGGTCACCACCGAGCCGCCGATCAGCGCCGCGCCCGAGCATTCATGGTCGGCGGTGACGATGACCAGCGTGTCGCCGCGCTCGGCCGCAAAGTCCTGCGCCACCCGCACCGCGCGGTCGAACTCCAGCGTGTCCAGCATCCAGCGTTCGGTGTCCATCGCATGGGCCTGCTTGTCGATGGAAGCACCTTCGACCATCAGCACGAAGCCCTTGGGCGAGCGCTTGAGCACGTCCAGCGCCTTGGCGGCCATCTCGTCCAGCATGGGCTGGTCGGGCAGGCCGAAGTCGTCCACCACGCTGGCGCCGCCCAGGCCGTTGCGGTCGGTGCCGCGCCGGCCGTTGATCTTGTCCAGCGCCACGTTCATGTTGGAAAACGCGAACAGGCCCAGCAAGGGCTTGCCGGCATCGGCGCGGTCGAGGTCGGTCTTGGTGGCGGCGTACTGGAAGCCCGCCTGCTGGAAGTCGCCGATCAGGTCGCGGCCCTTGTCCAGCCTGCCGGGCGCCACCCCCCAGCGGCGCACGATTTCGGCGGTGTGCGGGTCGGTGGCCGAGAAGGCGTAGTCGCTGCTGTCGGTGCGGGCCGAGCCGGGCGTGCCGGCCGGCAGGAACCACTTGCGGCCGCCGCCCATCAGCACCGCCAGGCCGGTGTGGCCGCGGTCGTCCAGGAACTGGTCGACGATGCCGGTGCCCGCGCCGCGGTTGCTGGTGTGCACCGCATTGCCGGCCGGCGTGGCGTCGAACACGTCGGCGGTGGTCACGATGCCCAGCTGCTTGCCCTGGGTGCGGTGCAGGTACTCGCTGAGGTACTCGATGCGCGGGTTGTCGAAGGCGTCCACGGTGTCGTCGGGAAACACGCCTTCTTCGTTGTTGTTGTTCTTGTTGCCGCTGACGTAGGACGTCATGCCCGGCGACGAATCGGTGACGATGGAGTTGAGCGAGGCCGTCTTGACCAGGCCGGTGGCCGCAAAGCTGTCCATCGCCAGCGGCTGCATCGCCTTGCCCTGCGCATAGCCGTGCACGATGCGTGCGGCCGTGCGTTGCGAGGCGCCCATGCCGTCGCCCAGCAGGATGATGATGTTCTTGACCTTGGGGCCCAGCGCGGCGGTGAAGGGCACCACGTCGAAGTTGCCGCGGGCCGTCACCAGCTGGCCATCGGCCTGCGTGGCTTCGACGCTGAACTCATGCCGGCCGGCGGCCTGCACGCTGACGGCACGCACGCTGGCGATGGCGGTCTCGGCCGCCAGGCCCTTGGTGCAGCCGCTGGCGCAATCGCGCAGCGCCACCGGCTGGGCCAGCGGGCGGCCATCGATCATGAAGCGGGCGGCGACGATCTTCTGGCCGGCGTCGGGCCTGACGGTGGCCTGCAGGTCGAAGCGCTGGCCCGGCAGGAAGCGGGCGATCACCGGCTCGGGCCGGCCGCTGGCAAACAGCTCGCTGGGCGGCGTGAGGCGGCTGACGGTGGGCGCGGCCAGCGCCGGGGCGGCCAGGGTGGCAAGCGCCAGCAGGCAGAGGGCAGGTTTCATGGTCAGTGGCGGTGGGTGGCGGGGGTGGTCGAGGCCATGGGGGCCAGGGCGTCGTCGGGCAGGTACAGGCGAATCCAGGACACCCGGCCGGTGGCGTCTTCGGCGGGGCCGAAGGCCAGCCGACCGGTCAAGGCCAGCGGGCCCGGCACATGGGCGACGATGCGGCCCTGTTGCGGCGGCGGCAGCACCACCGTCACGGTATGCGCCGGCAGGTCGTCGGCCTCGCCATCGGCATGCTCGGCCATGGTCACCGGCCGCGGCGTCAGCAGAAACTGGCCGGGCTGCGGCTGTTCGCGCTGCACCATGTGCCCCACCAGCCGCACCTGCTGGCCATCGGCCGCCAGCAACTCCGGCGTGGGCTGCACACCGCGCGGGCCGATGGGCTGCACGAAGAAGTCGGAGAAGGCAAGCGCCAGCGGCGGCGCTGATTCCTGCGGCGCGGGCGGGGCGGCGGCGGCGGTGCTGCTGGCCAGAACCAGCAGGCAACGCGCGGCCAGGGTGGCGAAGTGATGCATGGGCGGCAGGGTTGTCAGAACCGCAATGCTTGCCGGCGTTTGTGACAAAACCGTGTCGGTGGCATGAAAACCGCCGGCTCCGGCGCGCAGCTCAGGCCGCCCTTGAGTCCCGGACTGGCCTTCAGGGGTGTTGGATGCACGAAACGATCGCTGTAGCCCCACGAAAACACGCGATTCGTTCACCATGAGACAATCTGTGCTTGTTTTGTGCGCCACTCCCGCCTGCACGCCATGTCCTCCCCCACGCCCGCCGCCTTGCCCGCCCGCCCTGCAACGACGCCCATCGAACGCGTGCCCCACAGCGTGCAGGAAGACCTGGTGGCGCTGTTCACCGGTTGCTTCGTCATCGCCTTCGGGGTGATGCTGCTGCAGCAGTCGCATGCGGTCACCGGTGGCACGGCGGGGCTGGCCTTCTTGCTGCACTACGCCACCGGCCTTTCGTTCGGCGTGGCCTTCTTCCTGCTGAACCTGCCGTTTTATTACCTGGCCTGGCGGCGCATGGGCCGCGCCATGGTGCTCAAGACCTTTGGCTGCGTGGCGCTGCTGTCGGTGTGCACCGACCTGCACCCGCGCTTCGTCAGCATCGCGCAGATCAGCCCGTTTTACGCGGCGCTGCTGGGCAACATGCTGATGGGGCTGGGCTTCATCGTGCTGTTCAGGCACAAGGCCAGCCTGGGCGGCCTCAACCTGCTGGCGCTGTACCTGCAGGAGCGCCACGGCATCCGCGCCGGCCATGTGCAGATGGCCATCGACCTGCTGATCATCCTGGCATCGACGGCGCTGGTGCCCTGGCCGTCGATCGTGGCTTCGGTGGGCGGGGCCGTCGTGCTCAACCTGCTGATCGCAATGAACCACCGGCCCGACCGCTACCTGGCCTGAAGGCCTGCTCCGGGGCCTTACTTCGCCGTGCTCAGCCAGCGCTGCCGCGCCTGCTCCAGGCCGCCGCGCTGGTCGACCAGGTCCCACGCAAAACGCATCACGCGGGTGTAGTCGGCATCGTCGGTGGGCAGCATGAAGCCCAGGAAGTTCTTGGGCGTCAGCGGGCTGTCGACGAACTTGGCGGTCAGCCGCGGGTCGGCCTTGGCGTACACCAGGGCTTCATAGGTCTCGGTGATCATCACGTCGCCCTTGCCCTCGGCGATCAGCCCAGGGATCTCGGCGTTCTTCGGGTGCGTGGACACCTGGGCCTGGCGGAAGTTGGCCAGCACGAAGGTCTCGTTGGTGCCGCCGGGGTTCTTGACCACCCGCACATTGGCCTGGTCCATGTCGGCCAGCGACTGGTAGCGGCCCGCATCGGCGGTGCGCACCAGCGCCACTTTGCCGAAGGGCGCATAGCCCGGCAGCATCTCGAACTGGCGGATGCGGGTGACGTTGCGGGTAATACCGCCCACCGCCACGTCGAACTTGTCGGCCTTGAGGTCGGCCACCAGGTTGGGCCACGAGGTGGGCACGTACTGGATGCTGACGTTCAGTTCCTTGGCGATCTTCTCGATCACGTCGATGTCGTGGCCTTCATAGCCGGTGCCCGCGGTGATGGCGAAGGGCCGGTAGTCGCCGGGCGTGCCCACCCGCAGCGTCTTCGATTCGACGATGCGGTCGAGCCGCGGACCGGCGTGGGCGGGCGACAGGGCGGCTGCAGTGGCCAGGGCGACGGCGGCAAGGGCGAGCAGGGGACGCATGGGGACTCCGTGATGGGTGAATGAGAGCAGGGGACTTTCGCAAGCTTTGTGCCTGTCTTATGCTTGTACAGCGCACATCGTGCACGCCAAGGTGCGCCGATGACGAATCATCCCCAATCAGCTCCCCGCCCACCACCGGGCCTACCCCAGCATGACCGTGACCATCGACGACCATGACCGCAGCCTGCTGCAACTGCTGCGCGACAACGGCCGCCTGACCAACCAGGAGCTGGCCGATCTGGTGGGCCTGTCGCCTTCGCAGTGTTCCCGGCGCCGCATCGCGCTCGAACAGTCGGGCCTGATCCTGGGCTACCACGCGCACCTGGCGCCGCAGGCCGAGGGCACGCCGGTGATGGGCATGGTGGAGGTGCGCCTCTTCAACCACACCGACAAGGCGGTGGACGCGTTCAATCGCTTCGTGCTGCACGAGCCCGCGGTGCGCGACGTGTTCAAGCTCACCGGCGACTACGACTACCTGCTCAAGGTGGCGGTGGCCGACCTGGCCCAGCTGAGCCAGCTGCTCACCCAGCTGTCGTCGCTGCGCGCCAGCGTCAGCAACCTGCGCACCTCGGTCGTGCTGGAGCGGGTGAAGGAGAACGGGGTGGGGTTCGAGAAGGATGCGGCGGGGTAGGGCGGCAGATGGGCGTGTGCCCACCGCCCGTCATGCGCCGAACACGGCCAGGCGCCAGTGCCGCAGGGGGTCATGCGCATCGGGGCCACGGTAGTGCAGGGCCGCGGTCTCGAAGGCCTTGAGCACCTGGCGGGCCTCGGCCCGCAGGCCCATCAGACTCAGTGCACCGAGCATGCGGCTGATCAGCAGGTCGTGGTGCGTGGGCGTGGGTGCCCAGGTCGCGAAGCCGGTGCGCCAGTCTTCGCTGGGCTTTACCTCACCATCGCGCCATTCGAAGCCGTAGAAGCGCAGCATCAGGGCCAGCGCGGCCAGGAGACCTTCGCGCACCGGGGCCTGGGCGCCCAGCACCGCGCCATCGTGGCGCGTGGGCACCGGGGCGGCGGGGTCCAGGCTGCTGGGCGTGGTCAGCGGAAACATCCAGGGCACCGTGCGCAGATGATTGGCCAGCTCCCAGTCCTTCCACTGCAGCGCCTGTTCCAGCGTGGCGCCGGTGCTGTCGCTGCGTTGGCCGGTGAGGAAGCAGAACACCGCGAATCCGTCCTTGCTCAGGCTGCCGATCGACGGCGTATCGGACGGGGAGGCGGCTGCCGGCGGCTGCTGCAAGTGCTGCAGCAGCACGGCCAGCACCACCTCGGGTTGGGCGGCGATGGTGAGGTCTGCCATGGCGCCCCAGGTGTGCCGCTCCTGGCCCAGCACCACCACCCTGGCCCCGCGCACGGTGGCGGCGTCCACCATCGATCGCGTGGAGCGGATGGCGCCGTCGCTGTCCAGCACCAGGATCACGTCGGCCCGCTTCATCGCCAGGGCCGCAGCCGCATGCAGCCCCTCGGCTACCGGCTCGCCGGGCAGCACCATGTCGGGCCGCACATCGTCTGCCGCACGGCCGCAGGTGGTGCAGCGTTCCACGTCCGTGCTGGGGTTGGTCTTGCCGCAGCCGATGCAGCGCCGCCTGAAGGCATTGCCATACAGCGCCACCTCGTTCTCGGCCCCGGCCATGGCCAGCAGGCCATCCACGCGCTCTGACACCAGCATCGCCTGCGGCAGGGCATGGGCCAGTTCCACCAGTGCCAACTGGGCGGCGCTGGGCTTGCGCCCGCGCATCTGCTGGCGCCAGTCGGTCCATTGCCGGCGAAATGCCTGCGGATCGGACTGCAGCAGCGCGAGGTCGCCGAAGTCGCCATGCGGCCCGCTGCCCTGGCCGGCCAGCAGCACCACCCGCCGGGCCTGGCGCAGCCAGTCGGTGACGGTACGCAAGACCAGCGGGGCCACGGCCTTCTCGGCCTCGGCGCGCTTGCGGGCCTGCTTCTGCGCGAACATCAGCTCTTCGCTGCGCGCCACCAAGCTGGCCTTGGTGTCGCCCACCCGGGCCTCGGTCACGCCCACCGAGATGCCGACGCGCAGGCCCGCGGCCACCGCCTCCCAGTCGTGCCGGGCCACGGCGTCCTGCAGCCGCAGCGCGATCTGGCGCGCGGTCTCCACGTCGGTGTCGCGAAAGAGGATGGCGAACTCGTCGCCGCCCCAGCGCGCGGCCAGGTCGGTGGCACGCACGTGGGCCGACATCTCTTCGGCGATGCCGCGCAAGGCCTGGTTGCCCACCTCGTACGAAAAGCCGTTGTTGATGTCGCGGAAGTTGTCGACGTCGATCAGCGCCACGCACAAGGGGCTGCCCGTGGCTTCGCCGGCCTGCGACCATTCGGCCAGGCACTGGTTGAAGCGCCGCAGGTTGGCAATGCCGGTCAGTGCGTCCTCATGCGCCCAGCGCTCGAACTTCATCGACTGGTCGGCCAGCAGCTTGATGCGCTCATCGCCGTGCCGCGCCTGCAGCCGCAAGTCGGCCATCTCGGAGCGGCCTTGCAGGTTGTGGGCGCGGACGCGCCGTTCGCAGCGCAGCTGGCGTTCACGCTCAGCCACCGCCAGCGCGAGGTTGCCCTGGCGCTGGTAGATGGTTGCTGCCAGCTCGTGGCCCATGCATTGCAGCGGCAGATAGCCCACTTCGGCCGACAGGGCCGCCATGCGGGCGGCATGCATCGCGGCCACTTCCAGCGACTGGTCCGCCAACGCCACCTCGGCGGCCAGCCAGCTGTAGGCCGCCTGTATCCAGCCCAGCGAAGCCGGTGCGGGCGCGCTGCCCTGCGCCAGCAGCGCGCGTGCGTCGTCGACCCGGCCCGACCACACTTGCAGCAGGCCGCGAACCAGCAGACCCGATGGTCGCAGGGTGGCGGCGGCACCAGGGGTGAGCGGGTCCTGCAGCGCAAGCGAACCCGCCGCCAGCGCGTCGAGCGGCGACGGCACCTGGCTGAGTTCGGCGGGGCGGCCTTCGTCGAAGCAGCGCATGGCCTGCACCCAGGCGCGTGCGACGCACACCTCCAGCTGCGCCGCCGCGGCCAGCTGCTGTTCAGCCAGCCGGGCAGCGCTGTGGAATGCCTGCTGCGCATCGTCGTGGGCACGGGCGCAGCCCAGCGCAAAGCCCAGCGCGGTGTAGGCCTGCACCGTCCAGGCACCGGTCGGGATGCCATCGGCCAGGCGGGTGGCCAGCAGTCCGCTTTCCACCGACTCCACCACGCGGCCCAGCACACTGGCCGTGCGGGTCAGCAGCGACAGGCCTTCGACCTCCAGCGCGGGCAGTCCGCCCCTGCCCGCCGCCCGCACCACTTGCGCTGCACGCGCATGCGCCTGCGGGTGGCGCGATTGCGCCACGTCGCAATAGGCCAGGCGCAGCAGCGCGGGCGCCGCCTCCGGCGTCGGTTCCTCGTGTTCCAGCCGCCGCAGCAGCTGTTCCGCCAGAAGCCTTGCCTCGTCGATCCTGCCCCGGGCCAGCGCTGCGTCGCACTGCATCAAAAGGTCGTCCATCGCCCACCAGGCGCAAGCGCCGTCCTGCAAAGGCGGCGATGCTACAAGCCCCCGGTGCAGGCCAGTGCTTGGGGGCGGTCAGCCGTTCATCCAGCCCGTGCTCGCCAGGCCGCCAGCTCGCGCGGAATCGCCTCGGCCAGGAAGTCGAAGGCGCGGCGCACCAGCGGGTTGCCGCGGATCTCTCGGTGCACCGCCAGCCAGCAGGGCAGGGG
>CAKZXL010000360.1 GCA_937883885.1 uncultured Aquincola sp. | reverse complement strand
TGCTCGTCCACCGAGATGCCTTCGAAGATCAGGTAGTCGTTGTAGGTGGGCGTGATCGGGCTGGGCTTGAAGATCGGGTTTTGGATGCCGTACTTGGCCATGCCGCCCTTGATCAGCGACACCCGCATGTGCACCCAGCCGGCCATCTCGATGGCGCCGCAGAAGGTGATCTCGCCATCACCCTGGCTGAAGTGCAGGTCGCCCACCGACAGGCCCGCGCCGTCCACGTACACGGGAAAGAACACCTTGCTGCCGCGCGACAGATCCTTGATGTCGCAGTTGCCGCCATGCTCACGCGGCGGCACGGTGCGGGCGCCTTCGGCCGCCACCTTGGCCGCCGCATCGCCCTTGAGCTGGCCCAGGTGGGCGGTGCCGGCAAACGGCGGGTTGGCCAGGCCGGGCACGCGCTGCGGGTCGGTGGCGATCAAGCCCGTCTCGCGCGCGTTCCACTTCTCCAGCATCGGCTTGTCGGGCAGGCAGCCGATCAGGCCGGGGTGGATCAGGCCGGCGTACTGCACACCCGGCACATGGCGCGAGCTGGTGAACATGCCGTGGAAGTCCCAGATCGACTTCTGCGCCTGCGGGAAGTGCTCGGTCAGGAAGCCGCCGCCGTTGTTCTTGCTGAAGAAGCCGTTGAAGCCCCACAGGCTGTCGGGCTTGGCGCCGATGTCCAGCAGGTCCACCACCAGCAGGTCGCCGGGCTCCGCGCCCTTGACGCCCACCGGGCCCGAGAGGTAGTGCACCGTCGTCAGGTCGATGTCGCGCACGTCGTCGGCGCTGTCGTTGTTCTTGATGTAGCCGCCGGTCCAGTCGTAGGTTTCCAGCACGAAGTCGTCGCCGGGGTTCACCCAGCAGGCCATCGGGATGTCGGGGTGCCAGCGGTTGTGCACCATCTCGTTGCTGGGTGCGGGCTGGTTCAGGTCCACCTTGATCAGGGTCTCGGGCATGTGTCGCTCCTCTTGGTTTACACCGACAAAAACTGCTTGATGCGCTCGGCGTCGATGCCCGCGCGGGGGCTCTCGTGCACCAGCCGGCCGCCTTCGATGACGAACAGCCGGTCGGCCACGTCCAGCGCAAAGCTCAGCACCTGCTCGCTCACCACGATGGTGATTTCGCGCAGCTTGCGGATCTCGTTGAGCGCGCGGGCGATGTCCTTGATGATGGAAGGCTGGATGCCTTCGGTGGGCTCATCGAGCAGCAGCACCTTCGGGTTGGTGACCAGCGCGCGGGCGATGGCCAGCTGCTGCTGCTGCCCGCCCGAGAGGTTGCCGCCCTTGCGATTGCGCATCTCGAACAGCACCGGGAACAGCGCATAGATCTCGTCGGGGATGCGCTGGCTGGCGGCGTTCTCCAGCCCGGTGCGGATGTTCTCGGTGACGGTGAGCGTGGGAAAGATCATCCGGCCCTGCGGCACGTAGGCAATGCCCTTGGCCACGCGCTGGTAGCTCTCCAGCCGGGTCACGTCCTGGCCGTCCACCTCGATGCTGCCGCCGCGTGCGGGCAGGATGCCGATGAGGCTCTTGAACAGCGTGGTCTTGCCCATGCCGTTGCGGCCCATGATGGCCACCGTCTCGTTGCGCTTGGCCGAAAAATCGATGCCGTGCAGGGCCTCGCTCTGGCCGTAGGCCACGTGCAGGTTGTGTACGTTCAGCATGCGGCGGCTCCTTCAGTGGCCCAGGTACACGTCGATCACCTTGGGGTCGTTCTGCACCTGGTCCATCGACCCTTCGGCCAGGATGCGGCCCTGGTGCATCACCGTCACCTTGTGGGCGATGCGCTTGACGAAGTCCATGTCGTGCTCGATGACGATGACCGAGCGCCCCTTGCAGATGCGCTGCAGCAGGTCGGCCGTCAGCTCACGCTCGCGCACGCTCATGCCGGCGATGGGCTCGTCCAGCATCAGCAGCTCGGGCTCCTGCATCAGCAGCATGCCGATCTCCAGCCACTGCTTCTGGCCATGGCTCAGCAGCCCGGCTTCGGTGTCCAGCGCATCGCCCAGGCCGATCTCGTCGGCCACGGCCTGCACGCGGTCCTTGACCTCGCTGTCGCAGCGGAAGGCCAGCGCGCCGAACACGCTGCGCCCGCGTGGAAAGCTCACTTCCAGGTTCTTGAAGACCGACAGGTTCTCGTAGATGGAAGGCGTCTGGAACTTGCGGCCGATGCCCGCCCGCACGATGCGGTGCTCGGCCATGCGGGTCATCTCCTGGTTCTTGAACTTGATGCTGCCGTGGGTGGCGCGGGTCTTGCCGCAGATCAGGTCCAGCAGCGTGGTCTTGCCCGCGCCGTTGGGGCCGATGATCACGCGCAGCTCGTTGCGGTCGACGTACAGCGTCAGGTCGTTGATGGCCTTGAAGCCGTCGAAGGACACCGTGAGGTCCTCGACCGCCAGGGCGAAGTCGGTATTGCTCATGCGGCTGCTCCTTCGGCCGCGCCACGCTCACGCGGCAGCGGCTTGGGTGGGGTCACGGGCTCGGCCGTGGCCACCGGGGCGGCCGCGACGGGTGCAGGCGCCTTTTTCCGCGCCGACCAGGCCTTCAGCCGTGGCGCCACCTTGTCGTTCCACACGCCGGCCAGGCCATCCGGGAAGGCCAGCACCACGCCCAGGAACAGGCCGGCCATCATGAACAGCCACAGGTCCGGGAAGGTCTCCGAGAAATACGTCTTGCCGAAGTTCACCAGCAGCGCGCCGTACACCGCGCCCACCAGCGACATGCGCCCGCCCACCGCCGCGAAGATCACCATCTCGATCGACGGCACGATGCCCACCAGGCTGGGCGACATGAAGCCCACCTGCAGCGTGAACATCGCCCCGCCCACCGCCGACAGCAGCGCCGACAGGCAGAACACGAACACCCGGAAGTTGGCCACGTCGTAGCCCGAGAAGCGCACCCGGTCTTCCTTGTCGCGCATGGCCAGCAGCAGCGTGCCCAGCTTGCTCTTCTGCACCCAGGTGCACAGCACGATGGCCGCCAGCAGCAGCGCCACGCACACGAAGTACAGCGTCCACTTGGCGCCGTCGGTGCGGGTGTCCCAGCCGGCCAGCGTCTTCAGGTCGGTCATGCCGTTGACGCCGCCGGTGTAGCCCTGCTGGCCGATGATCAGCACCGTGAGGATCAGCGCCACCGCCTGCGTGATGATCGCGAAGTACACCCCGCCCACCCGGCGCTTGAACATCGCGAAGCCGATGATCCAGGCCAGCAGCGTGGGCACGCCCAGCATCAGCAGCAGGGTCAGCGGCAGGCTGTGGAAGGGCTGCCACCAGGCGGGCAGCGCGGTCACCTGGTTCCAGTCCATGAAGTCGGGGATGCCCGGCGTGCTCTGGATCTTGGTGGACTCGGGGTCGCTGGCTTCCAGCTTCAGGAACATGGCCATGCCGTAGCCCCCCAGCCCGAAGAACACGCCCTGCCCCAGGCTGAGCACGCCGCCCCAGCCCCACAGCATCACCAGCCCCAGCGCCACGAAGGCGTAGCTCAGGTACTTGCCCACCAGGTTGATGCGGAACAGGTCCAGCGTCAGCGGAAACACCACCAGCAGCAGCAGCGCCAGCAGCAGCACGCTGCCCAGCCCGTGGCGGGCCATGAAAACTCGGGCGGCGTTCATTTGCGCACCTTCACGGCAAACAGGCCCTGCGGCCGGAACATCAGGATGACCACGATGGCCGACAGCGTCAGCACCTTGGCCATGGAGCCGGTCATGAAGAACTCGGAGATCGACTGCGTCTGCGCGATGCCGAAGGCCGAGACCACGGTGCCGAACAGGCTGGCCGCACCGCCGAAGGTCACCACCAGGAAAGCGTCGACGATGTACAGCGAGCCCGAGGTGGGCCCGGTGGAGCCGATGGTGGTGAAGGCCGCGCCCGCCACGCCGGCGATGCCGCAGCCGATGGCAAAGGTCAGCCGGTCGGTGCGCCGGGTGTTGATGCCGGTGGCATTGGCCATCAACCGGTTGGCCACCGTGGCCCGCACCCGCAGGCCCCAGCGCGACTTGTACAGCGCGATCAGCACGCCGCAGGTCACCGCCACCGTCAGCGCCATCACGAACAGGCCATTGATCGGGATGTCCAGCCCCTCGGCCGGTGCCCAGCTGCCCATCAGCCAGTCGGGCAGCGTGGGGCTGACTTCCTTGGCGCCGAAGGTGGAGCGGAACACCTGCTGCATGGCCAGCGACAGGCCCCAGGTGGCCAGCAGCGTGTCCAGCGGCCGGCGGTACAGGTGGCGGATGACCGCCCACTCCACCGCCCAGCCCGCCGCAAACGCCAACCCGAAAGCCAGCACGATGGCAAACGGGAAGTAGGCCTGCACCAGCCCCGGCGCATGGGTTTCGGCCAGGTGAGAGGCCAGGTAGATGGTGTAGGCGCCGATGGTCATGAACTCGCCATGCGCCATGTTGATCACGCCCATCTGCCCGAAGATGATGGCCAGGCCCAGCCCCATCAGCAGCAGCACCGAGAACAGGCTGAGGCCGGCGAAGCCCTGCATCAGCCCGATGTTCATCATCTCGGACAAGCTCATGTCAGCCCCGCCGGATTCACTTGTAGCCTTCGGGGAACGGGTTCGGCTCGATCAGCGCCGGCGACTCGGCCACCACCTTGAACTGGCCGTCCTTCTGCGCCTGGCCGATGCGTGTCTTGCTCCACAGGTGGTGGTTGGGGTGCAGCTTCACATAGCCTTCGGGCGCGGTCTTCAGCTCGATGTCGGCCGAGGCGGCGGCCACCTTGTCGACGTCGAAGCTGCCGGCCTTTTCCACCGTGGCCTTCCAGAGCCAGGGGCCCAGGTAGGCGGCCTGGGTCACGTCGCCGATCACCGCGTCCTTGCCGTACTTGGCCTTGAAGGCCTCGACAAACTTCTTGTTGTTCTCGTTGTCCAGGCTCTGGAAGTACTTCATCGACGAGTAGAAGCCCGCGATGTTCTCGCCGCCGATGCCCAGCACCTCGTCCTCGGTGACCGAGATGGTCAGCAGGAACTGCTTGTCCGCCGTGACGCCGGCCGCCTTGAGCTGCTTGTAGAAGGCCACGTTGGAGCCGCCCACCACCGCCGCGAAGATCACGTCGGGCTTGGCCACCTTGATCTTGTTGATCAGCGAGTTGAAGTTGGTGTGGCCCAGCGGGTAGTACTCCTCGCCCACCACCTTGGTCTTGAGCACGTTCTCGATGTGCTTGCGGCCGATCTTCATCGAGGTGCGCGGCCAGATGTAGTCCGAGCCCACCAGGAAGTAGGTCTTGGCGCCCTTGGTCTTCTGCGCCCAGTCCAGGCCCCACAGGATCTGCTGGGTGGCTTCCTGCCCGGTGTAGATGACGTTCTTGCTCTGCTCCAGGCCTTCGTAGAAGGTGGGGTAGTACAGCATGCCGTTCTCCTTCTCGAAGATCGGCAGCACCGCCTTGCGCGATGCGCTGGTCCAGCAGCCGAACACGGCGGCCACGCGGTCGTTGACCAGCAGCTTCTTGCTCTTTTCGGCAAAGGTGGGCCAGTCGCTGGCACCGTCCTCCTTGATCACCTTGATCTTGCGGCCGAGGATGCCGCCCATCGCGTTGATCTGGTCGATCGCCAGCTGTTCGGCCTGGATGGAGCCGGTTTCCGAAATCGCCATCGTGCCGGTGGCGGAGTGAAGCTGACCCACGATGACTTCGGTATCGGTCACCGCGAGCTTGGTCGTGTTGACCTTGGCCGTCGGGAACTGCGCGTTGCCGAAGCTGACGCCGGGCACCATCAGCGCCGGTGCAGCCGCCATGCCGAGCAGAACCTTGCGACGTTGTTCGTCGGTGAGCGGAGCCGGAATCGTGTCTTTCTTGTCAGCCATATCGTTTCTCCTGAGCGGAAGGGGTTGGGGAGCTTCAGGCGATCCGGTTGCGGCCGTTGAATCGTTTTGTGCACTGCACCGCAATCGCTCGCTGCGGAGCGAAAAGTAGTGGTCGGGGGTGCGTAGCCGGAATACGTCGATTGACGTATGTGCGCACTCGGCGCAACACCCGCGATCGGGGTGGGCCGGTGCTAAGGTGGAATCCTG
>CAKZXL010000359.1 GCA_937883885.1 uncultured Aquincola sp. | reverse complement strand
TGTCGCCGATCAGCGACTTGATCTCGCGCGCCGCCGTGGCGCTGCGCTGGGCCAGGCTGCGCACTTCGCCGGCCACCACCGCGAAGCCGCGGCCTTGTTCACCGGCGCGGGCGGCTTCCACCGCGGCATTGAGCGCCAGGATGTTGGTCTGGAACGCAATGCCGTCGATGGTGCCGATGATGTCGGCGATGCGGCGCGACGAGTCGCTGATCTGGCCGATGGTCTCCACCACCTTGTCCACCACCTGGCCACCGCCCTCGGCGGCGGCCGAGGCCTGGCGGGCCAGCGCATCGGCCTCGGCGGCCGTCTCGGCGGTGTTGCGCACGGTGCCTGTCAGCTGCTCCATCGACGAAGCGGTTTCCTGCAGATTGCCGGCCTGCGCCTCGGTGCGCAGGCTCAGGTCGTTGTTGCCGGTGGCGATCTCGGCGGCGGCCTGCTCGATGGCGGCAGATGCACGGCCCACCTCGGCCATGGCCGTGCGCATCTTCTGCAACGCGGCCTTGAGCAAGGCGGCCGTCTCGGTGCTGGCGGGCGCGGCCGAGACATCGAGGCACAGCGCCTCGCCCCGGTCGAGCTGGTGCACCAGCACCGCCAGCTCGGCCGACTCGGTGGTGGCGCGGCGCAGCTGCAGCGCCATCACCACCTCGATGCCGGTTTGCGCCACCACGTAGCCGGCATGCATCAGCATCTTCAGGAAGTCGGCCTGCGGCGTGCAGTACACCGGCAGGCCGGCGGCCTGCAGGCGGTCGAACACGACGTGGTGCACCGCGAACAGCCCCGCCGCCAGCACCAGCGGCCGCCAGTCGCGGTACACCAGCACCATGCCCAGCAGCACGAACACGCCGAAGTGGAACTCCACCGTGCCACGGCCCAGCTGGATGTGCAGGGCCACCATCGCGGCGTTGGTGGCCACCAGCAGCAGCTGCGACCACAGCGTGCCACGCGCCAGTAAAAAGCCGGCCAGGCCCACCAGCAGCAGGCCACCCGCGCCCCACAACGCCAGCCCGCCCTGGCCGAAGTGCTGGCCGATGGCCAGGGCGGCCAGCGCGCCGGCGACCAGGGTGGCCGCCATGATCAGGTCGCCGTGGCGAGCTACCGCGCGCAAGGACGCATGGGCGTCAAGTTGGGGGTGGTGCGGTGTCGTGACAGCGTGGGATGACATGGGCGACCGAAAGGCAGGGCAGCGCGTCCAGGGCCGCCCTGACGCGCGCGTGCAAGGGAGGGGCCGCCTCAGGCGTCATCGACCCGTTCACCGTCGCCATTGATCCCTTCGACCCATCATTCATCGTTAACTAGTCATCAGATCAGATCGATCGGATCACGTCGCCGCCTTCGCGCGCCAGCGCCTCGCGCGCGGCGTCGGCCTCTTCGGCCGAACGCGGATGCGCCACCACCGCCCACCGGCCATGCTCGGTGGCCGCCCGCACGCTGCTGATCACGCGGCCACGGTCGGGCCGCAGCGTCAGCAGGCCGGCCAGCAGCAGCCCGGCAAACAGACCATAGGCCGCCGCAATGGCGATGGTCAGGCCCGGTGCGGCCTCGGCCGCGTCCCAACCCCCAGCCACCAGCACCGCGCCCACCACGGCACCGGCCACCACGCCCAGCACCGCCAGCCGCGCATGGCTTCGCAGCAGGGTGTGCCAGATGCCGGTGGACTCGGGCTCCAGCTTGCGGCCCAGCCGCGGGTCGTTGGGCTCGACCACCAGCACCGGGCAGCGCTCGCCGCGTTGCTGTCGCTGCAGGCTGCCTGCGGCACGGGCGGCGGCCGTGCCGTTGTCGAACAGTGCGGCGACCAGCGTCAGGGACCGCTCGCCGAACAGGTTCATCGCAGCTCGCATGGGGGTCTCCTCGTGATGCAGGCGCCGTGGTCCCGGCGCATGCTGCATTGAACCGTCCCCACGCGGCCAGCGCGATCAACCGACGGCCCGTTGCACTGTCGGCCAGGGCCTACGGCCGGTAACCAAGTGGTCCGCTGCATCACAATCGCCGCCCATGAAACTTCGCATGGCCGAAAACTCGCTCTTTGCCATCCTGCTGCGTTCGCGCTGGTGGATCAGCCTGCTGGTGGCACTGGCCTTCGTGGCGGTGTCGTTCGCGCTGCTACCTGCCTCGATACGGGTGGTGGGTGCGCTGGGCAGCGCCCCGTTCTTCGTCATCTCGGTGATGGCGCTGCGCCGGCAGTGGGGCCTGCCCAGCCCGGCCAAGGCCGACGCGCTGCTCAAGGCCGCCGGCAGCATCGGCTGGATCGAGCTGGCCGATGCGCTGACCGCCGCCTGGCAGCGCGAGGGCTACACCGTGCAGCGCCTGACCGGCCAGCGCGCCGACTTCCTGCTGCAGCGGCAGGGCCGCACCGTGGTGGCCAGCGCCCGCCGCCTGAAGGCCGCCCGCGTGGGCGTGGAGCCGCTGCGCGAGCTGCTGCAGGCCGTGAACCAGCACGAGGGCACCAGCGGCCTGTACCTGGCCCTGGGCGAGCCCAGCGAGGCCGCCGTGAGCTTTGCCAACCAGAACGCCATCACCTTGCTGCGCGGCATGCCGCTGGCGCAGCTGCTGCGCGAGCTGCCGGTAACCCCGCCGGCCACGGCGCCGCGCAAGGCATGAACGCCATGGTCCAGCCGCGCATCGCACTGATTGCCCACGACGGCCGCAAGCAGGCCATGGTGGCGCTGGCCCAGGAGTTCGCCGCGCTGCTGCAGGGCTGCACCTTGTGCGCCACCGGCACCACAGGCCAGCGCCTGCAGGACGAAGTGGGCCTGACGGTGGAACGCCTGCTCAGCGGCCCGCTGGGCGGCGACCTGCAGATCGGTGCCCGCCTGGCGGTGGGCGGGCTCGACGCGGTGATCTTTCTGCGCGACCCCATGACCGCGCAGCCGCATGAGCCCGACATCAATGCCCTGGTGCGCGCCTGTGACGTGCACGACGTGCCCTGCGCCACCAACGTGGCCGGCGCACGGCTGATGCTGCGGCAGATCGCGCTGCAGGCCGGCCTGGGCTAGCACCGGCGCCAAGCCTGCGCAGCCGCGTGCAAAACTCGCGGCCATGATCCAGGCCTTTGCTGTTCTTCTGGTGCTGCAGCTCGTCGGAGAGCTGCTGGTTCAATCGCTGCATCTGCCGTTGCCCGGCCCGCTGGTGGGCATGCTGCTGCTGCTGGCCGGCCTGGTGTGGCATGGCCGCGTGCCCGAGCCGCTGCGCAAGCTGGGCGAGGTGCTGCTGCAGAACATGATGCTGCTGTTCATCCCCGCGGTGGCCGGCGTGATGATGCTGTTCGAGCGCGTGGCGCAGGAATGGCTGCCCTTTTTCGTGGCCTGCATCGGCGGCGCGGCCATCACGCTGGTGGTCACCGCCCTGGTGCTGCAGGCCCTGCTCAAGCGCCGGCCGCCCGACGTGGACCCGGACGCCGCTGCCGCCCCCACGGAGCCGCGCGCATGAAGGCCGAGTTCTTCCAGATCTGGGTGTTCCTGGCGCAATCGCCGCTGCTGTGGCTCACGATCACGGTGCTGGTGTACCTTGGCGCGTTGGCGCTGTATAGGCGCAGCGGGCTCAACCCGCTGGTCAATCCGGTGCTGGTGTCGGTGGCGGCCATCGTCACCGTGCTGCTGCTCACCCGCACGCCTTATCCGCAGTACTTCGAGGGCGCGAAGTTCGTGCACTTCCTGATCGGCCCGGCCACGGTGGCGCTGGCCATCCCGCTGTACAACCAGCTGGCGCGGCTCAAGCGCATGGCCTGGCCGGTGGGCATTGCGCTGCTGAGCGGCTGCCTCACCGCCATCGTCAGCGCGGTGGGCATCGGCTGGCTGCTGGGCGCATCGCCCGAAACGCTGCGCTCGCTGGCGCCCAAGTCTTCGACCATGCCGATCGCCATGGGCGTGGCCGAGCGCATCGGCGGTCTGCCTTCGCTGGCCGCGGTGGCAGTGGCGGTGACGGGCATCTCGGGCGCCATCATGGCGCGCAGCCTGTTCAACCTGCTGAAGATCCAGGACCCCGCGGTGCGCGGCTTTGCGGTGGGTGTGGCCTCGCACGCCATCGGCACCGCGCG
>CAKZXL010000358.1 GCA_937883885.1 uncultured Aquincola sp. | reverse complement strand
CTGCAAAGCCCTGAGGTGGCGCAGCAGCTGGCCGCTGAAGGTGCCATCCCGATGCCGGGCACGCCCAAGGCCTTTGGCGACCTGATCGTGCGCGAACTGCCCCGCTGGGCCGAGGTGGTGCGCGCCGGCAAGGTCAAAACCGACTAGTCGCCCAAACCGTGCGGCCGCACTCGCGGCCGACGCCCCATGCCGACCCGCAGCCAGGCCCTCGAAGGCACTGGCCGGGCCGCCGCATGCCCCGATTCAACCCAGAGGAGACAAGCCCGATGAACCGACCCCACACCCCCCGACGCGGCCTGACGGCCCGTTGTGCCGCCGCCTGCGCGCTGGCTGGCCTGCCCTTGCTGGTGGCTGCCCAGGCCGGCAGCAGCGTGACGATCTATGGCCTCTTCGATGCCGCGGTGCGCCGCGCCAGCAACGTGGGCGCCGACGGCGCCTCTCGCGTGAGCATGGACGACGGCATCTTCACCGGCAGCCGGCTGGGCTTTCGCACGCGGGAAGACCTGGGCGGCGGCCTGTCGGCGCTGCTGTCGATGGAGTCGGGCTTCGACCCCAGCACCGGCGCCTCGGCCCAGGCCAGCCCCACGGCCGATTACGGCCAGGTGGCCGCCGCCACCCGCTTCTGGGGCCGTGAGATCTACATCGGCCTGCGCAGCACCGATGGCTGGGGCCTGAGCCTGGGCCGCCAGTACACCCTGGCCCACCAGATGACGGCGCGCTTCCAGCCCGAGGGCAATCCCAACAGCACCGCGCACTCGGTGTTCAGCAGCCACCATGTGGCGCGTCAGGACAACATGGTGAAGCTGGAGGCCAAGCTGGCCGGCGTGGAATTGGCCGCTGCCCGCACGCTGGGCGAGGTGGCCGGCAGCAACGGCAGCGACGCCTGGGCCGTGTCGGCCGGCTACACCGCCGGCCCGCTGAGCCTGGGCGCGTATGTGCAGCGGCTGAACAACCTGGCCGACACCGAGCAGCGCCGCATCGTGGGCGCCGGCGGCAACTGGAAGCTCACCGAAGCCTTCACGCTGTTTGCCGGCGCGATGCGCCGCGACGACGAGGTGAGCCCGCAGACCAACCGGGTGTGGACGCTGGGCGCCAGCACCCGGGTGCTGCCGAACGTGACCTTGAGCGCCGCCTACCTGCAGGACAAGCAGGCCGGCAGCGCGCGGCTGGCCGGCAAGCGCAAGGTGGCCTATGTCACGGCGTCGTATGCCTTCTCCAAGCGCAGCGACGTGTATGCCGTGGTCGACCGCAACGAGGTGGAGGGCGGCTATGCCAAGCCGGCCTTCATGGGCACGCTGGGCAGCCAGAACGGCCTGGTGCTGGGCCTGCGCCACCGGTTCTGAGACCCTTCAAGCATCAGGAGTTGAGATGACAGCATTGTTCAAGCGGCGCCGCGCCGCCCTGGCTACCGCGCTGCTGGCCGCCACGGCCGCCGGCTGGCTGCCTGTGGCGGCGCAGGCGCAGCCGGCCTTTCCCAGCCGGCCCATCACCCTCATCGTGCCGTTTGCGCCCGGCGGCATCGCCGACGTCACCGCCCGTGCAGTGGCCGAGGCCATGGGCCAGACCCTCAAGCAGACCGTGGTGGTGGACAACCGGCCCAGTGCCGGCAGCATCGTGGCCAGCCAGGCCGTGGCCAGCGCCAAGCCCGACGGCCACACGCTGCTGCTGATGAGCAACGGCAACGCCGTGAGCGTGGGCCTTTTCAAGAAGCTGCCCTACGACACGGTGAAAGACCTGCAGCCGATTTCCACGCTGGGCTTTTTCGACCTGGGCATCGTGGTGCCGGCCAGCTCGCCGTTCAAGACGCTGCCCGACCTGCTGCGCCATGCCAAGGCCAACCCGGGTGCGCTCAAGACCGGCACCATCGCCGTGGGCAGCACCCAGCACCTGGCCGCCAAGCTGTTCGAGACGGTGGCCGGCGTGGAGCTGCTGACCGTGCCCTACAAGGCTTCACCCGCGGTGCTGATGGCGCTGCGCAGCGGCGAGATCGACGTGGCGCTGGAGATCGTCGGGCCGATGATGGCCCAGCTCAAGGCCGGCGAGATCCGCGCGTTGGCGACCACCGCCGGCCAGCGCAATGCGGCGCTGCCGGACGTGCCCACGGTGCAGCAGGCAGGGCTGAAGGACTACGACGTGAGCAGCTGGAACGCCATCGCCGCCCCCGCCGGCACGCCGCAGCCGGTGATCGACGCGCTGCAGCGCGCCATCGCCAGCGCGGTGGCTGATGCCGGCGTGCGCACCCGACTGGAAGCCCTGGGCATGCGCCTGCAAGCCAGCACCCCCGCCCAGGCGCGCGAGCTGCTGGCCAGGGACATCCAGCGCTGGGGGGCGGTGATCAAGGCGGCGGGGATACAGCCTGAGTGAACCAGGCCTTCGGCGCCGTCACCGCACTTATAGTGACGCGCAGCCGTCAGGAGTGGGTGTGACCAAAAGTAGTTTTGAGCTGGACCAATATGCCGCCCGCAAGCGCGAGCTGGACGAGGCCATCGAACGGTCGCGCCAGCACACCCGTTCGGCCCAAGAGGCGGCGGGCAAGGTCACGCTCACGAATGCGCAGCAGCTGGAAGTGGCCAAGCGCCTTTTCAGTCGCACGCTGGAACAACAAGGGCTGCGCGACGCGCTGTACTCGCTGCTGCGCAAGACCGACTACCGCTACGCCACCCTGTTCCGCTTCGACGGCACGCTCAACCGGGCGATGGTGCACCTGGATCGCCAGAACCTGGCGGCCGAGTTGCCTCAGGCCTTCCCCATCGCCCAGAGCTATTGCCAGTACGTCAAGGACGCCGCCCGGCCCTTCCTGACGGCGGAGTCAGCGAAGGACGAAGCCACCGTGGGCCATGCCAAGCGCGAGGTGTTCCAGGCCTATTGCGGCATCCCCATCCTGGCGCCCGATGGCACGCTGGCCGGCAGCGTCTGCTACTACGACGACGAACCGCGGCAGCTGGACGGCATGCATGCCGAGCTGCTGCTGTTTGCGGCCACCCGCATCGAAGCATCTGGCTTGTTGAACCCCGGCTGAAGCCCCGGCGGCGCTTCACAGGTCTTCGTGGAAGCTCGAGCTGCCTGCGCGCCAATAGGCCGAGATCCGCGCCGCTTCCTTCGGGTGGCCGCGTTCTGCCAGCAGCAGGTCGCGCACGCGGGCCATCGTGGCGGCTTCGCCGGCGGCCCAGGCAAAGCCTTCGCCCGCGGGCAAGGGCTGGGCTTGCAGGGCCTGCAGCAGCTGCTCGGGCGTGTCCAGCCATTGCAGGTCCAGTGT
>CAKZXL010000357.1 GCA_937883885.1 uncultured Aquincola sp. | reverse complement strand
GAGCTGGGGGCGCAGAGTTACGACCAGTCCAGCACGGTCAACGGCATGCCGGCGATCGCGATCGAGGTGTTCCTGCAATCAGGTGCCAACGCGCTCGACGTGGGTGACGCCGTCAAGGCGCGCATGGCCGAGCTCAAGCGCGAGCGCTTTCCCGAGGACGTGGACTACCTCATCCCCTACGACACCACGCGCTTCGTCTCGGCCTCGATCCACGAGGTGGTCAAGACGGTGCTGGAGGCGGCGGCGATCGTGTTGATCGTGGTGTTCGTGTTCCTGCAGACCTGGCGCGCCACGCTGATTCCGATGCTCGCCGTGCCGGTGTCGCTGATCGGCACCTTCGCGGGCTTGTGGCTGTTCGGTTTTTCCATCAACACGCTCACGCTGTTCGCGATGGTGCTGGCCATCGGCATCGTGGTTGACGACGCCATCGTGGTGCTGGAGAACGTCGAGCGGCTGATGCGCGAGGAGAAGATGAGCCCGATGGCCGCCGCCATCGAGGCGATGCGCGAGGTCTCGGGCGCCGTGGTGGGCATCGTGCTGGTGCTGTGCGCGGTGTTCATTCCGGTCGCGTTCATGGGCGGCATCGCGGGGCAGCTGTACCGGCAGTTCGCGGTGACGGTGGCCATCGCCGTGGTGCTGTCGGGCGTGGTGGCGCTGACGCTGACGCCCTCGCTGTGCGCGCTGCTGCTCAAGCCGCACGATGACGGCCACACGCGGCTCGAGCGGCTGTTCGCGCCCTTCAACCGGGGCTTCGACTGGGTCACCCGGCGCTTTCTCGGCGCGGTCGATCTGGCGCTCAAGCGCCGCATCCTGGCGCTCGGGCTCTTTGCGCTGATGCTCGGCGGTGCGGCCCTGTTGTTCACCCGGGTGCCCGGCAGCTTCGTGCCCGAGGAGGACCAGGGCTACATCATCGCCGCCGTGGTGCTGCCCGACGGCGCCACGCTGGCGCGCACCGAGCGCTCCACCGAGCAGTTGCGGCTGATGAACGCGCAGAACCCGGCCATCGACAGCTTCCTCATCCTCAACGGCTTCGACCTGATCGGCGGGGGCGCCAAGAGCAATGCGGCGACCATCTTCATCCCGATGAAGGGCTGGGAGGAGCGCGAGCAGACCACGCAGCAGCTCGCGCAGCAGGTCAGCGGCATGGGCTTCGCGCTGAAGGACGGGCTGGCCTTCGCTTTCAACCCGCCCGGCATCCAGGGGCTGGGGCAGGCCGGCGGCTTCGAGCTGTACGTCCAGGCCCGTGGCGAGACGGACCCCCAGCGGCTGGCGCAGGTGACGCAGGACTTCATGGCCGCGCTCAACCAGCATCCGGTGCTCGCGGGCACGCAGACCTTCTTCCGCCCCACCGTGCCGCAGCTGCGCGTGGAGGTGGACCGCGAAAAGGCCCTGGCGCTGGGCGTGCCGGTCAACGAGGTGTTCGCGGCGCTGCAGGCCCAGATGGGGTCGCTCTATGTCAACGACTTCAACCGCGCGGGGCGCACCTACCGGGTGACGATGCAGGCCGACGCTCCGTACCGCGCCAAGCCGGAGGACTTGGGGCGCCTCTACGTGCGTTCGCAGACGACCGGGCAGATGATTCCGCTCAAGGCGCTGATCCAGGTGGACACGGTGATCGGCGCCGAGCAACTCGAGCGCTACAACGGCTACATCGCCGCCAAGGTGATGGGCAACGCCAAGCCCGGCTACAGCTCCGGCGAGGCGATCGCCGCGGTCGAGGAGGTCGCGCGCCAGGCGCTGCCACCGGGCTACAGCTACGAATGGACGGGCCAGGCCTTCCAGGAAAAGCGCACCGGCAGCGCGTCGGTGTTCGCCTTCGGCTTCGCGCTCGTGATGGTCTACCTCATCCTCTCGGCGCTGTACGAGCGCTGGGGCGTGCCGTTCGCGGTGGTGCTCGCGGTGCCGTTCGCGGTCACCGGCGCCTTGCTCGCGGTGTGGGTGCGCGGCATGGAGAACGACATCTACTTCCAGATCGGCCTGGTGGTCCTGATCGGGCTGGCCGCCAAGAACGCGATCCTGATCGCCGAGTTCGCCATGCAAGGCATGGAACAGGGCAAGAGGGCGGCCGAAGCCGCGTTGGAGGCCGCGCGCTTGCGCTTTCGCCCCATCGTGATGACCTCGCTGGCCTTCGTGCTGGGCGTCGTGCCGCTGGTGTTCGCCACGGGGGCTGGCGCGGCGGCACGCCAGTCGATGGGCACCGGCGTGTTCGGCGGGATGCTGGTGGCGACCTTCGTCGCCCCGGTGTTCGTGCCGTTGTTCTTCACGTTGCTGGCGCGCAAGCCGCGGCCGCAGCACGGGCACACGCCCGGTGCGACCGAGGAGGTGGCGGAATGACGTGCTTCGCATGGACGGGGCGGCTGAAGGCTTGGCGCCGCGCGGCCCTCGCGCCGCTCGTGCTCGCGTTGGCGGGCTGCGCCCTGGGGCCCGACTACCGGCGCCCGGCGGTCGAACTGCCGGCGCGCTTCCCGGGCGAGCCGGCCGCGACGGCCGAGGCGCCCCCGGCGATGCCGCATCGGTGGTGGGTGCAGTTCGAGGACGCCGAGTTGAACCGGCTGATGGAGCTCGCGCTGCGGCACAACAGCGACCTCCTGCAAGCGGCGGCGCGCGTCGAGCAGGCCGAGGCGCTGCTGCGCGAGGCGCGCGCCGCCCAGTGGCCCCGCCTGGACGCGGAAGGCGCTGCCAGCCGCGGGCGCTCCACCGCCACCACCGGGTTGCCCGGCGGCGGCCTGACGGCCAACAGCTTCCGGCTGGCCGCCACGACCTCCTTCGAGATCGACTTCTGGGGCCGGCTGCGCCGTGCCTCGGAAGCCGCGCGGGCCCAGGCGCTCGCGAGCCGCTACGGTCACGAGGTCGTGCGGCAGACCGTCGCGGGCCTGGTCGCCCAGAGCTACTTCAGCCTGCGCGCATTGGATGAGCAGATCGCACTGACGCGCGAGACGCTGCGCACCCGCGAAGAAGCCCTGCGCCTGCTGCGCCTGCGACTGCAAAGCGGGGCCGGGGGGCAGCTGGAGGTCGATCAGGCCGAAGGGCTGCGCGCCGATGCCGCGTTGCAGCTGCGCGAACTGGAGCGCCAGCGCGCGCTGGCGCAGTCCCGACTGGGGCTGCTGACGGGGCAGGCAGGGCTGGCGTTGGAGGAAGGCCGCGTGCGCAGCCTGCCGCTGCCGCCCACGCCGCCCGCGGGGCTGCCCTCGTCGCTGCTCGAACGCCGGCCCGACGTGCGGCAGGCCGAGCAACTGCTCGTGTCGGCCAACGCGCAGATCGGAGTGGCCAAGGCGGCGATGTTCCCAACGCTCTCCCTGACGGGCCTTGCCGGCGGCCAGAGCGCCGAGCTCTCCGACCTGCTGCGCAGCGGATCGCGCATCTGGTCGCTGGGCTTCGGCCTCACGCTGCCCCTCTTCGACGCGGGCCGCCGGCTGGCACAGACCGAGCAGGCCGAGGCCCGGCAACGCGAGGCGCTCGCGGCCTACCAGGGCGCAGTCCAGGCCGCCTTCAAGGACGTGGCCGACGCGCTCGCCAACCTGCGCGCTGCGCGCGAATCGCAGGCCGATGCCGAAGCCAGCGAGCGCGCCGCCACACGCGCGCTCGACCTGGCGCACAAGCGCTACGACGCGGGCTACTCCGGCTACCTGGAGCTGCTGGACGCCCAGCGCACGGCCAACAGCGCGCGCCTTCTGACGGTGGCCAATCGCCAGGCGCAACTGGCCGCCACCGTGGAGTTGTTCAAGGCCCTCGGCGGCGGTTGGCGCGACGACGAGCTCGCAATCGGCACGGCGCGCTGAGCCCAGGGCCGGGGCCCGCGCTACAGCGGCAGCCCCTCGCTGGTGGCCCAGCGCTCCATCAGCGTGTTAGGAGGATTCCCGCACGATGCGTCGAAATTTTTCGAGTATTGTTCCGCCCGTTGAGTCATACATTGAGGAAGGTCTGCACAACTGCCGCTGAGGCGGCTGTTGTTGGTGGCTCTATGCCGTTTTGTGTGGAAACGCTTCGCGTCATGTCGGCATCGCCGGCGCGAACGGACTGGCCGGCAGGTGCTTGAGCTTGGACATGCGTAGGTAGGCGATGGCGATGAAGTTCTGGCTCGTCCTGAAGCCGCGCGCGGCGCGCTTGGCCTGCTGCAGCAGCCCGTTCATCGCCTCGACGAAGGCGTTGCTGCGGTGATCGACCATGCCGCGCACGACGGCGTCGAAGCGCTCCTTGAGCGTGGCGGCCAGCAGTTGCGGGAACGCGCCTGTCCAGGTCTCCATGATGAGGCGCTCCCGGTCTGAGACTTCGTGAGCGCGTTTCAGCAGGATTTTCCGGTCTCCCTTGAGAGTCCG
>CAKZXL010000356.1 GCA_937883885.1 uncultured Aquincola sp. | reverse complement strand
AATCACGCAGACAGCGGGCACCACCATCGTCGTCGGCGGTCAGACGACGGTCGCGGCGCCGGGCAGCAACATCACGCTGGACGGCGCGAACAACGACTTCCAGGGTGCGTTCAACGCCACCGGCAACAACGTCACGGTGGTCGATGGCACCGGCGGGCTGGTGATCGGCAACATCGCGGCCGCTGGTGGCTTCAACGCCACGAGCACGGGCGGCGACGTCACGCAGCAGGCTGGTTCGGTGATCACGGTGGGTGGTCAAACCACCGTCGCGGCGCCGGGCAGCAACATCACGCTGGATGGTGCGAACAACGACTTCCAGGGCGCGTTCAACGCCAGGGGCAACAACATTGCAGTGGTCGATGGCATCGGTGGCCTGGTGATCGGCGACATCACGGCCGCTGGGGGATTCAATGCCACCAGCATCGGTGGTGCCATCACGCAGCGGCCCGGCAGCAGCATGGTCGTGGCGGGTGTGGCCCAGCTGTCTGCACCGGGCTCCGGCATCACGCTGTCTGCGACCGGCAATCGCTTCGCTACCGCGCCGGTGCTCAATGGCGTCAAGTCGGGCACGGAGGCGCCGCCCGTCGCGCCGACAGTCACTCCGCCGACGGTACCGTCCTCAGTTCCTGCGGTCGTTCCTCCGGTCGCGCCACCGCCTTCGCCCCCGGCCGTACCACCTCGGGTCAGGCTGGCGGCTCCCACGGTGCTGCCACCTCTCATGCCGCCGGCCGTGCTGCCGGTGCCGGAGGCCGCACCGCTGGCCATCGACGCCTCGGTGCTGATGGCCGGCCCGGTGCCAATGGCGCAGTCGCCCGTGATGTTCGAAGGCGTCAGCGTGCAGCTCTCGCCAGCCCCGACGCCAGAGGGCGAAGCCCTGGTGACCGTGCGTGTACCGCAGCCGCTGATGGCCACCGGCTTCAGCTTCGGGCTGCCCGGGGCGCTGACCGCCGACCTGGCAGGCGACGCCCCGGTCGCGGCCACGCTGGAAGACGGCGAGCCGCTGCCCACCTGGTTGCACTTCGATGCCCGGCGGCGCCAGTTCAGCGCCACGGCGGTGCCGCCTCAAGGGCTGCCGTTGCGCGTGCGCCTGCGCCTGGGCGATCGCAGCGCGGTGGTGGTGCTCACCGCCGCGTGAGCGCCCAGTACCGCCGGGCCGCCCCAAGGCTGAGAATTCTTGGGGCGAACTAGCCAGTCGCCAGTCGCAAGATCGCGTCGCGCAGGTGCCTGAAGCTGCAGGACGCGTTTCGATCCAGGTGCATGTGCGGCGCAATACGTCGCGCACCGTCCCGCTTCTGGTAGCCCGGCAGATGGCGGCGCAGCTCGGCTTCTGGAGCGGCGATGCGGTCAGGGTCGCGGTACTTGGCGCTTCGTGCCAGTGCGGCCAGACGGGGCTGCTCAAATGCCTTTGCCACCGCCGGCCAATCGCCCAGGAAGAAGCTCTCGAGCTCATGGCAGGCGATGCGCACCACGGCATCGGGCCGGCCTGCCTCGTCACACCGGGCGCGCAGGGCGGCTTTGACCGCATGGCAGTCGCCGCTGTCCTTGTCGCGCAGCACCAGGAAGCGTGAGTTGGGCAGCTGCCAGTAGCGCATCTTCAGGGCCATGCGCTTTTCCATGTCCTGCTTGCCCTCGAACACGAGGAAATGCGGCTGCACGTCGTCGGGCAGCCAGCGGGGCAGCCACACGGCCAGGGCGTCGCGTTCGGATGGCCCTTCGAGCAGGAAGACCAGGTGCCTCATCGCGGATCAGCGCCGCGGAACAGGCCTTCCTTCCACAAGTAGCCCATGCGGTCGCCGTGCGCCATGTAGGCGGCCAGCTGCGCATCGTCGGCGGCGCGGTGCACCTGGGTGTAGCCGTCGACCTTGCCGAGCCAGAACACCTCGTCCAGCTTGACGGCGTTCAGGAAGTCGGGCGAATGGGTGGAGACGAAAACCTGGCCGCCCCGGTCGGCGTAAGACCTGAACTCTTCCGCCAAGTCCCAGAGCAAGGTGGGATAGAGCTGGTTCTCGGGCTCTTCCACGCACAGCAAGGGGTGCGGCTGCGGGTCGTACAGCAGCACCAGGTAGGCCAGCATCTTGATCGTGCCGTCTGACACGAAGCGGGCCAGGAAGGGGTCCTCAAACGCGCCGTCGGAGAACTTCAGCAGCACGCGGCCTTCTTCGGTGGTCTTCGCTTCCACGTGGCTGATGCCGGGCACCCGGTGCTTCAGGCGGTCGAGGATGCCCCTGAACACCTGGGGGTGCTGCCGGTGCAGGTACTCAACCACCAGCGACAGGTTTTCGCCTTCGCGGCTCAGGTGGTCGGCAAAGCCAGCCTCGGCCTCGGGCCGGGCGCGGCTGATGTGAAAGTCGGACAGGTGCCAGTTCTCGATCAGATTGCCCAGGGCCACCACCGCCGGAAAACGCTCGAACTGCGCCAAGCCCTTGATGGCCAGGATGTCCGGACTCTTCAAGGTCTGGGTTTCTCGCATGAGCTGGCTTTCGTCGGCCACGCCTTCCAGCTCATTGGTGACGGCGGCACCTGTGCCGTAGGCAAAGTCCAGGAACTTCCAGGGCCGGCCCCCGCGATTGCCCCGGTTGTAGCGCAGCACCTCGCGCGCCACCACCGGTCGGCCGTCGCGCTCATCCACATGCAGCTCGTAGGTGATGCGGCGTGCGTGGCCGTCGGCCAGCGTGGTGCGGATCTTCAGCTCGATCTCGATGGGGCCGCTGGCGCCCCGGCTGCGCACTTCCTGGAAGCCCCGGCTGCCGCCCAGGCGTGCCAGTGCCGTGGTCACGTTGCCGGCCATCGCATCGCGCAGAAAGGCAAACACGGCGAACAGCGTGCTCTTGCCGGTGCCATTGGCGCCGACCAGCACGCAGAACCGCGGGATGTCCTTCATCTGCACATCCCGGAAGGCCCGGAAGTTCTTCAGCCGGATCTGCTCGATCTGCATGCCTCAATCCCCCCGCCGGAACACGATCACCATCGAGCCCGGCACGCGGCCGTCCACGTCCTTGGGCAGGCCGTCGGTGCGGTCGATGGCGCGCAGCACCGCGTCGTCCCAGGCCTTGACGCCGCTGCCCTTGACCAGGCGGCGGCCCAGGATGGTGCCGTCGGGTGCGGCGCGCACTTCCACTTCGGCCACCGGGTTGCCCGGCACGTCGTCGGTGAGCACGATGTTGGGCCGCACCCGGGCCACGATGCGGCCGGCGTAGCTGGCCGACGGGCCGGCGTCGCGTTGCGCCGTGCCGCGGGCATCGGGCGCGCCGGTGGCGCCGGCCTGGCCCATCATGCGGGCCAGCTGTTCCTTGCGCACCTGTTCGCGCCTGGCTTCGGCGGCCTTCTCGGCCTTTTCCTTTTCAGCCTTTTCCGCCTTGTCCCTGGCGGCCTGGGCCTGCTGCTCGGCACGCTCCTTCTTCTCGCGCTCGGCCTTGTCCTTCTCGGCCTTCTCGCGCGCGGCGGCCTGCTGCTCGGCGCGCTCCTTCTTCTCCTGCTCGGCCTTCTGCTTGGCTTCGCGCTCGCGCTTGTCGGCCGCGCGCTGGCGCTCGGCCTCGCGTTCTTCGCGCTCCTTCTGTTCCTTTTCCTTCTTGGCCTTTTCCACCGCGATCTGCGCGTCGCGCTCGGCCGGTGCCGGCTTGGGCGGCGGCGCAGGCACCGGCTTGGGTTCGGGCCGCGGGGCAGGCGCGGGCGGCGGCGGTGCCGGCGCCGGGGCGGGCGCAGGTGCAGGGGAGGGTGCAGGAGGTGGCGGCGGCGGCGGTTCGCCCCGCGGCGCTGCCTCTTGCGGGCTGGCGGCCCACAGCTCGGCGGTCACGCCTTCGGGCGTGCTCACGCGCCAGTTGGTGGCCAGGGCGATGGCGGCGATCAGCGCCAGGTGCGCCAGCACCGCAGCGGCGGCGCCGGCGCGCATGCCGCCGGGTTGTTGGGGGCGCAGTACATCGACGGCTTGTTCGTCGGCCATGCCCGGTCAGCCCCCCGCCTTGACCGACAGGCCCACGCGCTGGATGCCGGCGCGCTGCAAGGTGTCCATCACCTTCACCACGGTGTCGTACTTGACGTTGCGGTCGGCGGCAATCACCACCGGCACCTGCGCGTCGCCGCTTTGCGCGGCCCTCACGTTGTCGGCCAGTTCCTTGAGCGTGACCTTGCGTTCGTTGCCGTCGGAGGCCAGCTTGATGCCGCCGTCCAGCGCCACCTGCACGTCGATCTTGCGGCTTTCGGCCTGCTTGGCCTTGCCGACGGTGGGCACGTCGATGGTGCCGGTGGTGATGAGCGGGGCGCTGACCATGAAGATGATCAGCAGCACCAGCATCACGTCGATGAACGGAACCATGTTGATCTCGTTCATCGCGCGGCGCCGGCGGCCACCGCCTCGGGAGTTCAGGGCTGCCATGGTGCGGGCCTCTTCAGCGCGCGGCCGGCTGGGTGGCGTTGCGCTGCAGGATGTTGGAGAACTCCTCGATGAAGGTCTCCAGCTGGATCGCGATGCGGTCGATGTCGCGGGCGAAGCGGTTGTAGGCGATCACCGCCGGGATGGCGGCGAAGAGGCCAATGGCCGTGGCCACCAGCGCCTCGGCGATGCCGGGCGCCACCGTGGCCAGCGACACCTGCTGCAGGTTGGCCAGGCCGACGAAGGCATGCATGATCCCCCACACCGTGCCGAACAGGCCCACATAGGGGCTGACCGAGGCCACTGAGCCGAGGAAGCTCAGGTTGCTCTCGATCACGTCCAGCTCACGCTGGTAGCTCGCGCGCATCGCGCGGCGGGCGCCGTCGAGCTGGGCGCCGCCGTCCAGGCGCTTTTCGCGCAGCTTCAAAAATTCGCGCATGCCGCTGGCGAAGATGCGTTCCATCGGCGCCGTGGTCTTGGACGAGGTGGCGGCCTGCTGCAGCTCGGTCAGGCTGCGGCCCGACCAGAACTCGCGCTCGAAGCCTTCGTTCAGGCCGCGCACGCGCTTCAGGCCGACCAGCTTGCCGAAGATCACCGTCCAGCTGATCAGCGAGACGGTCAGCAAGCCGGCCATCACGATCTGCACGACGAAGCTCGCATGCAGCACGAGCGAGATGATGGACATGTCCTGGTTCATGGATGCGTGGCGATGTCGGGCATCGCGTCGAGAAGGGGAATCGGAATACGGCGTGGCCGGAAGGTTCCAGGCTCCACACAGGCGATGCGTACCTCGCCTTCGGCAAGCAGCTCGCCCGCGCGGCGCGCATGCTGGCGCAGGGTGAGCGTGGCACGGCTGCGTTCCGCCAGTACCACGTCGATGTGAAGCAAGTCGTCCAGCCGCGCCGGCTTGAGGTGGCGGGTGCGGGTGTCCGTGACCACGAACATCGCGCCGCCTTCTTCCTTGAGCCGTTGCTGCTCATGGCCCAGCGAGCGCAGCCATTCGGTGCGCGCCCGCTCGAAGAACTTCAGGTAGTTGGCATAAAACACCACGCCGCCGGCGTCGGTGTCTTCCCAGTACACCCGCACCGGGAACTCGAAGTGCGCGCCGCTCACAGCGCCTGCGAAAGCCGGCGCACGGCTTCCTCGAGTTGCGGCAGGCTGTTGGCAAACGACAGCCGCATGAAGCGCTCGCCCGCATGCGGGCCGAAGTCGCGCCCGGGCGTCAGCGCCACATGGGCCTTGTGCATCATGTCGAAGCAGAAGTCCCAGCTGCTGCTCGCATGGGCCGAGACGTCGCACCACACGTAGAAGGCGCCGTCGGGCAGCACCGGCACGCCGAAGCCCAGCTGCTGCAGCGCCGGCACGATGAAGTCGCGCCGCGCGCGGAAGGCGGCGCGCCGGTCTTCATAGGTGGCGATGGCCTCGGGCGTGAAGCAGGCCAGCGCCGCCTGCTGCGCCACGCTGGAGGCGCAGATGAACAGGTTCTGCGCCAGCCGTTCCACCGGCGCCACGAGGCGCTCGGGCAGCACCATCCAGCCCAGCCGCCAGCCGGTCATGCTGAAGTACTTGCTGAAGCTGTTGATCGAGATGACGTCTTCGCCGAACTGCAGCGCGCTGGCCGCGAACTGGTCGTCGTAGCTCAGGCCCAGGTAGATCTCGTCGACGATGGCAAAGCCGTTGCGCTCGCGCACGGCCTGCACGATGCGGCCCATCTCGTCGGGCGCGATGGACGTGCCCGTGGGGTTGGAGGGCGAGGCCAGCAGCACGCCGCGGGTGCGCGGGCCCCAGGCCGCCTGCACCGCGGCCGCATCGAGCTGGAAGCGCGACTCGGCACCGGCCGGCAGCAGCACCGCCTGGCCGCCAGCAGCGGCCACGAAGTGCCGGTTGCAGGGGTAGCTGGGGTCGGGCAGCAGCACCTCGTCGCCCGGGTTCACCAGCGCCAGCGTGGCCAGCTGCAGCGCGGCCGAGGCGCCGGCAGTGACCACGATGCGCCGCGCCGGCACATCGAGCCCGAAGCGCTGCGCATACCACTGGCTGATGGCCTCGCGCAGCGCCGGCAGGCCGGTGGCGGCGGTGTACTGGGTGCGGCCGGCGCCCAGGCAGGCCTGCGCGGCCTGCAGCACCGGCGGCGGCGCGGTGAAGTCGGGCTCGCCGATGTTGAGGTAGATCATCGGCCGGCCGCCGAGCGCCGGGTCGCAGGCGGGGCTGCGGGCGATCTCGTCGGCCGCCTTGGCGCACTCCATCACGTAAAACGGGTCGATGAACCGGAGGCGGTCGGCAAGCGGTGGCGACATCTCTGACAAGGGCGTGGCGCGGCAGGCGCGCCGGTCGCGGAAAAATGAGCAGTTTAGTTCGGCCGCCCGGCACGGCCCGGCAATTGCCCCCTGCTGGGCAGACGCCGGCAGGGCAGGGCTTGCGCCTATCGCTGCCTGCCACGTGGGCACTTCAGAATGACGAGCAGTCTGGCCGCGGCGGCCCGGCGAGCCGCGGTGGTCAGCATGAACCGGCAGTACGACCTCCTCATCGTGGACGACGACCCGACCCAGATCGTGGTGCTGGGCGCCATGCTGCGGCCCTTCGGGCAGGTGCGCTTTGCCAAGCGCGGGGCCGATGCGCTGCGCCTGGCCCGCCAGTCCATCCCCGACCTGATGCTGCTGGACCTGCAGCTGCCCGACATGGACGGGGCGGCGGTGCTGGCCGAGATGCGCCGCTCGCCCTTGCTGGCCGAGGTGCCGGTGCTGGTGCTCAGCGGCACCGAGCCTGCGCAGGCGCTGCCCGGGCTGCATGGCCTGGGCGTGGTGGCCTGCCTGGCCAAGCCGCCCGACGGCCCGGTACTGGCCGCCTGCGTGCAGGCCGAGCTGCAGGCCGCGCTGCGCCGCCTGGCGCAACGCCGGCCGCGCGGCAGCGGCGAGCCGGCGGCGGCCTTCAACCGCCGCTGCTTCGACCTGCTGCTCGGCCTGGCCTGCCAGGATGGCCCGCGCGAAGGCCCGCTGGCCCTGCTGCGGCTGGCGCCCACGGCCTTGCAGCCGGCGTGCGATGCACCGGTGCTGGAAAGCCTGGCGCGTGCGGTGCGGGTGGCCGCGCGCCGGCCCGGCGACTGCATCGGCCACCTGGGCGCCGATGGCCTGGCCCTGCTGCTGCCCGACACCGATGCCCGGGGCGCGGCCTGCGTGGCCCGGCAGCTGCTGCAGGGGCCGGGCTGCCCCGCCGGCCTGGCTGCCGGCTTCGTGGTGCTGGCACCGGCGGCCCCGGGCCTGCCCCCGGTGGCGCCTTCGATGCTGATGGGCGCTGCCGAAACCGCGCTGCAGGCGGCCCGCGCGGCGGGTGCGGGCCAGGCCCGGCAGGTGCTGTGGCAGCGCGGCGTGGGCGCGGGCCGTGCGTTGCCGGTGCCCGGGCTGGACAACGGCCTGGGCGTGGTGGCGGACGTCGCCGCGGCGGTGGGCAGCCCGGCCGGCCCCACCCTGGCCGCCGAGCTGCCCGCCGCCGGCGCCACGCCCGGCCAGACGCCCACCGCGGCGCCCACAGCAGCGCTCACCGCGGCGCCAGCCGGCCGGCCGCCGGGGGATGCGGTTTGACGATGCCGGGCCGGCGGCCGGCGCGCAGCATGCTGCAGACCTTGCACCGGCCGGGGGTGGGGGCATCGGCCTGGCTGGCGGCCGGCCTGTTGTGCGCAGCGCTGCTGGCCTGGCACCAGGCCCGCAACAACCGCGCGCTGGCGCAGTCGCGCTTCGATGCGCAGGCCGCGGTGGTGGCCGACCGCCTGATGGCCCGCATGCAGGACTACGAAAAAGGCCTGCGCGGTGCCCGCGGCGTGGTGGTGGCCGCGGGCGACCGGCTGAGCCGGCCGCTGTTCCGTGCCTACCATGAGTCGCGCGACATCGACCGCGAGTTTCCCGGTGCGCGCGGCTTCGGTGTCATCCGCCGCGTGCTGCCAGGGCAGGAAGCGGCCTTCGTCGAAGCCGCTCGGCAGGACGGCTGGCCCCAGTTCGCGCTGCGGCAGTTCGCGCAGCACGACGGTGAGCGCCACGTCATCCAGTACATCGAGCCGGTGGAGCGCAGCCCCGGCGCGGTGGGGCTGGACATTGCGTCCGAGCCGCGCCGCCTGGCGGCCGCGCAGCGGGCCCTGCGCACCGGCCTGGCTTCGCTCACCGCGCCGGTCACGCTGGTGCAGGCGCCCGACCGGCTGATGCATTCCTTCCTGCTGCTGCTGCCGGTGTATGCCGCGGGGCAGCCGGTGGCCACCGAGGCCCAGCGCAGCGCTGCCTGCATCGGCTGGGTGTATGCGCCGCTGTCCATCGACGACGTGCTGCGCGACTTCGAGCTGCGCGAGGTGGGCTTTGCCGTCGGCCTGTCCGATGCCGCGCCCGGGGGGCCGGCCGAGCTGTTCTTCACCTCGCCGGGCTTTCACACCGGCGCGGTGCCCGGGCTGCAGGCCGAGTTGCGGCGATCGGTGTTCGGCCGCGAATGGCACCTGTCGGTGCGCGCGCAGCCGGCCTTCGTGCAGGGCCTGAACCTGTTGTCGCCCTGGCGGGTGCTGGCCGCGGGCGTGGTGGCCTCGCTGCTGCTGGCGGCGCTGGTGTACGTGCACCTGCGCAACCGGCGGGCCGAATGGCGCGCCCAGCAGCAGCAGCAGCGGCTGGCCGCGCTGCTGGAAGCCTCCAGCGACGCCATCATTGCCGAGTCGCCGGCCGGCCAGGTGATCGGCTGGAACCGCGCGGCCGAGCGCATCCTGGGCCATGGCGCCGCGGAGACCATGGGCCGGCCGCTGGCCAGCGTGCTGATGGCCGAAGACGGCCGCCTGCCGCACGCCGAGCTGCGCGAGCGGGTGATGGCCGGCGAGCCGGTGCCCGCGTTCGACGCCGTCTGCCGGGTGCGCGACGGCAGCCTGGCCGAGGTGTCCATCGCCTTGTCGCCCATCCGGGGCGAGCGCGGCGAGCTGACCGGCCTGGGCCTGACCATCCGCGACGTGGGCGCGCGCAAGGCCGCCGAGCGCCGCCTGCGCGAGCTGAGCGCCACGCTGGAGCAGCAGGTCACCGACCGCACCGCCGCGCTGGAAAATGCCCGCCGCGACCTGCAGACGCTGCTCGACGCGCTGCCCTCGATGGTGGGCTACTGGGACAGCCAGCTCGTCAACCGCTTTGCCAACCAGGCCTACCACCGCTGGTTCAACCTGCCGCCCGGCACGCTGCCCGGCCGCCGGCTGCAGGACGTGGCCAGCCCGATGCTGTTCGAGCGCAATGAGCCACGCATCATGGCCGCGCTGGCCGGCCAGCCGCAGACCTTCGAGGTGGCGCTGCCGCCGCTGCAGGGCCAGCCGCCGCGCCAGGTGCTGGCGCACTACCTGCCCGACCGGGTGGACGGCCAGGTGCGCGGCTTCTATGTGCTGGTGCACGACGTCACCGAGCTGACCGAGCAGCGCCGCCAGCTCGATGCGCTGGTGCAGGAAAGCCGCAACGCCCAGCGCGAGCTGGCCGACCGCGAACGGCTGCTGCGGCTGGCCATCGATGCCTTTCCCGGCGTGCTGGCGCACTGGGACACGCAGATGCGCTGCACCTT
>CAKZXL010000355.1 GCA_937883885.1 uncultured Aquincola sp. | reverse complement strand
GTGGACGGGAACCAGGGCACCGGCGCCACCACACGCGTTTCAATGCCGCCCTGGGCCAGCAGCTCGCGCAGGCGCGTTTCAACGAAGATGCCGTGCACGGGGCGGGCGCTGCTGGGGTACAGCGTCGAGAACAGCAGGGTGCGCAGCGGGCGGCTCATCGGGCGGTGACGGAAGGCGGACGGGCCGGGGCGGCGGCCCGCGGAATGGCAGCCGGCGAGCATAGCGCCCGGCCATTGCACTGCACCATCCCGCCAATGGGCGCTGGCAACAACGTCACGGTCGGCGGCCCGGCGGCGGGGGAGGCGCGGCCTCTTTGGGGGGAAGCATTGCGCAGGCGACCGGCTGCCGGCACCGGTGCGCTCAGCGCACCGGCGGCCGTGCCACCGCGGCGGCGGCACCGCCTGCGCCGCCGCCCGCGGCCAGGGCGCCGGCCATCGCGGCCACGCGGCGGGCGTTGGCCTGCCAGGTCAGGCCCTGCTCCACGATGGACGCGGCAGCACCTGCCGCCAGGCGTTCGCGCAGCGCCGCGTCGGCGCCCAGGCGGGTGAGGCCGGCCTCGAAGGCGCCGGGCTGCGCGGGGTCGAACAGCAGCGCATTGGCCCCATCTACCAGCACCTCGGCGATGTTGGGCTGGCGCGGCGCGATGATGGCCTTGCCCAGCGCCAGGTACTCGAACAGCTTCAGCGGCGAGGCGTAGGCCACCACCGCCGGCTGCAGCGCGATGTCGAAGGCGGCCACCAGGGCCGGCACCTCGTCGCGGTCGACCACGCCGGTGAAGCGCACCCGCTCGCCCAGGCCCAGCTCGGCGGCCAGGCGTTCCAGGTCGGGCCGGGCCGGGCCGTCGCCCACCATCAGCAGCCGCGCGCGCGGGTCGGCGGCGGGGCTGGCCATCCAGTGCAGCACGCGGTCCACGCCGTGCCAGTCGCGCACGAAGCCGGTGAAGCCCAGCACCAGCGCATTGTCCCAGCCGGCGCCCAGGCGGGCCCGCGCCGCCTGCGGGCTGGGCGCGGCCGCGAAGTGCGCCTGGTTGATGCCGTTGGGCACCACCACCAGCCGGCTGTCGGGCACGCCGCGGGCGCGCACCTGGTCGGCCAGCACGCGGGTGACGGGCAGCACCACGTCGGCGCCGCGCCAGACGAAGTCCTCGGCCCAGCGGGCCAGCCACGGCAGGCCCAGGCCGCCGAAGCGCGCCCGCTCTTCCGCCAGCGGGGCGTTCACTTCCAGCAGCAGCGGGATGCGCAGCTGGCGCTTGAGCAGCACGCCCGACAGCAGGAAGAGGTTGTAACGCTCGTACAGCGCATCGGGCTTGAACTCACGCGCGGCGGCGGCCAGCCGGCGGTAGGCCACGGCGGAATAGGCCAGCTCCAGCAGCTCGTAGCAGGCCTTGGGCAGGGCGGCGCGCAGCTTCTGCACCCAGCCCACCTCGCCGCCCATGCCTTCGCCCTGCGGGGCCTGCGGCGCGACCACGCACACCTCGTGGCCCTGCTCGCGCAGCGCGGCGATCATCTCTTCGATGTGCACGGCCTGGCCGTCCTTGGAGGCCGTGCGGTGGTGGTACAGGATCTTCATGCGGCTTCCTGGCGGGCCGGCTGCTCGCCGATGGACTGGCGCAGGAAGGCGTCGAACATCAGCAGCGACCACAGCGGCGTGCTGTGGTCGTGCCGGCCGCTTTCATGGTCCTGCACCATCTGACGGATCTCGGCCGGGTTGAACCAGCCGCCGTCCAGCATCGGCCCCTGCAGCAGCGAGCTGCGCACACGCTCGCGCAGCGGGCCGCGGAACCAGCGCGCCAGCGGCACCGCAAAGCCCATCTTGGGCCGGTACAGCACGTCGTGCGGCAGCGCCGGCTCCAGCGCCTTCTTGAACACCTTCTTGCCGTTGCCGCCCTGCAGCTTGAGCGCCGAAGGCAGCGTGGCGGCCCATTCCACCAGCTCATGGTCCATCAACGGTTCGCGAACTTCCAGCGAGTGGGCCATGCTGGCGCGATCGACCTTGGTGTTGATGTCGCCCACCAGGTAGGTCTGCATGTCGATGTACTGGATCAGCGCCAGCGGATCGTCGGTGCCGGCCCGCGCCGCATGGCGGTTGAACACCTCCATCGCGCTGTAGCCGCCCAGCTCGCTCTTCAAGCGCTGGCTGTAGAGCCGGCTGCGCGCCGGCTGGCGGATCTGCGACATGCTGTGGAAGTAGGCCTGCACCGAGGTGCGGGCCATGCCTTCGAAGGTGGTCTTGGCGCGGAACACACGCGGTGCCCAGTCGGCCTTGGGATACACGCGCCCCAGAAAGCCGAACAGCGGCGTGCGCACCGAGGCCGGCAGCGAAGAGCGCATGCGCTCTTCCATCATGTGCAGCTTGTAGCGGCGGTAGCCGCCGAAAGTCTCATCGCCGCCGTCGCCCGACAGCGCCACCGTGACGTGCTGGCGCGCCAGCTGGCACACGCGGTAGGTGGGGATGGCCGAGCTGTCGGCATAAGGCTCGTCGTACAGCGCGGCCAGCGTGTCGATGAGGTCGAAGTCGTCGGAATCCACCTGCTCCACATGGTGGTTCGTGCGGTAGCGCTCGGCCACGCGCTGGGCGAATTCGCTCTCGTTGTACTGCGGGTCGGCGAAGGAGATGGAACAGGTCTGCACCGGGTCGTTCGACAGCCCGGCCATGGTGGCGACCACCGCGCTCGAATCGACGCCGCCCGACAGGAAGGCACCCAGCGGCACCTCGGCGATCATGCGCAGCTTCACCGATTCCTTCAGGCGGCGCAGCAGCTCTTCGCAGGCCTCGGCCTCGGTGGCGCGGCTGTCCAGCGTGAAGCGCACGTCCCAGTACACCTTGGGCTGCGGAATCGGCTGGCCACGGCGCACCAGCAGCGTGCTGGCCGGCGGCAGCTTGAGCGCCTGGCGGAAGATGGTGCGCGGCTCGGCCACGTAGCCCAGCGCGAAATACTCCTCCACCCCCAGCGGGTCGATGTCGCGGCGCAGGCCGCCATGGGCCAGCAGCGACTTCAGCTCGGAGCCGAACAGCAGCATGCCGTCGTCCAGCACCGCGTAGTGCATCGGCTTGACGCCTAGCCGGTCGCGCGCCATGAACAGCACCTGCTGGTTGCGGTCCCACAGCGCGAAGGCGAACATGCCGCGGAAGCGCTTGACGCAGTCTTCGCCCCACTGCTCCCAGGCATGCACGATCACCTCGGTGTCGCTCTTGGTGCTGAAGCGGTGGCCCAGCGCCTGCAGCTCGGGGATCAGGCTCTGGTAGTTGTAGATCTCGCCGTTGAACACGATGACGACCGAGCCGTCTTCATTGAACAGCGGCTGCTGGCCGGTGGCCACGTCGATGATGGACAGCCGCCGATGGCCGAAGCCGACGCCCGGCTCCAGGTGCACGCTGCCCTCGTCGGGGCCGCGGTGGTGCTGCGAATCGTTCATCCGCCGCAGCACGGCGGGCAGGACGGCGCGCTGGCCGCGGGTGTCGAAGACGCCGGTGATGCCGCACATGGTCTATAGGTCCTCGTTCAACGTGGGGTCGCCGGCCGCGCGAGCAGCCGGTCGTACAGGTTCTCATAGGCCGCCACCATCGCTCGCAGGCTGAAGCGCTGCAGCACGGCCTCGCGGCCCGCGCGGCCCATGGCCGCCGCGGCCTCGGGCCGGCTGGCCAGATCGGCCAGTGCAGCCGCCATCGCCTCGGCGTTGCCCGCCGGCACGATGACGCCGGTGCGGCCTTGTTCCACCAGGTCCGCATTGCCGCCGACGGCGGTGGCCAGCACCGGCAGGCCGCTGGCCATGGCTTCCAGGATGGTGTTGGAAATGCCCTCGGCCAGCGAAGGCAGCACGAAGCAGTCCAGACCGCGCATCACGTCTGGCACGTCGGCGCGCTCGCCGGGCAGCCAGGCCAGGTCGGCCACGCCGCCGGCCTCCAGGATGGCCTGCGCCTCGGCGCGCAGCGGGCCGTCGCCCACCAGCACCAGGCGCAACCGCTCGCGCAGCGCCGGCTGCAGCTGCAGCGTGCGCACAAAGGCCTGGGCCAGCACCGTCTGCGCCTTCACGCTTTGCATGCGGCCCACGGTGCCGGCCAGCCACAGGCCGGGGGCGTTGAAGGGGCTGCCGGCGATGGGCTGGCGCTGCGGCGCGGGCTGAAAGCGGTCGCTGTCCACGCCGTTGCAGATGCGCTCGATGCGGCGGCCCGACAGGCCCACCTGCTGGGTGAGGTACTGCTCCAGGTCGCGCGACAAGGCCACGTAGCGCTGCACGAAGGGGCTGTAGAGCCGCCGTGCCCACTGATGGCGCTTGTTGCTGCCGTCCAGGTCGTCGATGTCGCGGCCATGTTCGCCATGCACCCGAGCCGGCACGCCCGCCGCCCAGCCGGCGGCCTGGCACTCCAGCGGCGCCAGGTTGCGGGTGTGCAGCACCGCCGGCCGCAGCTGGCGGCACAGGCGGTACAGCGCCGGGTACACCTTCAGCCCATGGCCGGGCGGCTTGTGCAGCGCATGAAAGCCCACGTCGTCGCGTTGCACGCGGCGGCTGAAGGCGGGCGCCACCTCGGTCATCGCCACCACCGCATGGCGGTAGCGGCGGCCGTGGTTGATCAGGTTGACCACGCCGTTCTCGAGCCCGCCGGTGTCGAAGCGGTACACCAGGTGCATCACCAGCGGCCGGTCGTCGGTGGCGGTGCGCACGGGGGTCGTCAGGGTCTCAGTCATGGGCGGGTTTGGGCATCTCGGGTGCCGGTGCAGGCGGCGCGGGCGGCTGCGGCGCATGCGGCGCCAGCGACAGCGGCCGCTCCACCAGCAGGAACAGGCCCGCCGAAGCCAGCAACGCGGCGGCCAGGCACACCATGGCCAGCAGCAGGTGCCACGCCAGCGGCATGGCCTGCGCGGGCCACAGGTGGCCGGCCACCATGAACACCGCGCGCAGCGCCAGGCTGTGAATCAGGTAGAACGAATAGCTCATGGTGCCCAGCCAGCGCAAGGGCTCCCAGGCCAGCAGCCGCGACAGCGCGTGCGTGGGCTGCGCCAGCACCGATTGGCAAAGCGCCCAGAAGGCCGCGGCCATGATCACGGTGCGCACTGCAAAGCCCACGTCGCCCACCGGGCGCAGCACGTCCACCGCCAGCGCCACGGCCACCGCCACCAGGGCCGCCGCTGCCGGCACGGCCAGCGGCGGCCGGCGCTGCAGCGTCTCGAACAGCAGCACACCGCCCAGGAACATCACGAAGCGCACATGGCCCTGCACCGTGGCAATGTTCAGCGCCGTGAGCAGCGCCAGCGCGGCGAACAGCGCCATGCGCTGGGCCGGGGTCCATTGACGCAGCCGCAGCGCCATCACCAGCAGCGGCATGAACAGGTAGAAGGCCAGCTCGTAGCTGAGCGACCAGGCCACGGTGATCAGCGGCTCGATGGGGAACAGGCCCGGCAGCAGCAGCAGGTTGGCCAGCACGTAGCGCAGCACCTCGGCGGCGCCCCCGGGCGGCAGCTTCGATTCGCCGGGCAACAGCACCGACAGCAGCAGGTACAGCGCGAACACCGCCAGGAAGGTGGGATACAGCCGCTGCAGGCGCCGGCGCATGAAGCTGGCGTAGGTCCAGCGGCCCGCGATCAGCGCGCCGTAGATGAGCAGGCCGCTGAGCACGAAGAACAGGTCGACACCCGCATGGCCGATGCGGCGCAGCACGTCCATCACCGCGCCCAGCGCGCTGCCGTCGGCCAGCCAGGGCTGGGCCAGGGTGCTGAAGTGCACGCCGAACACCAGCAGCACGGCCACGCCGCGCAGCCCGTCCATGGCCGGCAGGTGGCGGCCGGGGCCGTGGCGGGCCAGGTCGAAGCGCGCGCTGACCCACGCTTTAACGCTGGCGCCGGGCATCGTCGAGCGCACGCAGCAGCGTGTCCTGGTGGGCGGCGGCAAAGCCGGCCAGCCGGCGGCTGGCGGCTGCCCGGGCGGCAGCGTCGGCGTCGGCCGGCAGCTCGGTGAAGATGACCACGATGGCGGCGTCGTCGGGCTCGCCACGCAGGCGCATCCAGGCCTGCAGCAGCTTGGCCTGCACCTCGTGGCCCACGAACTGCCCGCCCACCCAGTAGGTGCGCCACACCAGCAGCTGCGGCCGGCTGGCCAGCACGCCCGGGCCCATGGCGGTGACGGCGGTGGCACGCCAGCCTGCGGCGGCCACGCCCGACGGTGCGCCGGCGGTGTCGGCGGCGCCCAGGGCCTCACCGCGCCAGGCGGTGTCGTTCGGGTCGACGATGGCGTTGAGCGAACTCACGGCCTTGCTGCCTTCCTGCTGCTGGCGGAAGTAGGCCAGGTGCAGGCCCACGCGGCCGGCGGGGCCGGCATAGGTGCCGCTGCGTTCGGCGCGGGCGCCGATGGTGGTGGGGCGCCAGTCGGTGAAGGTCTCGTCCACGCTGCGCCACACCGGTTGGGCGGCGGCCGGCAGCGCCAGCAGCGGCGGCGTGGCCGGTGCGTGGTCGGTGGTCTGCAGCCAGGCCGGCCACACCACCGCGGCGGCGGCGGCCACCGCCACCACCATCAAACGCCCGGCCGAGGACCGGCCGCCACTGCCGCCCACCGCCTGCACCCGGTCGGCCACCGGCGCATCGGCCTCCGACCAGCGGGCGCCGATGAAGAACAGCGCGGTGATGACGATGCCGAAGAACAGCCAGCCGTAGACCAGGTGGTCGACCCCGGTGGCGATCTCGTTGTTGGACAGGTGGCCCACCAGCACGATGAGGTAGGCACGTAGCCAGTTGGCCACCACCGGCACTACCAGCGACAGCGCGCAGAACACCCAGCGCCGCCGCTGGCTGCGGTAGTTGAGGTAGCCGAACAGGCTGCCCACCATGAAGGACGCCATCAGGTAGCGCACGCCGCTGCAGGCTTCCACCACCGACCAGCGGCCCGACGGGATGACGAACTGCAGCCCCTCGCGGTACACCGGGATGCCCGAGGCGCGCAGCGTGGTGACGGTGAAGTCGGCGGTGTACTGCATCAGCACCGGCGTCATGAATTCGCCGATGGGCACCGCAAAGAACAGAAAGGCCAGCGGAAACAGCAGCGCCCGCGTCACCTGCCAGCCCAGCAGCGCGGGCACGCCGGCCACCAGCAGCGCGGTGAAGGCGAGCTGCATCACCGCATTGACGTCGGCCAGGTCGCCCAGCCACCAGCCGAAGGCCAGCAGCACCAGCACCGGCACCATCGCGGGCACGGCGCGCGGCGTGAGTTGGCGCAGCACCTCGCGCTGGCGCCACACCAGCCAGCCGACGATGGGCGGCACCAGGAAGGCATGGGTGAAGGTGGCCGAGCGCTCCCAGATGGCGACCATGGCCAGCCCGGTGCCGCGGTAAGCCAGCAGCACCAGCAGCAGGTAGGCCAGCATCGCGGCGCCGGCCTCGCGCCAGCCGGGCGCAGGGGGCGCGACGGGCGCCGAATCGTGGGCGACGGGAACGGCGCTCATGCCGACGCCACCTCGGCGGGCATGGCAGGCGCGCGGGCCTGCATCGCCTCGGCCAGCAGGCGGCCCAGCGGCGCCAGGCGGGCGGCCCAGCCGTAACGGTCGCGCACGAAGCGGCGGCCGGCTTCACCCAGCTGCTGCGCCAATGCGGGGGATTCCAGCACGCGGCTGAGCTGGGCCACGTAATCGGCCGCCTGTTCGGCGGCCAGCAGGTCGTGGTCGTGGCGGGCGTCGATGGCTTCGGCGCAGGAGGCCGCGCACACCACCGGCCGCGCCATGGCCATGGCTTCCAGCACCTTGTTCTGCACGCCGCGGGCCAGCCGCAGCGGTGCCACCACCGCCAGCGCATGCTGCAGGTAGGGCCGCACATCGGGCACGGTGCCGCTGACCGCCACGCCCTCGCCCGCCAGCGCCTGCACCGCCGGCGTGGGGCTGCGGCCGACGATGTGCAGGCGCAGCGCCGGCCAGCGCTGGCGCAGCGCGGGCAGCACCTCGGTGGCGAACCACACCACCGCATCGACATTGGGCCAGTAGTCCATGGCGCCGGTGAAGACCACCGGCAGTTCGCCGGCCGCAAACGGCGAGGCCCGCTGCGCATCGGGCGCGAAGAAGTCGGCGTCCACGCCGTTGCCCACCGCCTGCACGCGCCCGGCGCATTCGGGCGCCAGACGGCGGAACAGGTCGGCTTCCTTCTCGGTGACCAGGAAGGTGCTGTGGGCGCTGGCGGCCACCTGCCGCTCATAGGCCAGCAGGCGTTCACCTTCGCGGCGGTAGAGCCACGACATCGGCCATGGGCGGTTGCGGGCGTACTCGGTCCACTTGGCCGAGTCCACGTCCACCAGGTCCACCAGCACCGGCACGCCGGCCGCATGCCGGGCGTAGGGCGCCATGGACGACGAGAACACGATCACCGCGTCGATGGCCTCGCGCCGGCAGACCTCGCGCACCCAGCGGTCGAGCCGGGCGTTGCGGTAGTAGCGCAGCGTCAGCGGTTCACCATCGGCCAGCGCGGCCAGGCTGCGCAGCTTGGCGGGCAGCGGCTGCAGCGGCTCGGCGCACACCTCGGCGCACCAGCCCTGCAGCGTGGGCACATGCTGCTGGTCGTCCGGGTCGTCGACGAAGGTGCCCAGGAATACCCGGTGGCCGGTCAGCAGGTGCTGGAGCAGGTGGTACGAGCGCACCTTGTCGCCCTTGTTGGGCGGGTAGGGCAGGCGGTGCACCAGGTACAGCAGCTTGGCCATGGCAGCGGGGGCCGGCTCAGCCCAGGTTGCGCACGATCAGCGGCCCCAGCCGGTTGGCCAGGCCGATGGGCATGCGCCGCCAGGTCTTGATCAGCAGCTGGTACTTGGCGTTGCTGGGGTTGTTCTGCGGCACCGCGTCGCGCTTGTAGAGCTGGTGCTCGTAGTGCAGCGGCGCGGGCTCGAAGCCCCAGTTCTTCTTGAACGCGTAAGAGCCGGTGCCCTGCTTGCTGCGGCCGTAGTCGAACATCCTGAGCCCGCGCGCACAGGCGCGCTGCATCAATGCCCAGTACTTGAAATCGTTGCCGGCGAGGTCGCGCGCAGCTTCGTCGTCACCGGCGTAGTAGGGCAGCACCTCGTCGCGGAAGTAGAAGCTCAGCACGCTGCTGATGGGCTGGCCTTCGGCCGTAGTGACGGTGAGCACCTCGGCATCAGCGCCGAAGGTGTCCAGCAGCGCCTGGAAGTAGCGCCGCGGCATGGCCGGCGTGCCGTGGCGGTGCACGTTGCTGGCGTACAGCGCGAAGAAGCGGTCTATGCCGGGATCGATGCTGGCCTGCAGCCCGTTCTTGATGCCCTTGCGCACCATCGCGCGCTGCTTGCGCGGTATGGCCAGCATGTTGGCTTCTTCGTCGGGCAGGATCTCCTTGCGGAAGGTGACGTACAGGTCCTGCAGCGGCCAGTCGGCGTGGCGGCGCTGCACGTTGCGCATCTCCAGGTGTTCCACGCCCAGGCGGCGGGCGATCTGCTGCGCCTCCTGCTCCAGCGCGTGGGCGGCCGCTTCGTCCAGCGCGGCGACGCCGCCGTAGACGGCAAAGGGCAGGCTGACCAGCGACTGGCCGAACATCAGGCTGTGCACATGGGCCAGCGGCAGCACGCCGCGGATGCCGTGCTCGTCTTCCGCCCACAGGAAGAAGGTCTGGTGGCGGAACACCTCGTGCAGCAGCCGCTGCCAGCCCGAGCGGTGGAAGAAGGTGGCCTGCGGGCAGGCCTGCACGAAGGCGTCCCAGCGCGCGGCGCCGGCAGCGTCACGCAGCCCCAGCCGACGGATCTTGAGCATGGTGGTCAATGGGTGGCGTCAGTGGGTCGAGCTACCCAGGAAGATCTGGTCCATGCGGCCCCAGCGGAAGTCGGCGAGCAGCTGCTCGAGCCGGCGCTCCATGCGGCCGATGTTCACGTAATGGCGAAAGCGCGTCTTGGCATCGATGCCCGCCACGCGCGGCTGGCCGGCGTCGATCTCCCAGGGGTGGAAGTAGAAGATGGCCGACGCCCGGTCGCCGCTGTTGACCTGCCGCAGCATCCAGCGCGACAGCGCATAAGGCAGCAGCCGGAAGTAGCCGCCGCCGCTGGAAGGCAGGTTGCGGTTCATCATGCGCAGCGTGGTGACCGGGATCTCCAGCAGACCCGGCCGCACCTCGTGCGCAAAGCGCGGCGCATCGGGCATGCCGTAGTGGTCGTGCTGGATTGGGTAGACGCTGGAGCTGTAGCGGTAGCCGGCTTCGGCCAGGCAGTCGAAGGCCCAGAGGTTGCCTTCGCCGATGGAAAAGCTGGGCGCGCGGTAGCCCAGCACCGGCCGGCCCGACAGGTCTTCGAGGATGGCCTTGGCGCGCCGGATGTCCTGGCTGAAAGCCTCGGGCGAGAGCTCGCTGGCGCGCTGGTGGCCGTAGCCGTGGCTGGCCAGTTCATGGCCCTGTTCGACGATGCGCCGCACCAGCGCGGGGTAGCGCTCGGCCACCCAGCCCAGCGTGAAGAAGGTGGCCTGGGTGCCGCGCTGCGCCAGCATCGCCAGGATGCGGTCGACGTTGGCCTCGACCCGGCATTCGCGGGCGTCCCACTCGTCGCGCCGGATGTAGGGCGCGAAGGCCGAGACCTGGAAGTAGTCTTCCACGTCGATGGTCAGGGCGTTGGTGATGGCGGTGGGCTGCATCGCGGTACGTCCTTGCTCAGCGCTCGCTGCTGTCACTGGGGGCCTTGAGGGCGCCCACCAGCCGCTGCAGCAGCGACAGCGTCTCGAGGTTGATGCGTTCGAGCCGAAGCAGGCTGCGTTCCAGCCGCTGCAAGCGGTCGCCGTGGGCCTGCGTGGCCATCGTATCCAGCTGGCGAGCCATGCCGTCGGCCGTCTCGGCGCTGATCGCCAGCTTGGCCGTCTGCAGGTCAACGCCCAGGGCACCCACCTGCTCCACCGGCAGCGGGCCGCCGGGCGCAGCGGTGGGGGCCGCCGGCATCGAGGCCGAGGCGCCGCCCTCGCGGGCGAATTCCTTGACCACCTCATCGACATCGGCCACCGTCAGCAGCGTCTTGTTGTTGAGGTAGCCCAGCAGCAGCAGCCGGTCGCACACCGCGTTGATGCGGCGCGGAATGCCCTGGCTGGCGTTGAAGATGGCCTGGAAGGCTTCGGGCTCGAACTCGGGCTGGCCGGTGGAGCCGGCGCACTTGAGGCGGTGCTCGATGTAATGCTGGGTGTCTTCCAGGTCCAGCGGGCCGATGTGGCAGGTGGCCGCCACACGCTGGCGGAACTGCTCCATCTCGGGCCGCTGCAGGATCTCGCGGAACTCGGGCTGGCCCACCAGAAAGCTCTGCAGCAGGGCTTGCGTGCCCAGCTGGTAGTTGGACAGCATGCGCAGTTCTTCCACCGCGCGGGGCGACAGGTTCTGCGCCTCGTCCACCACCAGCAGGCAACGCTTGCCCTGGCTGGCCTGGCCGATGAGGAAGGCTTCCAGCGTGATCAGCAGCTCGGACTTGGTGACGCCCTTGACCTGGAAGCCGAAGGCCGCGCCCACCATGCGCAACGTGTCTTCCGCGTCCAGCTGGGTGGTGACCAGCTGGCCCACCACCACGTCGCTGCGGTTGAGGCTGTCCAGCAGGCCGCGCAGGATGGTGGTCTTGCCCGCCCCCACCTCGCCGGTGATGACGATGAAGCCCTCGTTGCGCATCACGCCGTACTCGAGGTAGGCCTTGGCGCGGCGGTGCTGCTTGCTGTCGAAATAGAAACTGGGATCAGGATTGAGCTGGAAGGGCTTGTTGCTCAACCCGTAGAAGGCTTCGTACATGGTCAGAACTGGTAGCCGAGCGAGGCCACGACG
>CAKZXL010000354.1 GCA_937883885.1 uncultured Aquincola sp. | reverse complement strand
GGTCGACTTGCACGGGCTCAGCCCGCGGTGGCGTGGCGCGGCCCGCTGCGCAGCTGGCTGGACGGCAGCGACGAGGGCAAGGCCGGAGAGGCGGCGGGCGCCGAAGGCGCCGGCAGCACCGGCCCGTAGGGCGCGGCCAGCGGCTCGCCGATGAACACGCCCTGCAGCGGCCAGGCGACGCTTTTCCAGTAGGCCTCGATCGCCGTTTCGCCCTGCGCGTAATGCAGCAGCAGCACCTGCGGATGCGGGAACTTCTGCAGGTGGTTGCAGGGCTCGCTCACCGTGCCGTAGCTGGCGGTGGCGCCCGAGTCCAGCCACTCCAGCGCGGTGCTCTGGCCACCCACCCGGTCGAGCTGGCCGCCGAAGGACGTCAGGTGATCTGCCAACGCGCCGTCCACCCAGCCCAATGTGTCCAGCCCGCTGAGCTGGGCCGCGCCGGTCTGCAGCAGCAGCAGGCGCTGCAGGTCGCGCGGCTGGTCGGCCTGCAGCACCTGCACGTCCAGGCCCAGCGCCCGCACCTGCCCCGGCGGCGGAAACAGCCGGTGGCGCACGTTGCGGTTGACGTCGCTGGTGGACAGGAACACTGCATTGGCCGGGCCCGACCAGGGGCGCCCCAGGCGGCCGTCGGCCGACACCCCGCGGTCGATCAGGCGCTGGCCCTGTTCCACGTCGCGCGCGGCCAGCAGCATCGAAGGCCGCATCTGGTGGTCGCGCCACGGCGCGCCGCTGGCTGAATTGAAGTACGGCGAAGGCTTGGAGCGGTCGCAGCTGCGCCGGCAGAAGTCGGGGTCGAAACCCAGCGCCAGCGCGCCGGTGATCGACTGGCACTGCACCGCGTAAGGCGTGGTCCAGGCCAGGGCCAGCGCCTGCGTCGCTTCGCCAAAGTGCGCCTCGATGCGCTGGCGCAGCTGGCCGAACTCTTCGGGGGTCAAGGTGGCGCGCAGCGGCAGCTCCACGCGCAGCACCTGCCGCGGCTGCAGCCCGCGCTTTTGCGCGTAGTAGGCGCCGATGGCGATCGAGTAGGGGTCGGCCGTGTTGATCACCAGGCCGATGTCGGCCGGCGTCAGGCGCCCATGGCTGCGCGGCACGCCCATCCAGGCCCGCGGCGCTTCGGCGCCCGAAGCCGGCTCGGCGGAGGGCGTGGGCGACGATGCAGACGCCGAGCCCTGCGCCCAGGCTGCGCAGGGTGCTGCCAGGGACAGCGCTAACACAACCGTTACAAGATGCAAGCCCGTGGAGGCCAGTTTCGCGATGCAAAAATTCAAGAAGCGGCTCACAATGTCGGCATGCGAAAAAATGATGGTCAAACACCCACGATCCAGGTGCTCGAACGGGCATTCGCGCTGTTGGACGTGCTGGCTGAGCACCAGGACCCGGTGTCGCTGAAAGAGATCAGCGAACGCTCGGGCCTGCACCCGTCGACCGCCCACCGCATCCTCAACGACATGGCCGTCGGGCGCCTGGTGGACCGGCCGCAGGCGGGTAGTTATCGGCTCGGCATGCGGCTGCTGGAGCTGGGCAATCTGGTGAAAGCCCGGCTGGACGTGCGCGACGCGGCCCTGGCCCCGATGCGCGAGCTGCACAAGGTGACGCACCAGCCGGTGAACCTGTCGGTGCGCCAGGGCGACGAGATCGTGTACATCGAACGCAGCTACAGCGAGCGTTCGGGCATGCAGGTGGTGCGTGCCATCGGCGGCCGTGCGCCGCTGCACCTCACATCGGTGGGCAAGCTGTTCCTGGCCCATGAAGATCCGCAGCGGGTGCGGGCTTATGCCACCCGCACCGGGCTGGCCGGCCACACGCGCAACAGCATCACCGACATCGGGCGGCTGGAGCGCGAGCTGAACACCGTGCGCCACCAGGCGGTGGCCCGCGACGACGAAGAGCTGGAGCTGGGTGTGCGCTGCATGGCCGCCGGCATCTACGACGACCAGAACAAGCTGGTGGCCGGGCTGTCGATCTCGGCACCGGCCGACCGGCTGGAAGAAGGCTGGCTGGAACGGCTGAAGAACACCGCGGGCCAGATCTCCGCGGCGCTGGGCCACCGCATCACGCAGGGCCCGGCCGCCAGCCTCAAGGCGCCGTCTTGACCGACGCGCTCACCGCCGAATTGACCGAGCTGCTGACCGCCAGCTTGCCGGGCACTTCGGTGGTGATCCACTTGCGGATGCGCTCGGCATCGCCGATGCGCGAGTACTTGCCGGCCGAATCCAGCAGCACCATGATGACCTTGCGGCCGGCCAGCTGCGCCTGCATCACCAGGCAGCGGCCGGCTTCGGTGATGTAGCCGGTTTTCTGCAGGCCGATGTCCCACGAGCCGCTGCGCACCAGGCCATTGCTGTTGCGGAACTGGAGCAGCCGGCTGCCCACTTCCACCTGATGCTCGGGCGAGGTGGACAGCTGGCGCAGCACTTCGTGCTTGCTGGCTTCCTTCACCAGTTCGGCCAGGTCGTGCGCGCTGCTCTGGTTGGAACTGGACAGGCCGGTGGGTTCCACATAGCGCGTGTCCAGCATGCCCAGCTGGTGGGCCTTGAGGTTCATCGCCGACACGAAGGCCGCCAGGCCACCCGGGTAGGTGCGGCCCAGCGCATGGGCGGCGCGGTTCTCCGACGACATCAGCGCCAGGTGCATCATCTCGCCGCGGGTGAGCTGCGTGCCCACCGCCAGGCGAGAGCCGCTGTGCTTCTCGGTGTCGACGTCGTCCTGGGTGATGGTGATCACCTCGTCGGCCGGCAGCTTGGCCTCGGCCACCACCAGGCCGGTCATCAGCTTGGTGATGGAGGCGATCGGCAGCACGGCCTGCGAGTTCTTGCTCAGCAGCACCTCGTTGGTGTCCTGGTCGAGCACCAGGGCCACGCTGGACTTGAGGTCGAGCGGGTCCTGCACCTTGTGCAGGCCGTACATCTGGCCGAACGAGGCGCGCACCGGTTCAGGATCGACCAGCACCACACGGCGCTTGGCCGTGGCCTTGGAATTGCGCGCGCTGGGCGCCGCGACGGCCGACTTCTTGGCGGCTTTCGCCGTTTTGGCGGGCTTGCGCGTGGCAGCCTCTGCGGACATGGGATGCAGCAGGCCCACCGACGCCGCAATGGCACCCACCACACACAACAAACGTAAAGATTTCAGTGCGTGTACCACACCCGGCTCCTGTCAAGAAGTCAGTGTAGGCGAAGCAAAAAACACGCGCAAGATCAGAAACTTAGCAGGGCTTCCTCAAGTGGTGCCAAGACCACCTGAGAAGGCGCTCAACCCTGCGCGGCCACCCGTTCCTGCTTGCTGTGCAACTTGTTCAACGCTGCCAGATACGCCTTGGCCGAAGCCACCACGATGTCCGGGTCAGCACCCACACCATTGACGACACGCCCGCCCAATTGAAGACGGACCGTCACCTCGCCTTGCGATTCTGTGCTGCCGGAAGTGATGGCATTGACCGAATAAAGCACCAGTTCGGCGCCACTTTGCACCTTGGATTCGATGGCCTTCAGGCTCGCGTCCACCGGGCCGTTGCCGTCGCTGCTGGCATGGTGCTCCTGCTCGCCGGCCGCGAACGCCACGGTGGCATGCGGCCGCTCGCCCATCTCGGAGCGCTGCGACAGCGCCAGCAACCGGAAGTGCTCGCGGTCGGGCGTCACGCTTTCATCGGACACCAAAGCCAGGATGTCTTCGTCGAAGATCTCCGACTTGCGGTCGGCCAGGTCCTTGAAGCGCGCGAAGGCGGCGTTGACGTCGGCCTCGGACTCCAAGCCGATGCCCAGCTCCTGCAGCCGCTGCTTGAAGGCATTGCGGCCCGACAGCTTGCCCAGCACGATCTTGTTGGCGCTCCAGCCCACGTCCTCGGCGCGCATGATCTCGTAGGTGTCGCGGGCCTTGAGCACGCCGTCCTGGTGGATGCCCGAGGCATGCGCGAAGGCATTGGCGCCCACCACCGCCTTGTTGGGCTGCACCACGAAGCCGGTGGTCTGGCTGACCATGCGCGAGGCCGGCACGATCTGCGTGGCGTCGATGCCCAGCTCCAGGCCGAAGTAGTCGCGGCGCGTCTTGACCGCCATCACGATCTCTTCCAGCGAGCAGTTGCCCGCGCGCTCGCCCAGGCCGTTGATCGTGCATTCGATCTGCCGCGCGCCGCCCAGCTTGACGCCGGCCAGCGAGTTGGCCACCGCCATGCCCAGGTCGTTGTGGCAGTGCACCGACCAGATCGCCTTGTCCGAGTTGGGCACCCGCTCGCGCAGCTGGCGGATGAAATTGCCGTACAGCTCGGGGATGGCATAGCCCACGGTGTCGGGGATGTTCAGCGTGGTGGCGCCTTCGTCGATCACCGCTTCCAGCACCCGGCACAGGAAGTCGGGGTCGGAGCGGTAGCCGTCTTCGGGCGAAAACTCCACGTCGGCGGTCAGGTTGCGCGCGAAGCGCACCGCCAGACGTGCCTACTCGAGCACCTGCTCGCGCGTCATGCGCAGCTTCTTTTCCATGTGCAGTTCGCTGGTGGCGATGAAGGTGTGGATGCGCGAGCGCGCCGCCCCCTTCAAGGCCTCGGCCGCACGGCCGATGTCGCGGTCGTTGGCGCGGGCCAGCGAGCACACGGTCGACTCCTTGATGACGTCGGCGATGGCCTTGACCGCCTCGAAGTCGCCGTTGCTGGAAGCGGCGAAGCCCGCCTCGATCACGTCCACCTTCAGGCGCTCGAGCTGGCGCGCGATGCGCAGCTTCTCGTCCTTGGTCATCGAGGCGCCGGGCGACTGCTCGCCATCGCGCAAGGTGGTGTCGAAGATGATGAGCTTGTCGGCCATGTTGTTCTCCTCGGGTTGCCTGGGATGTGTCGGGGCGGGCGGCGTGCCGGTCAGGCGGTGGCAGTGTCGGCCTGCGGCTGGAAGCGACCGGCGCGCAACAGGCCACCGAGCACTGCCTTCATCGACGCGGTGCTGGTGTTGGCATCGATGCCAACGCCGAACCGCGTGGCGCCTGCGATGCGCAATTCCAGGTAGGCCGCCGCGCGGGCCTGGGCACCGCCGCCGATCGCGTGCTGATGGTAGTCCAGCACTTCCACGTCGGCGCCGCCGAGCGCACGCAACCCGTTGACGAAAGCGTCCACCGGGCCATTGCCCTGCCCGTGCAGCCGGTGGCTGCGGCCGCCGTGCTGCACGTCGGCCTTCACCGTCACGCGGCCGTCGTCTTCTTCGGTGATCTGCACATGGCCGATGTGCGCTTCGGCCACGCCGTATTCACGCTCGAAGATCGACCACAGGTCGGCCGCGTTCAGCTCCTTGCCTTCGGTGTCCATCACCTGCTGCACCACGCGGCTGAAGTCGATCTGCAGGCGGCGCGGCAGTTCGAGGCCGTACTCGTTCTCGAGCAGATAGGCGATGCCGCCCTTGCCCGACTGGCTGTTGACGCGGATCACCGCCTCGTAGCTGCGGCCCAGGTCCATCGGGTCGATGGGCAGGTAGGGCATCTCCCAGATGTCGCCTTCCTGGCGCGCCGCGAACGCCTTCTTGATCGCGTCCTGGTGCGAGCCGGAGAAGCTTGTATAGACAAGATCGCCCACATACGGGTGGCGCGGATGCACGGGCAACTGGTTGCAGTGCTCCACGGTGCGGCGGATCTCGTCGATGTCGCTGAAGTCGAGGTTCGGCGCCACGCCCTGGGTGTAGAGGTTGAGCGCCACGTTCACGATGTCGAGGTTGCCGGTGCGCTCACCATTGCCGAAGAGGCAGCCTTCCAGACGGTCGGCGCCGGCCATCAAGGCCAGTTCCGCCGCGGCCGTGCCGGTGCCGCGGTCGTTGTGCGGGTGGATCGACATCACGATGCCCTCGCGCCGCTCGAGGTGGCGGTGCATCCACTCCACCATGTCGGCGAACACATTGGGCGTGCAGCATTCCACCGTGGACGGCAGGTTGATGATGCAGGGTTGGGCGGCCGTGGCGCGCCATTCGGCGGCCACCGCATCGACGATGCGCTTGGCGAACGGCAGCTCGGTGTTCGAGAACATCTCGGGCGAGTACTCGAAGGTCCAGGCCGTTCCGGGCTGGCGCTCGGCGCATTCGCGGATCATGCGTGCATGGCGCACGGCCAGGTCCACCACACCGTCTTCGTCCAGGCCCAGTACCACGCGGCGCATCACCGGTGCGGTGGCGTTGTACAGGTGCACGATCACCCGCTTGGCGCCCACCAGCGACTCGAAGGTGCGGGTGATGAGGTGGTCACGCGCCTGCGTGAGCACCTGGATGGTGACGTCGTCGGGCACCAGTTTGCGCTCGATCAGCAGGCGCACGAAATCGAAGTCGGCCTGCGAGGCGGACGGGAAGCCCACCTCGATTTCCTTGAAGCCGATGCGCACCAGCTGCTCGAACATGCGCAGCTTGCGGGCCGGGTCCATCGGCTCGATCAGCGCCTGGTTGCCGTCGCGCAAGTCGACGCTGCACCACACTGGCGGCTTGTCGATCACGGCATTGGGCCACCGGCGGTCGGCCAGTTGGATCTGGGTGGCGGGGCGGTACTTGGCTGCAGGGTTCTTCAACATCGACATGGTGGTCTCTCGAGGTGTTGAACGCAGCCGGATTTCCCAAAAGCAAACGGCCCGCTGCGTTGCGCTTGGCGGGCCGTTGATCCGGAGGGAACTTGAAAAAATTCGGGACGAGATCGTTCAGCGCGCCTGGGGCACGCCTAGTAGCAGCGAGAAGGTTGCGGTACGGAACGACATGACCACGAATATACACCCCATCGGGGGATGCCTGCTAGCGATGAAGGCCTTGTTCGTCCGGCTCATCGGTGGACGTGGCGATCACGCTCACCGGCCGGCCCTTCATCTTGCGGTAGATGTAGACGCCGTAGCCCGACAGCCCGTACACGCAGAACAGCGCGAACAGCACGATGGGCGGGTGGATGGTGATCACCGCAATGCCCAGCGCGATCAGCACGGTGACGATGAACGGCACCGAGCGCTTCAGGCTCACGTCCTTGAAGCTGTAAAACGGCACGTTGGTCACCATCGTCAGGCCCGCGTACAGCGTGGCACCAAAGGCTGACCAGGCCAGCCAGTGCAGCGCATAGGCGTCGCGAAAGCCCATGTCGTCCATCACCCAGATGAAGCCGATGATCAACGCTGCGGCCGCCGGGCTGGGCAGGCCCTGGAAGTAGCGCTTGTCGACCACGCCGATGTTGGTGTTGAAGCGCGCCAGCCGCAGCGCAGCGCAGGCGCAGTACACGAAGGCGGCGAGCCAGCCGGCCTTGCCCAGGCCCTTGAGCGCCCATTCGTAGGTGATCAGCGCCGGCGCGGCGCCGAAGCTCACCATGTCGGACAGGCTGTCCATCTGCTCGCCGAAGGCGCTTTGCGTGTTGGTCATGCGGGCCACGCGGCCGTCCAGGCTGTCCAGCACCGCGGCCATGAAGATGCCGATGGCGGCCTGCTCGAAGCGGCCGTTCATCGCCATCACCACTGCATAAAAACCGCCGAACAAGGCAGCCAGCGTGAACAGGTTGGGCAGGATGTAGATGCCCTTGCGGCGGGGCCGGTCGCGCAGGTCCTCGGGCTCCTGTGAGGCCTGCAAATCGTTCTGATCATTCATGTTCAAAGCATACCCCGCGCCCATGGCACCCACGTGCAAAGGCCGCGGAACCCAGGCCCCGCAGGGCCCGGGCCGCCGCGGCCCGTGACTGGCAAATGGATCAGTTCTTCGACTGGTCGACCAGGCGGTTCTTCTTGATCCACGGCATCATCGCGCGCAGCTTCTCGCCCACCACTTCGATGTCGTGCTCGGCCGTCAGGCGGCGGCGCGATTGCAGCGTCGGGGCGCCGGCCTTGTTCTCCAGGATGAAGCTCTTGGCGTACTCACCGGTCTGGATGTCCTTCAGGCACTGCTTCATGGCCTTCTTGGTCTCTTCGGTGACGACGCGCGGGCCGGTCACGTACTCGCCGTATTCGGCGTTGTTCGAGATCGAGTAGTTCATGTTGGCGATGCCGCCTTCGTAGATCAGGTCCACGATGAGCTTGAGCTCGTGCAGGCACTCGAAGTAGGCCATCTCGGGCGCGTAGCCGGCCTCCACCAGCGTCTCGAAGCCGGCCTTGATCAGCTCGACGGTACCGCCGCACAGCACGGCCTGTTCGCCGAACAGGTCGGTTTCGGTTTCTTCGCGGAAGTTGGTCTCGATGATGCCGGCCTTGCCGCCGCCGTTGGCAGCGGCGTAGCTCAGGGCCAAGTCACGGGCCTTGCCGCTCTTGTCGGCATGCACCGCGATCAGGTGCGGCACGCCGCCACCCTGGGTGTAGGTGCCGCGCACGGTGTGGCCGGGGGCCTTGGGCGCGACCATCCACACGTCCAGGTCGGCACGGGGAATGACCTGGCCGTAATGCACGTTGAAGCCGTGGGCGAAGGCCAGCGAAGCGCCTTCCTTGATGTTGGGCGCCACTTCGGCGTTGTAGACCGCGGCGATCTGCTCGTCAGGCAGCAGCATCATCACGACGTCTGCCGACTTCACGGCTTCGGCCACCTCGGCCACCTTCAGGCCGGCCTTCTCGACCTTGCCCCAGGACGCGCCGCCCTTGCGCAGGCCGACGGTGACCTTCACGCCGCTGTCGGTCAGGTTCTGGGCGTGGGCATGGCCTTGCGAGCCGTAGCCGATGATGGTGACGTTCTTGCCCTTGATCAGGCTCAGATCGGCGTCCTTGTCGTAAAAGACCTTCATGGTTCTCTCCAGCAGAAATGGGGGGGTTTAAACGCGCAGAATCCGTTCGCCGCGGCCAATGCCGCTGGTGCCGGTGCGCACGGTTTCCAGAATGGCCGTGCGGTCGATCGCCTCGATGAAGGCGTCCAGCTTGCCGGCGTCGCCGGTCAGCTCGATGGTGTAGCTCTTCTCGGTGACGTCGATGATGCGACCCCGGAAGATGTCGGCCATGCGCTTCATCTCTTCGCGCTCCTTGCCGACGGCGCGCACCTTGATGAGCATCAGCTCGCGCTCGGTGAAGGCGCCTTCGGTCAGGTCGACCACCTTGACCACTTCGATCAGGCGGTTCAGGTGCTTGGTGATCTGCTCGATCACCTCGTCGCTGCCGCTGGTGACGATGGTCATGCGCGACAGCGAAGCATCTTCGGTCGGGGCGACCGTGAGGCTCTCGATGTTGTAGCCGCGGGCGGAAAACAGAGCCACCACGCGCGAGAGGGCACCCGGCTCGTTTTCGAGCAACAGGGCAATGACGTGTTTCATGAGGATTCGTCCTGCGCGCTCTTCAAACCGGCGGCGGTAACCGACGGCCCTTGGCCACGCTGTTCGAGGTTGAAGAAAAGGTGCTTGAAGCCGTGAGCTTGCAGGCCGCCTGTCGCCCGGTGGCTGCGGTGGCGCGGTAACGCCAGCCGCCCTCACCGGGCTTGTCAGCCGCCTTCAGTTGCTCACAGGTCTTCCGAGCCCAGCAGCATCTCGCTGATGCCCTTGCCGGCCTGCACCATCGGCCAGACGTTTTCGGTGGGGTCGGTGCGGATGTCGAGGAAGACGGTGCGGTCCTTGAGCTTCATCGCTTCGCGCAGCGCGCCTTCCACGTCGCCCGGGCGCTCGATCTTCAGGCCGACGTGGCCGTAGGCCTCGGCCAGCTTCACGAAGTCGGGCAGCGCGTCCATGTAGCTGTGCGAGTAGCGGCCGCCGTAGTCCAGCTGCTGCCACTGGCGCACCATGCCCAGGTAGCGGTTGTTCAGCGACAGGATCTTGACCGGCGTCTTGTACTGCAGGCAGGTCGAGAGCTCCTGGATGCACATCTGGATCGAGCCTTCGCCGGTGACGCAGAACACGTCGCTGTCGGGCTTGGCCAGCTTGATGCCCATCGCGTACGGCAGGCCCACGCCCATCGTGCCCAGGCCGCCGGAGTTGATCCAGCGGCGCGGCTGCTCGAAGCGGAAGTACTGCGCGGCCCACATCTGGTGCTGGCCGACGTCGGACGTGATGTAGGTGTCGCGGTCGCGCGTCAGCTCGCACAGCGTCTCGATCACGTACTGCGGCTTGATGACCTCGCTGCTGGGCTTGTAGCGCAGGCACTCGCGCTTGCGCCATTCGTTGATCTGGCTCCACCAGCCGGCCAGCGCCGCGTTGTCGGGCTTGCTCTGCGCCTCGCGGATCTGGGCGATCAGCTCGACCAGCACGTCCTTGACGTCGCCGACGATGGGGATGTCCACCCGCACGCGCTTGGAGATCGACGAGGGGTCGATGTCGACGTGGATGATCTTGCGCTCGACCGACGCGAAGTGCTTGGGGTTGCCGATCACGCGGTCGTCGAAGCGTGCGCCCACGGCCAGCAGAACGTCGCAGTTCTGCATGGTCATGTTGGCTTCGTAAGTGCCGTGCATGCCCAGCATGCCCAGGAACTGCGGATCGCTGGCGGCCGAGGCGCCCAGGCCCATCAGCGTGTTGGTGACGGGCGCCCCCAGCAGCGCGGTGAGTTGACGCAGCTCGGCCGAGGCATTGCCCAGGATCACGCCGCCGCCGGTGTAGATGTAGGGCCGCTTGGCCTGCAGCAGCAGCTGCACCGCCTTGCGGATCTGGCCGCCATGGCCTTTGCGCACCGGGTTGTACGAGCGCATCTCCACCTTGTCGGGGTAGGCGAAGGGCGCGGTGTTGAGCGAGACGTCCTTGGGGATGTCGACCACCACCGGGCCGGGCCGACCGGTGCGTGCGATGTGGAAGGCCTTCTTGATCGTCGCGGCCAGATCGCGCACGTCCTTGACCAGGAAGTTGTGCTTGACGATGGGCCGGGTGATGCCCACGGTGTCGCATTCCTGGAAGGCATCGAGGCCGATGGCCGGCGTGGGCACCTGCCCGGTGATGATCACCATCGGGATGGAGTCCATGTACGCCGTGGCGATGCCGGTGATGGCATTGGTGACGCCGGGGCCCGAAGTGACCAGGGCCACGCCCACGTCGCCGGTGGCGCGCGCATAACCGTCGGCGGCATGCACCGCGGCCTGCTCATGGCGCACGAGCACGTGCTCGATGGTCTCTTGCTTGTACAGCGCGTCGTAGATGTAGAGGACGGCACCGCCGGGGTAGCCCCAGAGATACTTGACGCCCTCGGCCTGCAGGCAGCGAACGAGGATCTCGGACCCGTTGGGGTCGGCTGCGGCGGCGGGGGGAGTGGGCTGCGCCGAGGCGGCGCGCTTGATTTCGGCGGGGGAGATGTCCATGACTGACCTTTGCGATTTTCTCTGACGAAAAACCATCGGTGCCCCTCTTCGCGCCCTCGTGAGGCGGATGTGGAGCCTGTGCTGCCCGGGAAGCGCGCCAGATCGGCGTGCACCCCGGCAAGATGTGCTGAGCCGCGGATTATGGCATCACTCTTGCCACCTTTTGGGGATAGACGAGCAGGGCCCGGTGCCATAATCCGCCGCCTCGCACCAGGGGCAAGCCGCCGCACCCCCAGCCTTGGCCACCGACAAAGAACTCTCCGACTTCCTGAAAAGCGTCGAGAAGCGCGCCTTCAAGCGCACCGTTTACGCGGTGCGTGACGATGATGCGGCGCTCGACATCGTGCAGGACTCGATGATCCGGCTGGCGGAAAAGTACGCCGACCGCCCCGCCGAAGAGCTGCCGCTGGTGTTTCCGCGCATCCTCTCCAACGCCACGATGGACTGGTTCCGCCGCCAGAAGGTGCGCAACGCCGTGGTGCGGAACCTCTCGTCGTTCGAATCGTCCGAAGACGACGGCGGCGGCGGCGAATTCGATCTGCTGGAAGCGCTGGAAAGCGCCGACGGCGCGCTGGGCGCCGAAAGCGCCGCCGACAGCGTTTCACGGGCGCAGATCCTGCAAGTCATCGATTCACACGTCGCGGAGCTGCCGGCGCGTCAACGAGAGGCCTTCCTGCTTCGTTACTGGGAAGAACTGGATGTAGCAGAAACCGCCTCCGTGATGGGTTGCTCCGAGGGCAGCGTGAAAACGCATTGCTCGCGGGCAGTGCATGCACTGGCCAAGGCGCTTCGCTCCAAGGGAATCGCACCATGACGAACACGACACTGCTGGCCGACGATTTGTTGCAAGACCGGCTGCAAGACCGTTTTGCGCGCCGCGTGGCCGCACGCTTGAGCGAAGCCGCCGAGGCCACCCCGCCCGACATCGAGACCCGCCTGCGCTTTGCGCGCGAGCAGGCGCTGCAGCGCGCCCGCGTGGTGCGCCAGGCCGCCCAGGTGGCCGAGCCGGTGGTGGCCATGGGCCACGGCGGCG
>CAKZXL010000353.1 GCA_937883885.1 uncultured Aquincola sp. | reverse complement strand
GGTGATCGCCCCCGCGGCGACCGGCCCGACCGTGCGCCGGGTGAGCGCCCGCGCTTCGACCGGCCCCGTGACGACCGCGGCCCCGGCGCACGCGGCGGCTTCGAGCGTCCGCGTGAAGACCGCGGCCCCTACGACCGCCCGCACGGCGACCGCCCCCGCCCCGACCGCGGTGGCGAGCGCAGCTTCGACCGCCCGCGTGGCGAAGGCTGGCCCGGTGAACGTGGCGGGGAGCGTGGCGGCGACCGCCCGGCCCGCGGCGGCGCGCCCTTCCGCCCGCAGGGCGCCGACCGGCGTCCGCCGCCGGACCGCTCGCCGTTCGACCGCCCGCCGCGCCCTGAGCGCGACCACCGGCCCGACCGCCCCGCCCCGCTGCCACCGGCCAGCTTCCGTGCGCCCGAAGGCGGCGAGCGCCCGCGCCGCAGCGGCCCCGAGGCCAGCTCGCCGCGCGCCGCCGAAGGCGAGCGCCTGTCCAAGCGGCTGACCGCGATGGGCGTGGCCTCGCGCCGCGAGGCCGATGACTGGATCGACGCCGGCTGGGTGCGTGTGGACGGCAAGATGGCCGTGCTGGGCCAGCGTGTGCGCGCCGATGCCCGCATCGAGATCGACCCCGCCGCCCACAAGCAGCAGGCCCAGCGCATGACGGTGCTGCTGCACAAGCCGGTGGGCTACGTCAGCGGCCAGGCCGAAGACGGCTATGAGCCCGCGGTGGTGCTGGTCAAGCCCGAAAACCGCTGGGGCGAAGACACCTCCGGCATCAACTTCCACCCGGGCCACCTGCGCAGCCTGGTGCCCGCCGGCCGGCTGGACATCGACTCCACCGGCCTGCTGGTGCTGACGCAGGACGGCCGCGTGGCCAAGCAGCTGATCGGCGAAGACGCCAACATCGAGAAGGAATACCTGGTGCGGGTGGAGTACGTCGGCAGCGCGCCCGACGGCCGCCTGCCCGAGGCCGACCTCGAGAAGCTGCGCCACGGGCTGTGGCTGGACGAGGTGAAGCTGCAGCCCGCCAAGGTGAGCTGGCAGAACGAAGACCAGCTGCGCGTGGTGCTGCGCGAAGGCCGCAAGCGCCAGATCCGCCGCATGTGCGAAGCCGTCGGCCTGAAGGTGGTGGGCCTGAAGCGCGTGCGCATCGGCAGCGTGGTGCTGGGTCAGCTGCCGCCGGGCCAGTGGCGCTACCTGCGCCGCGACGAGCGCTTCTGAGCACCACCGCGCCGCGAGGATGAGCGACACCCCCGTGCGCCCCGCCGCGCCCGCACGCGCCGCGCGGCTGGCCCCTGCCACCGCCGCCACGCTGCTGGCGCTGCTGCTGGGCCTGCAGCCGCTGAGCACCGACCTCTATCTGCCCGCGCTGCCAGCCCTGGCCCGCGGGCTGGGCGCAGGCATGCCGGCGGTGCAGCTGACCATGTCGGCGCTGATCCTGGCCTTTGGGCTGGCGCAGCTGGTATGGGGCCCGGTGGCCGACCGTTATGGCCGCAAGCCGGTGCTGCGGTTGGCGCTGGCGCTGTTTGCGCTGGCCAGCCTGGGCGCCACGCTGGCGTCCAGCATCGGCGTGCTGACGCTGTGGCGCGCCGCCCAGGGCGCCTGCCTGGCGGCCGCCGTGGTGTGCGCCCGCGCGATGGTGCGGGACCTGTATGAGCCGGCCGAAGGCGCCCGCGTGATGTCGCTGGCGATGAGCGGCCTGGGCTTGATCGCCCTCAGCGCCCCGATGCTGGGCGGGCTGCTCACAAGCAGCTTCGGCTGGCGCAGCACGCTGCTGGCGGTCACGCTGGTGGTCAGCGGCGTGCTGATGTTCGTCTGGCGGGTGCTGCCCGAGACGGCACGCAGCCTCAACCCGCAGGCGCTGCATGCCGGCACGCTGGCCCGCACCGCGCGCCAGGTGGCGTCGGACCCCACCTTCTTCTCCTGGGCCTCGCTCACCGCCTGCACCTACGGCGGGCTGTTCCTGGTGCTGGCGTCGTCGTCCTTCATCTACATCGAGGTGCTGGGCCTGAGCGCCGCGCAGTACGGCATGGCGCTGGGCGCGGGCTCTACCGCCTACGTGGCCGGCACCTTCGCCTGCCGGCGGCTGCTGCTGCGCCATGGCCTGACCGGCGCGGTGCAGCGCGGCGCCTTCTTCAGCCTGGCCGGCGGGCTGGGCATGGCCGCGTTGGCCGCCAGCGGCGTGCATGCGGTGGCGGCGGTGCTGGTGCCGCAGTGCCTGTATGCCTTCGGCCACGGCATCCACCAGCCTTGTGGCCAGACGGGCGCGGTCAGCCCCTTCCCGCAGGCAGCGGGCGTGGCTGCCGCGCTGGCCGGCTTCGCGCTGGCGCTGGTGGCCTTCTGCGTCGGCCTGTGGCTGGGCCAGGCGCTGGACGGGACGGTGCGGCCGATGGCGTATGGCCTGGCCTTCTGGTCGGTGCTCGTGGCGGGCGTGGCCTGGACCCTGGTGCCCCGGCACGGCGCCTTGCGCGCTGCATGACCGCGCCCCACTGGATCGGCCTGGCAGGGCCGACGGCTTCGGGCAAGACGGCCGTGGCGCTGGCGCTGGCGGCTGAAATGCCGGTCGAGATCATCAGCGTCGACAGCGCGCTGGTGTACCGCGGCATGGACATCGGCACCGCCAAGCCCAGTGCGGCCGAGCGCGCCGCGGTGCCGCATCACCTGATCGACCTGATCGACCCGCTGGAGGCCTACTCGGCCGCGCAGTTCGTGGCCGATGCGCGGCGCCTGATCGGCGAGATCCGCGGCCGTGGCCGCTGGCCGCTCCTGGTGGGCGGCACCATGCTGTACTTCAAGGCGCTGATCGAGGGTCTGGACACCCTGCCCGCTGCCGACCCCGCGCTGCGCGCGGCGCTGGACGCCGAAGCCGCCGAACGCGGCTGGCCCGCGATGCATGCCGAGCTGGCCCGGGTGGACCCCGTCACCGCCGCCCGCCTGCCGCCCGGCGACAGCCAGCGCATCCAGCGGGCGCTGGAGGTGTTCCGCGCCAGCGGCCGCCCGCTGTCCAGCTGGCACCAGGCCGGCCAGCGGCAGGGGGCCGACGATGGCCTGCTCATCAGCCTGGAGCCCGACGACCGCGCCTGGCTGCACGCCCGCATCGCCCAGCGCTTCGACGCCATGCTGGCCGCCGGTCTGGTGGCCGAAGTACAGGCGCTGCGCGCACGCGGCGACCTGCACCTGGGCCTGCCTTCGATGCGCTGCGTGGGCTACCGCCAGGCCTGGGAATGCCTGGACGAAGGCCGGCTGGCACCGCTGCGTGAGCGCGGCATTGCCGCCACCCGCCAACTGGCCAAGCGCCAGCTCACCTGGCTGCGCAGCATGCCGCAGCGCCAGCGCGTTGCGGCCGAAGCGCCGGATGCGGCACGCCAGGTGCTGCACCTCGTCGGCCGGCTGGGTGCCGCGCCTGTCTAGACAACTTCCGCCCATGCTGCAACTCACCGATCTGGCCAAGTTTTACGGCGACACGCCGGTGTTCAGCCAGGTGACGCTGAGCGTCGCCCCCGGCGAGATGGTGGCGGTGCTGGGGGACTCCGGCGTCGGCAAGAGCACACTGCTGAATTGCATCGCGGGCCTGGACACGCCCAGCCGCGGCCAGGTGACGCTGGACGGTACCGACATCACCCGCCTGCCCGAGCCTGAACAAGCGCGCTGGCGGCGCGCGCGGCTGGGCTTCGTGTTCCAGGCCTTTCATGTGCTGCCGCACCTGAGCGTGGCCGACAACGTGGCCCTGCCCTTGCTGCTGCAGGGCCGGCAAGACCCGGCACGCGTGGCGCAGATGCTGGCCGACGTGGGCCTGGAAGGTCTGGGCGAGCGCGCACCGCGCACGCTCTCGGGCGGCCAGCTGCAGCGGGTGGCGATTGCCCGCGCGCTGGTGCACCGGCCGGCGCTGGTGCTGGCCGACGAGCCCACCGGCAACCTCGACCCCGACACCGCCGAGCGGGTGATGGACCTGCTGGCCGCCCAGGTGCATGCCCAGGGCTCGGCCTGCGTGCTGGTCACCCACTCGGCCACCGCCGCCGCCCGCGCCGACCGCCGCTTGCGGCTCACGCGCCAGGGCATCGAACCGACTGCGGAAGGCCGCGCCTGATGCGCCACGCCCTGCAGTGGCTGCGCCAGCTCAGCCTGCCCGAATGGCGGGCCCACCCCTGGCGCCATGCGGTGGCGCTGCTGGCGGTGGCGCTGGGCGTGGCGCTGGCGTTTTCGGTGCACCTGATCAACGGCTCGGCGCTGTCGGAGTTTTCGTCGGCGGTGCGGGCCGCCAATGGCGAACCCGACCTGACGCTGCGCTGCGCGGTGCGCGAAGGTTGCGAAGACAGCCTGCTGGACACCGTGGCCGCCGCCGACGGCGTGGCCCTGGCCACGCCGATGGTGGAGGTGGACACCTATGCGCTGCCGGACAGCCGGGCCGCCAAGCCGGCACAGGCCGCGCCCAGCGCCGGCCCAGGCGCCGCGCCGGGACCCGGCCGGGTGGCGCTGCAGGTGCTGGGCGTGGATGCGCTGCAGATCGCTGCGGTGGCCCCGGCCCTGCTGCCGCGCCCGGCCGACGGCCAGCCGCGCACCGCCTTCCTCGACCCTGACCGGCTCTTCCTCAACATCGCTGCGCAGCAGCGGCTGGGCGTGCAGCCCGGTGACGCGCTGCGGCTGCAGCGCGGGCTGGACACCTTCACCTTGCAGGTGGCCGGCAGCGTGGCGGCCGGCGGCGGGCCGCTGGCGGTGATCGACATCGCGGGCGCGCAGCAGCACTTCGGCCAGCTGGGGCGTCTGAGCCGCATCGACCTGCGGCTGGCCGCCGGCACCAGCGCCGCCCAGTGGCTGCAGCGCACGCCGCTGCCGCCGGGCCTGAAGGCCGCCGCCGCCGACGACGCGGCGCAGAAGGTGTCCAGCCTGTCGCGGGCCTACCGCGTGAACCTGACGGTGCTGGCGCTGGTCGCCCTCTTCGTCGGCGGTTTCCTGGTGTTTTCGGTGCTGGCGCTGTCGGTGGCGCAGCGCACGCCGGTGTTCGCGCTGCTGGGTGTGCTGGGCCTGGGCGCCACCGAGCGGCGGCGCCTGGTGCTGCTGGAGTGCCTGGTGGTGGGTGTGGCCGGCAGCCTGGCCGGGCTGCTGCTGGGCACCGGCATGGCGCAGCTGGCGTTGCGCTGGCTGGCCGGCGACCTGGGCGGCGGTTACTTTCCGGGCGTGGCGCCGGCGCTGGTGTTCTCGTGGCCGGCGGCCGCGGCCTTCGGCGCGCTGGGCGTGGGGGCGGCGCTGGCCGGCGGCTGGGTGCCGGCAAGGCAGGCCGCGGCGCTGGCGCCCGCGCAGGCGCTCAAGGGCCTGGGCGGCACCGCGGGCCCGGCGCCTTCGCGATGGCGGCCGGTGCTGCTGCTGGCCGCGGGCGGCCTGCTGGCGCTGCTGCCGCCCATCGGCGGGCTGCCGCTGGCGGCTTATGCCTCGGTGGCGGCGCTGCTGCTGGGCGGCATCGCCTGCGTGCCACTGGCGGTGGATGCGCTGCTGGCGCTGCTGCATCCGCGCCGCTCGCCCCTGCTGCTCTTGGCGGTGGAACGGGCCCGCCATGAAAGCGCCGCCGCCACGGTGGCGGTGGCCGGCGTGGTGGCCAGCCTCAGCCTGGCGGTAGCGCTGACGGTGATGGTGAGCAGCTTCCGCCAGGGCGTCTCGCAATGGCTGGACAGCGTGCTGCCGGCCGACCTGTATGCCCGCACCGCCACCAGCAGCGCGGCAGCCGACCAGGCCTTCCTGCCGCCCGACTTCGTGCAGGCCGCGGCCGCGGTGCCCGGCGTGGCGCGGGTGCAGGGGCTGCGTGTGCGCAGCATCAGCCTGGCGGCCGACCAGCCCGCGGTCAGCCTCATCGCCCGCCCGCTGGACCAGCCGGCGCGCCAGTTGCCGATGGTGGAGCCGCCACGCCCGCCGGTGGCCGGCGAGATCGGCGCCTATGTCAGCGAGGCCATGGTCACGCTGTACGGCGCCCAGCCGGGCAGCCTGCTGCAACTGCCGCTGGGCCCCGGCGCCGGCACCCCGGTGCGGGTGCTGGGCGTATGGCGCGACTATGCACGGCAGTTCGGCGCGGTGGCCCTCGACCAGGCCGACTACCGGCGCATCACCGGCGACACCCGCGTCAACGACCTGGCGCTGTGGCTGGCGCCCGAAGCAGCCGTCGACACCGTGCAGGCCGCGCTGCGCCAGCTGGCGCCCGACCCGGCGCTGATCGAATTCGCGGTGCCGGCGCAGATCCGCGCGATGTCGCTGGCCATCTTCGACCGCAGCTTTGCGGTCACGCGTTACCTGCAGGCGCTGGCCATCGGCATCGGCCTTTTCGGCATCGCGGCCAGCTTCTCGGCCCAGGTGCTGGCGCGGCGGCGCGAATTCGGCCTGCTCGCCCACCTGGGCTTCACCCGCCGGCAGATCATCGGCGTGGTGGCCGGCGAAGGCGCGGCCTGGACCGCCGGCGGCGCGCTGGTGGGCCTGGGGCTGGGCCTGCTGGTGTCGGTGGTGCTGGTGCAGGTGGTCAACCCGCAGAGCTTCCACTGGACCATGGACATGGTGCTGCCCGGCGGCCGCCTGGCCGCCCTGTGCGCGGCGGTGATGGTGGCCGGCAGCCTGACCGCGGCGGTGAGCGCCCGCGCCGCCGCCTCGGGCGATGCGGTGCTGGCCGTGAAGGAGGACTGGTGATGAACGAGCGCCGCCTGCTGCTGCGCTGGTGCGCGCTGGCCGGGTTGCCGGCCCTGCCCCTGCAGGCTGCGCTGGCGGCCGTACCGCGCCCCGACACGCCCGACAGCCCGCCCCGCACCGTGCTGGCGCCGCGCCCGCTGCGCTTTCCGCAGGACCACGGCGCCCACCCGGAGAGCCGTACCGAGTGGTGGTACGCCACCGGCTGGCTGCGCCCGCAAGCCAGCGCCGCGGGCGACAAGCCCGATGACCTGGTGGGCTTCCAGCTCACCTTCTTCCGCTCACGCACCGACCTGGCGGCCGGCAACCGCAGCCGCTTTGCCGCCACGCAGTTGCTGTTCGCGCATGCGGCGGTCAGCGACATCGCCGGCCGGCGGCTGCTGCATGCCGAGCGCATCGCGCGCTGGAACGGCGACCCGCAGGCGCCGCGGGTCGCCGCCGCGTTAACCGACACCGACGTGCGCCTGAACGACTGGCGCTTCCGGCGTGAAGGCCCGGCCGAACGCAGCAGCTACCGCGCCCGCCTGGCCGATCGCGACGCGGGCTTTGGCTTCGAACTGCAGCTGGCCGCCACGCAGCCGCTGCTGCTGCAGGGCGATGCCGGCTGGTCGCGCAAGGGGCCGAATGCCGACGAGGCGAGCCACTACTACTCGCAGCCCCAGCTGGCGGTGCAAGGCACGCTGGCGCTGAAGGCCGGCGCCGCGCCGCAGCCGGTGCGCGGCACCGCCTGGCTGGACCATGAGTGGAGCGAAACCCTGCTCAACCCGGACGCCGTGGGCTGGGACTGGATCGGCATGAACCTGGACGACGGCAGCGCCCTCACCGCCTTTCAGCTGCGGCGGCGCGACGGCACGGCGCTGTGGGCCGGCGGCAGCTTTCGCGCGGCCGGTGGCACGGTGCGGGTGTTCAAGGCCGACGAGGTGCGCTTTGTGCCCGGCCGCAGCTGGACCAGCCCCGCCACCCGCAGCGAGTACCCGGTGCAATGGACGGTGGAAACGCCCGCCGGCCGCTTCGAGGTGCGGGGGCTGATCGACGCGCAGGAGCTGGACAGCCGGGCTTCCACCGGCTCCATCTACTGGGAAGGCCTGAGCGAGCTGCTGGACGCCGCGAGCGGCCGCCGCGTGGGCCGCGGCTACTTGGAGATGACGGGCCGCGCCTCGCCGCTGCGCCTGGGCTGAATCGGCGCGGCGCGCACGCAGTTGCGGCCGGCGGCCTTGGCGGCGCCCAGCGCCGCGTCCACGTCGGCCATCAGTGCGTCCAGCGAGGTGTGGCTGGCGCCCATCGACGCCACGCCGATGCTGACGGTGGTGAACACGCTGGTGCCTTGCCAGTCGATGCGCAGCGAAGCCACATGCTCGCGGATGCGCTCGGCCACATCCAGCGCGCCCAGCGGGTCAGTCTGCGGCAGCAGCACCAGCAGCGATTCGCCGTCGGCCCGCGCCAGCACGTCGGCCTGGCGCAGCAGGCCACCGGTCACGCGCACGATCTCGCGCAGCAGCGCATCGCCGGCCGCATGGCCATGGTGGTCGTTGATGCGGCGGAAGTGGTCGGCGTCGACCAGCAGCACCGCGCCGTCGGCCTCGTAGCGACGGCAGCGGGCCCATTCACGCTCGGCCAGCAGCACGAACTGCCGGCGGTTGAGCACGCCGGTCAGGTCGTCGCGGGTGGACATCACCGTGACGCGCTGGTGCAGCTGGCGCATCGACAGCGCCAGGGCGCACAGCAGGCTGCCGAGCACCACAGCCACCACCGCACCGGCGGCCGCAGCCGCCAGCGCCACGGCGGTGACGTCGGGACGGCCCAGCGCCATGCAGGCGAGGCCGGCGACCAGACCGGACGAAGCCCCAGCCGCCAGCGCCATCGGCAGCGCCAGCATCCAGGGCCGGGAAGTGGGCACGCGGCGGTCCAGCCAGCGCATCCAGGCGGAATCGAACGGCGAGTCGAGCATGGCAGCGGCGTGAATTCGGGATCAACGATTCGACCACAAAGCCCGCGCCACGGGGCCGGCCGAAGGCCCTGCGCAAGGGCCGATGAGCGGGGTGAAACGGGGTCAGATGCGGCGCCGGCAGCACGTCGGCTGTGTTGACAAGAGCTACACGCCTCAGCACACTGTGTATCGATCGTGTATGCACAGCAGGAGGACCGCATGCGAGACGCCGCCATCAACCTACGCGCCTTGCCCGAGCAGCGCGACTTGATCGACCAGGCCGCCAGCCTGTTGGGCAAGAACCGCTCGGACTTCATGCTGGAAGCGGCCTGCGAGCGGGCGCGGTCGGTGGTGCTGGATCAGGTCTTCTTCAGCCTGGACGCCGAGAAGTTCAAGCAGTTCACGGCCATGCTCGACGCACCGCCTGGCCCGAATGCCGGCCTGGATCGCCTGATGGCCGTCAAGGCGCCATGGACCGACCCCGAGACATGAATGGGCGGCTGAGCGCACCGGTCCCGCTGGTGGCAAGCCACCGGTTGGACGACTTTGCTTGCGGCGAAGCCTCGCTCGACGACTGGCTCAAGCGCCGGGCGCTGGGCAACCAGCTGAGCGGTGCCAGCCGCACCTTCGTGGTCACCCAGGCCGACGGGCAGGTGCTCGGCTACTACGCCCTGGCAGCAGGCGCTGTCGCGCATGAAACGGCCACCAGCGCGGTGCGCCGCAACATGCCCGACCCAGTGCCCGTCATGGTGTTGGCGCGGTTGGCGGTGGACCAGCGCGCCCAAGGCCGCCAGCTGGGCGGCGCCCTGCTGCAAGACGCCGTGCGGCGGTCATTGGCCGTGGCCGAGAACGCCGGTGTGCGGGCGCTGCTGGTGCACGCCCTGCACGAGCGGGCCAGGCAGTTCTACGAACACTACGGCTTCCAGCCGTCGCCGCATCGCCCCATGACGCTGATGCTGCGCCTGAACAGCGTCAAAGGCTGATCACAGCATCCGCGGCTACGTGCTCAATGCGCCCCGCCCGCATCCGCCCCGGCGCTGCCTTGCGGCCGGGCGGTGAACCAGATCAGCACGATCAGCGCCAGGAACAGGAAGGACGAGCCGAAGAAGATGTCGTCGGCCGCGCGGGTGAAGGCCTGCTGGTCGATCAGGCGGTTGACCTGGGCCAGCGCCTGCTGGCTGTTCAGGCCCGCGGTGGTCAGGTTGCCCAGCACCTGGGTGCTGGCGGCGCTGCCGCTGGTGATCTGCTCGGTCAGGTGCGCGTGGTGCATGGCGGCGCGGTTTTCCCACAGCGTGGTGGCCACCGAGGTGCCGATGGCGCCCGCGGTGATGCGCACGAAGTTGGACAGGCCCG
>CAKZXL010000352.1 GCA_937883885.1 uncultured Aquincola sp. | reverse complement strand
CCCGGCGGTACCGATACGCCGATGGCGCGCGAGATGAACGGCAGCCCGGAGCAACTGGCCGCGGTGGCGCGGCTGCATGCGCTGGGCCGCATCGCCGCGCCGGACGAGATCGCGCAGGCCGTGCTGTTCCTGGCCAGCGATGCGTCGTCCTTCGTCACCGGCAGCGCGATGCGGGTGGACGGCGGCGTGTCCATCCACCGCGGCTGAGCGCCGCGGCGGGCGACGGGCTCAACGCCCGACCATCCGCTGCATCGCTTCCGGATATCGCCCGCCCTGCACCGGGATGGCTTCGGCCGCGCTGCGGATCTGCTGCAGGTCTTCAGCGCTGAGCTGCAGCGCAACGGCGCCCAGGTTCTCTTCCAGCCGGTGCAGTTTGGTGGTGCCCGGGATGGGCACGATCCACGGCTGCTGGGCCAGCAGCCAGGCCAGCGCCACCTGGGCCGGCGTGGCACCCTTGTGCTCGGCGGTGCGGCGCAGCAGCGCCACCAGCGCCTCGTTGGCCTGGCGTGCTTCGGGCGTGAAGCGCGGCAGCGTGGCGCGGAAGTCGCCCGGCTGCAGCGGGGTGCTGGCATCCATCTGGCCGGTGAGGTAACCGCGCCCCAGCGGGCTGAAAGGCACCAGGCCGATGCCCAGCTCGGCCAGCAGCGGCAGCACCTCGGGCTCCAGGTCGCGCGTCCACAACGAATACTCGCTTTGCAGCGCCGCCACCGGCTGCACCGCATGGGCGCGGCGGATGGTGTCGGCCCCGGCTTCCGACAGGCCGAAGTGCTTGACCTTGCCCTCGCGGATCAGGTCGCGCACGGTGCCGGCCACGTCTTCGATGGGCACCTGCGGGTCGGGCCGGTGCTGGTAGAAGAGGTCGATGGCCTCGGTCTTCAGCCGCTTCAACGAAGCCTCGGCCACCTGGCGGATGCGCTCGGGCCGGCTGTCCACGCCCGGCATGTTCTCGACGCGAAAGCCGAACTTGGTGGCAATGACCACCTGCCCGCGCACCGGGGCCAGGGCTTCGCCCAGCAGCTCTTCGTTATTGAAGGGTCCGTAGACCTCGGCGGTGTCGAAGAAGGTGACGCCGCGGTCCACGGCTGCACGCAGCAGCTGGAGCATCTCGCCGCGATCGGGCTTGGGCAGGTAGCCATGGGTCATGCCCATGCAGCCCAGGCCGAGGGCGGAGACGTGCAGGCCGCTGCGGCCCAATTGACGTTGTTGCATCTGCGGTTCCTCCGTGGAAGTTGACCGCAGTGTGCATGCCGGCAGGCAGGCCCTGCCGGCATCAGGACTTCAGGGCTGGAAGGCTCAGGCGACCTGCACCTGGATGCGCCGCGGCTGTGCGTGCTCGGCCTTGGGAATGCGCAGCTTCAACACGCCGTGGGCCAGCTCGGCCGTCACCTTCTGGCTGTCCAGTTCCTTGCTGAGCGTGAACACCCGGCGGTAGCGGGCGCGGTCCACTTCCACGTGGCTGGCGGCCATGCCTTCGGGCACCGGCAGGTTGACGGCGCCTTCGATGGTCAGGGTGTCGCGCTCGACGTTGAGTTCCAGCGCTTCCTTGGCCACGCCGGGCAGGTCGGCGTACAGGGTGATGCCGGTGGCATCCTCGATCACGTCGACGGCGGGCACCAGGGCGGCTTCGGCCGCGGTGTTGCGCGGCTGCGCGGACCCGGCTGCAGTGGCGGCAGCAGTGGCGGCGGCGGGCGCTTCAGGGCGCTGAGCGGGGACTTGAGCGGTGGTCATGGTGAACTCCTCGCTATGAAACTTGTCTAGACAGGTGCAGCGTCACTGCACGCTGATGCGGCGCGGCTGGGCGGCCTGGCGGCGCTGCACGCTGATGCGCAGCACGCCGTCGCGGTAGCTGGCCGACACGCCGTCCGGATCGGCATCGTCCGGCAGGCTGACCACGCGCTTGAAGGCGCCGGCAAAGCGCTCGTTGATGTGCACGGTGGACTTCTCGCCCGCTGCGGGCATCGAGCCGCGGCGCTCACCGGCCACGCTCAGGATGCCGCGATCGAGCTGCACGTCGATGCTGGCCGGATCGAGCCCCGGGGCGAAGGCATACACCTCGAACGACTGCGGCGTGCTGCCGACGTTCAGCGCCGGGTAGCCGCCCCGGGCGTAGCCGCGGATGCTGGGGGTGAGGTCGAAGGCCTGCTGCATCTCACGCTGCAGCCGGTCGATTTCGGCGAAGACGTCGCGCGAAAAAAGGGATCGTGCCATGGCAAATCTCCTCGATGGGTGGACCCGGCGCCGCGGTGGTTCTGCGAAGCGGCGGCGCCGATGCATCCAACAATGAGGATGGGGCGGGCGGGTTTCAAGAGGGGTGCAAACTGGCGCTTCGCCCGAGACCGCAAAGGGCAGTGGAGCATCCGCATCAACGACCAGTGGCGAATCTGCTTCAAATGGCATGACGCGAGCGCGTTTGAAGTCGAGATTGCGGACTACCACTGAGGGACGCAGTCACACAGGTCAATGGAGTGAACGACCATGAGCATTGCACGCAACGAACTGAAGTCGCTGAACCTGCGCGGCGTCACCACCGGCCGCAGGCTGGACCCGGTGCACCCCGGCTCGGTGCTGTTGAGCGATTTCATAGAGCCCATGGGCATCACGCGCTATCGCGTGGCCAAAGCCATCGGTGTGCAGCAGCGGCGCATCGACGAGATCTGCGCCGGAGAACGCGGCATCACCGCCGACACGGCGGTTCGCCTGGGCCTGGCCTTCGGTGTAGAGCCGCAGTTCTGGCTGCAACTGCAGGCGCAGTACGACATCGAGGTGATCCAACGCGATCAGGGCGACCGGCTGGCTGATGAAGTGCAGCACCTGGCTGCTGCCTGACACATCCACCAGCATGGGCTGCAGCCGTCACATGAGCAGCATGTGACGGTGGCGGGCCATGTGTACATCGCCCTTCGGCAAAGGCTGCAGGGCAGCTGCTGCAGCGCCTACTTGGGTGAGGTGCTCTCGCCCCCCCCACCGCAGCGTTTGAGCGCGGCGCCAAGTTCGCGGCCTATCGGCTGGCCGAGAGCCTGCGCGAGATGGTGTTCATCGACCCGGAGCGCCGGGTGACGGACGTTTACCGCAAGGGCGACGACTGGCTCTGGGTGCTGCACCCCTTTGCACCCACCGAGACGGTGCACTTGGCCAGCGTGGACCTGGCGCTGCCGCCTGCGACGCTCTGGGCCGAGGTCGGCGCCTAGGCGCCCTGCCCACGGTGGGCGCCCGGGCGCCCTGCCCCCTTTCACCCCCGCTTGGCCACCAGCGTCAGGATGTCGTAGCTGGCCACCAGCTCGCCGTGCTGGTTCTTCACTTCCACGTCCCAGGCCACCACGCCCTGGCCCACGCCCTTGTCGTCGGTCTTGTTGCGGTCGATCTTGCGCTTGGCCGTCAGCCGGGCCTGGATGGTGTCGCCGATGGCCACCGGCTTGACGAAGCGCAGCGTGTCCAGACCGTAGTTGGCCAGCACCGGCCCCGGCGCCGGGCTGACGAACAGGCCCGCCGCCGCCGACAGCACGAAGTAGCCATGCGCGATGCGCTGGCCGAACTGCGTTTGCTTGGCGGCGATCTCGTCGAAGTGCATGTAGAAGTAGTCGCCCGACACGCCGCCGAAGTTGACGATGTCGGCCTCGGTCACCGTGCGCCGGTGCGTGAGCAGCGAGTCGCCCACCTGCAGCTCTTCGAAGTGCTTGCGGAACGGGTGCTGCGGCGTGTCGGTGACCTTGGCGCCGCGCACATGCTCACCCGTCACCGCAGCCAGCATCGTGGGCGAGCCTTGCACCGCCGCGCGCTGCAGGTAGTGCTTGACGGCGCGCACGCCGCCCAGCTCTTCACCGCCGCCGGCGCGGCCAGGGCCGCCGTGCTTGAGCGCAGGCAGCGGCGAGCCGTGGCCGGTGGATTCGGCCGCGGCCTCGCGGTCCAGCACCAGCAGGCGGCCGTGCATCGCGGCGGCCACCGGAATCACGCGCGCGGCGATGGCCGGATCGCGCGTGACCAGCGTGCCCACCAGGCTGCCGCTGCCGCGGGCGGCCAGGGCCAGCGCTTCGTCCACGCCGTCGTAGGCCATCAGCGTGCTCACCGGGCCGAAGGCTTCGATGTCGTGCACCGCGGTGTTGCTGAGCGCATCGCGCGCCAGCAACAGCGTGGGTGCAAAGAAGGCGCCTTCGGCCGTGCCTTCGCCCACCGTCGCGCAGCCTTCGCCGCCCACCACCAGCTCGGCGCCCTGGCGCAGCTGGGCCACGCGCTCACCCACGTCGGCCAGCTGCGCATGCGAAGCCAGCGCGCCCATGCGCACGCCTTCCAGCGCGGGGTCGCCGACGGTCACTTTGGCCAGGCGCGCACGCAGGGCTTCGGCCACCGCATCGATGCGGTCACGCGGCACGATGGCGCGGCGGATGGCGGTGCACTTCTGGCCGGCCTTGACCGTCATCTCGCGCGCCACCTCCTTGACGAAGAGGTCGAACTCTTCATCGTCGGGCGTCACGTCGGGCGCCAGGATGGCGCAGTTCAGCGAATCGGCCTCGGCATTGAAGGGCACGCTGTGGCGGATCAGGTTGGGGTG
>CAKZXL010000351.1 GCA_937883885.1 uncultured Aquincola sp. | reverse complement strand
GCTTCCTGCAGCAGCCATTGCCGAAAGGCCACCAGCGCGGGCCGCTCGGCCTGCGCGGGCAGGCAGCACAGGTAGTAGCCGCGCGGCAGCGCCACCGGCAGGTCGAAGGGCACGGCCAGGCGGCCGCTGGCCACCTCCTGTCGCACCAGGCAGCGCTGCACCAGGGCCACGCCCATGTCGGCCATGGCCGCCTGTACCAGGATCGACACCTGGTCGAACGCGGTGGCCACCACCGGCTGCACGCCAGGCGCACCCACCGCGCGGAACCATTGCGCCCAGTTGTCGGGCGAGGTGGTGTGGCCCAGCAAGGGCTCGGCCGCCAGCGCGGCCGGCGTGGCCCAGCGCCGCGCGGCCAGCCGCTGGGGGCGGCACACCGGCACCACCTCGTGGCCGATCACGTCGTCCACCTGCCAGTGCGGCCATTGCGCGGCGCCCAGGCCGGTGAGCAGCGCCGCATCGGGCGCGCCGGGGCCGCTGAAGTCTTCGTCCTTGCGGTAAGGCACGAAGCGCAGCCGCAGCTGCGGATGCTGTTGCTGCAAGCCCGCCAGCCGCGGCACCAGCCACACGCTGGCCAACGTGGGCACCACCGCCAGCGACAGCACCGGCGCGGCGGCCGACTGCAGCAGGCCGGCACTGGCCTGCTCGATCTGCGCCAGCGGCGCTTCCACCTGCTGCAGCAGCTGGCGCCCCGCCTCGGTGAGCAGCAGGCCGGCTGCCTGGCGCAGCAGCAACGGCTGGCCGAAGTGCTGTTCCAGCCGTGCCACGGCGCGGCTGATGGCGCCCTGGGTGACGCACAGCTGCTCGGCCGCACGGGTGAAGCTGCCGCTGCGGACGGTGGCCACGAAGGCATGCAGCTCGGACATCGAAGGAGATTGCAGCCGCATGGCAGGCGGTATGACAGGAGGTAATGCGCGAGTGCCGGATTGTCGTTTGTGCGCCGAAGGGCCTTCGCCCAGACTGCGCGGCCATGACGACCCACCCCGCCTTCTTGACCGATTCTTCCGCCGACACCGCCGACGGCTCCCGCCGCCGGCAGCTGCTGCGCAGCGCCATCGCGCTGGGCGCTGCCGGTCTGCTGTCCACCGCGGGCTGGGCCCAGGGCAGCTACCCCGAGCGCACCATCAAGCTGGTGGTGCCGTTTGCCCCCAGCGGCAGCACCGACATGGCGGCGCGGCTGATCGCCGAATACGCCGGCCAGGAGCTGGGCCAGACCATCGTGGTGGAGAACCGCGCCGGCGCCGGCGGCTCGCTGGGCATGGAGCAGGTGGCCAAGAGCAAGGCCGACGGCTACACCCTGGGCATGGCGTCGATGAGCACGCACGGCTCCAACCCCGCGGTGTTCGGCAGCCGCCTGAAGTACGACCCCGTCAAGGACTTTGCGCCGGTGACCAACGTGGCCACGGTGCCCAGCGTGTTCGCGGTCAACCCCAAGGTGCCGGCGCGCACCATGCCCGAGTTCATCGCGCTGGCCAAAGCCGAGCCGGGCAAGTACGCCTTCGCCTCGCCGGGCACCGGCTCGCTGGGGCACGCCAACATCGAGCACTTCGCTTCGCTGGCCAAGCTGCAGCTGCTGCACGTGCCCTACAAGGGCGCCGGCCTGGCGATGACCGATGCGGTGGCCGGCCAGGTGGACGCCATCACCGACAACCTGCCTTCGGCGCTGCCGCACATCAAGGCCGGCCGGCTGCGCGCGCTGGCGGTGCTGGGCGACAAGCGCTCGCCGATGCTGCCCGACGTGCCCACCTACGGTGAGCTGGGCTTTCCGCAGATGGGCGGTGGCGGCTGGTTCGGCATCGTGGCGCCGGCGGGCACGCCGCAGCCGGTGATCGCGCGGCTGAATGCCGCCATCCACAAGGCCATGCAGCACCCCGAGTTCATCCGCAAGATGGACGAGTCGGGCGCCACGCTGATCCCCGGCACGCCGGCCGAGTTCGCGCAGCAGATCCGCGTGGCCATCGAGCGCTACGACCGCGTGAGCAAGGTGGCGCGCATCCGCGCAGATTGAAGCTCATGGACGTCCCGTTCAAGCTGCAGCCGCCCCGCGCCCCCGCCATCGCGCTGGTGTGCGACTCGCCGCACAGCGGCACCGACTACCCCGAGGACTTCCGGCCCGCGGTGCCGATGCACCTGCTGCGCCGTGCCGAAGACACCCACGTCGACCGGCTGTGGGCGGCCGTGCCCGACGTCGGCGGCACGCTGCTGGCGGCGCACTTTCCGCGCACCTACATCGACGTCAACCGCACGCTGGACGACCTGGACCCGGCGCTGATGGACGGGCCCTGGCCCACGCCGTTGCAGCCCGGCCCGAAGACACAGCTGGGCTACGGCCTGGTGTGGCGCAACGTCAATGCCAGCACGCCGATCTACGACCGCAAGTTGTCTATCCAAGAGGTGCAGCAGCGCATCGAGCGCTGCTACCAGCCCTACCACGCGGCCCTGGCCGGCGCCATCGACCAGTCGCTGCTGAACTTCGGCCGCGTGTGGCACCTGAACCTGCACTCGATGCCCGACGACGCCTACCAGCGCCTGGGCATCCGCAGCCCGCATCCGCTGGCCGACTTCGTGCTGGGCGACCGGGACGGCAGCACCTGCAGCCCCGAGTTCGTGGCCCTGGTGGAGGCCGAACTGCGCGCCCGCGGCTACACCGTGGCGCGCAACGACCCCTACAAGGGCGTGGGCCTGATCGCCAAGATCGGCCAGCCCGCGCTGGGCCGCCACAGCCTGCAGATCGAGCTGCGTCGCCCGGTGTACATGAACGAGGCCACCCGCGAGCCCACCGCCAACTTCAGCGTGGTGCAGGCCGACCTGGCACAGGTGCTGGCCGCGATCGCGCGCTACGTCGGGGCGCAGACGGCCTGAACGGCTTCAGCCGGCAGGCGGTGCGTGGCACACCGCCTCGATGTTGTGGCCATCGGGGTCCAGCACGAAGGCGCCGTAGTAGTTCGGGTGGTAGTGCAGCCGCAGCCCCGGCGGGCCGTTGTCGCGGCCGCCCGCGGCCAGAGCCGCGCGGTGAAAGGCGTCCACCGTCTGCCGGTCGGCCACCCGAAAGGCCACATGCACCGGCGGCTGGTTGGGCGTGCCGCGGCTGATCCAGAACTCGGGCTTGGGCGGCTCGCCGAAGCCGGCCACGTCGGTATGGCCGGTGACCTCGGCCGCCAGCTCCACCAGCTGTTCGAAGCCCAAGGGCCGCAGCGCCTCGCGGTAGAAGGCCTGGCTGCGCGCGAAGTCGCTGACGGTGACGCCGGTGTGATCGATCATGGCAGTGGGTGCGAAGGGAATTGAACCGTTCGCGGACAATGTAGCGCCCCCTGCCGCCCCTGCATGTCCAGCCCCGCCCCTTTCCGTGTGCTGTCGGTCATCCCGCCGATGACGCAGCTCAACACGCCCTACCCCTCCACCGCCTACCTCACCGGCTTCCTGCGCTCGCGCGGGTTCGACGCGGTGCAGGAAGACCTGGCGCTGGCCCTGGTGCTGGACCTGCTGTCGCCCACGGGCCTGGCCGCCGTGCTTGAGCGGGCCGAGGCGCTGCCCGCTGCGCAGCGCAGCCCGCAGGTGGCGCATTTCGTGGCCAAGGCCGACCGTTACCTCGCCACCATCGGCCCCACCATCCGCTTCCTGCAGGGGCACGACGCGACGCTGGCCCACCGCATCGCCACCCGGCGCTGGCTGCCGGAGGGCGCACGCTTCCGCTCGCTGGACGTGTACGTGGACGACGACGGCGGCGACCCGCTGGCCTGGGCCTTCGGCGCGCTGGGCCTGCAAGACCGTGCCCGCCACCTGGCCACGCTGTACCTGAACGACCTGGCCGATGTGCTGCGCGACGCCATCGACCCGCGCTTCGAGTTCGTGCG
>CAKZXL010000350.1 GCA_937883885.1 uncultured Aquincola sp. | reverse complement strand
GGCAACGTCACCGGCACCGAAGACATCCGCCTGCGCGTCAAGCGCTACTACACCTTCGACTGGCAGTCGGCCTGGACCTTCCGCAAGGACATGACCCTGACGCTGGGCCTGCTGAACATCTTCGACCGCGATCCGCCGTTCACGCTGTCGACCTCGGGCACCAACAAGGGCCAGCAGTTTGGCTACGACGACCGCTACTACGATCCGCGCGGCCGCACGCTGTACGGCAACTTCACCTACCGCTTCTGACGCCTTCGCGCGCCAAAGCAGAAGCCCGCCAGCCGGCGGGCTTTTTTGTAGGCGATCGCCGCCGGGTGCGGCCGGCGGTCAGCCGCGCTGGCCGTACTTGAGGTGGCCCACCCGCTCGATGAAGCGGGTGATGGCCACGCGCTCGACCTCGGTCAGGTGCGGGTTCCAGCAGTCCATCAGCAGGATCACCCGCGTGCTGGACGAGTGGTTCCAGGCTTCGTGCAGGTAGGTGTCGTCGAACATCACCAGCTCGCCCTCACGCCACACATGCGGCGCAAAGCCTTCCAGGTGCAGCGCGCAGTCGGCCGGCACCACCAGCGGCAGGTGCATCACCAGCCGGGTGTTGGTCACGCCGCGGTGGGGCAGGATGGTGGAGCCCGGCCGCAGCGCGGAGAACAGGATCTCCGGCGCCTGCCCGGGAATGCGGCACAGGTCGATCGATTCCAGCGCCGCGCTGGTGCGCGGGCAGCGCGCATGGTGCTCGTCGAAGCGCTGGCCACGGCGGTGGAAGAAGTACGCATCCCAAGCCGCATCGGGCGAATCGCCGGCCACGTAGTTCTCCATGCGGTCGTTGGGCGGCAGCTCCACGAAGGGCCAGAAGTCGCCCGAAGCCTGCTGCAGCATCTCCAGCGCCTCGGCCCGGATGTCGGGGAAGGCGTCGGCCAGTTGCTGCGCCCAGGGGTGCAGCATCGGGTCGTCGAAGGGCAGGTCGGGCAGGCCGGGGAAGTAGAAGAACTTGGGCCGCTGCATGGCGTGCGCGGGCAGCTGCTCGACTTCCTTCAGGTAGACGCGGATGGCATGGTCCATCCGCGCCAGGGCCTGCGGCCCGAACTCCTGCCGCAGGCCGTCCATCGCGCCCAGGAACAGCTCACGCCGCCCCAGCCGCACCCGCTGGATGGCCTGGCCGACCAGCGGCAGCAGCGGCGCGGGCGTGGTGGCCTCGCTGGTCCACAGACCCGCGCCCTGGGCGCGTGTGACGGCTTGGAAGTGGGCCTTCAATGCTTCTTCCGGTCGCCCCACGCGGTCGAGCAAATGCCCCAGCCACAGCCACGCCACGTGCGCGCGGGGCGTGGCCTGTATCACCGACTGCAGCGCGTGGATGGCCGCCTGTGGCTGGTTCTGCTGCCAGAGAGCCAAGGCGCTGTCGATGGCGTCGTCTATTGGCGATTGACGAGGCTCTATTCGGTCCATATTCCGGCCACTTCTTCCCACAGGACTTCCATGTCACTCGCAGAACAGATCAAACACATCACCTACCTCAAGTCGAATGCGGCGAAGCTGGTGAAGTCATTCGCCACCAATCCCGAGCCGGTGATCATTACCCAGAACGGCGAGGCCAAGATGGTGGTGATGCACATCGTCGAGCACGAGAAGCAGCAGGAGACGATGGCAGCGCTCAAGTTGCTGGCCTTGGGCCAGAAGGAATTCAAGGAGGGCAGGTTCAGCGACGCTGAGGCTTTCGTCGATGCCATGGACGATTGAAGGTGGGGCGACGCATGGCAGCGCGATCGATGCGCTGCAGGAGGTGGGGATGGTCAACGTCAAGTGCGTCCTGGTCTAGCAGACCAGGGTCGTCCATGAGTTCGACGACGAATTCGTCATCATCCACATGTTCATCGCCACCAAGCGGGACTTCCGATCTCATCTGCTCCGACGCTTGCTCAACCGTTGAGCCTGATTCTTGGCTGACGCCCTCGGCGGAACTGGCCAAGAACGTGGGCCTTTCCACCGTCGCCAAGCACTGCTTTTGGCTGCTGCTCGCAGACGAGGACCCGGCCGTACCCTTCACCGAGTTCCCCTGGTTCAAGAAGGCCACGATTGAGCAACTATCCGACGTGCAGCGGCCAACGGAAGATCACTTGTACTGGCCGCAGTTCGACAGGGACTTGTCTGTCGAATCCGTACGAAAGCCGGAGAACTTTCCGCTCGTATCGCGCAGCGCTGGCTAAGCGCCGGCCTCAAGCCGAACGCGGCGGAGTCGGTGATCATCACCCGCAACGGCGAGGCCAACGGGGTACTGTTGGACATCGTCGAGCAAGAACAGCAGCATTGGGCAAAGGCGGCAATCAAGCTGCTGGCCTTGAGGGCCGGTTTTTCGGCGCCAGGATTCAGGCCGCAGCGATCGAGGCATTGATGGAGATCGTGGTGGCCACCGGCATCACGATCTTCTTGCGGCCGTGGCCTTCATTGGCGACCACCTCCACCTTCACCAGGCCCAATTGGCTCAGCTTGGCAACGTCGCGCGACACGGCGCTCTGGTCTCGGTGGGATGCGGTGGCCAGATCCGCGATCGAATGGCGCCCCTTGCTGGCCAGTCGCAAGAGCTCGAACCTCTTCGGGGTGAGTTGGCTCAGGAAGTCTTCAAACTCAAAGCTGGTGAAAGTCTTGGCATACGGCAGCACGTCGGCTTTCTGGTCCAGCGCGCTCGCGACGGCCCGGCCCCTTTGAGCATGCTCCCGCAGCACGCTGCTCTTGGCGAAGTCTGCCGGCGTGATCTTGGACTTCGTCATATCACTTCTCCGTTCACAAACCTGATCGCAAGCGCCTGCCACTCCTGCTGAAACCGGTCATAGAGCGCTTCGTAGCCGTTGAATGGCTCGGGCGTGACGGTCCCCATGTAGTGCCGGTGCGAATATCCGTGACTGTTGTCGTACCCGAGCACCCGACCGTTGTCACCACTGAAAATTTTCGGGTTGATGTAAGCCAGCGCATAGCTGACCACCTTCTTCGACGGGAGTTCGCGGATAACGCGTTCCTTCAATACTCCTCCGCCCAGCCGGGCGGGAATCGCCACGTCCTTAGGGGCGTAAATCTCCTGGATCCGGCGCGATTTCATCGTTCACAGCCATGATGCGAGAGGTCAACCCTGCAGTCAAGGCTGTGCCGGTGGTCAGCTCACTTCGGCGCCAGCCGAATCGC
>CAKZXL010000349.1 GCA_937883885.1 uncultured Aquincola sp. | reverse complement strand
GCGGGACGTGCTGTCGCGCCCCAAGATCTTCCTGATCGGGAATGCCCATGACCTTGAAGAACTTGCTGGGCATCAGCCTTGACGCGATCCAGCCGGACGCGGCCGCCATCGGCAAACTCCTGGCCGCCGCGCAGCGCAATTTGGCCGATGCACAACTGGACGGCTTGAGTGCGGAGAACCGCTTCGATGCTGCGTACAAGGCCATCATGCAGCTCTCGATGGTGGCCTTGCAGGCCAACGGCTATCGCACGCTGACGAGCAAGCCCGGACATCATCAGACCGCGATCCAGACCTTGAGCACCAGCGTGGGACTTGCGACCGCCGAAGTCATCTTGCTGGATGCGCTGCGCAAGCAGCGCAACCTGTCGGATTACTCAGGCGACCTCGTTCCAGAGGCCGTGGCTACCGAGTGCCTGGTGAGCGCAAAGGCGCTTCAGGCGCATGTGTTGGCGTGGTTGAAGGCGCATCGCCCTGACCTCCTGCGGGGTTGAGCCGAGGGCGCGGCTCACCCGTCCCGCAACACGCTGAACTCGCGGAACAGGCGGGCGGGCAGGGGCGTCTCGAGTCGCCAGGTGAGGCTCATCGGGCGGTTGCCTTCCGCGCTTTCCAGGGTCACGGGGCCGCAGGCGCGGTAGGGCTCGGCCTTGCGCACCCGCACGAAGAGCTGGAAGCGCCAGCCGTTGGTGGCGCTGTCCAGGTAACGCCGGCCGGCAGGGGTGTCAGGCCCGGCGCTGTGCTGCGACTGCCAGTGAAATCGCTCGGTGCTGATGGCGTAGTCTTGGTAGGCGATGCGCTCGTGGTAGCCCTCGGTCTTGTCCAGGGTGACGAAGAGCAGCTCGGTCTGCCGTTGCGGCAAGGCCAGCACGCCGGCCTGGAAAGGCACCCGGCGCTCGGCGGTCAGCCAACCGACGGCGGTCAGGATTTCGCGGATGCCGTAGCGGGCGTGCATCACCAGCGGCGTATCCGTCAGGCCGGGCAGGGGGATGGCAGGCAGCTGACTGGTGGAAGCCAGCCAGCCACCGAGCTCGGCCAGGTCGTCGGCCACTGGCGCGTGCGCGGCCAGGCGCCGCAGCCAGGCTGCGCCGTCGCCTTTCTGGTCGTGCCGGCCGTCGATCTGGTAGGCCAGCATCTGCAGCAGCGTGGCCTGCGTCGGGTCTGCCGCGGTGGGCTGGCTCAGCAGCGCCGGCAGCCGTGCCAGCAGTGACTGCCGGGCCGGATCGTCCAGGTGCAGCAGCTCGGTCGATCGGCGGCTGAAGTAGGCCTCTTCGGGCCCCGGGTCGGCCAGCAGCAGGCCGGCGTCGCGCTTGAGCGCAGTCCATCCGCTGCGGGTGTGGCTGGCGCCGCCGCTGCGGAACACCTCTTCGATGGGCAGCGCCTGGTCACGCAGAAAGTCGGCCAGACGCACCGCGCTGCGGCCGCGCAGGGCCGCGTAGCTTTGCAGCTCGGTCCTCAGGCGTCGCCAGCTGTGTTGCGTGAGTTCACGCAGGCTGCCCAGCACCTGCTCGCGCGTCTGCTTCTGCAGCTGGATGTGGCAGCCCGGCGGCAGGCTGCCGAAGCCGTGTTCCACCGCATCGACCAGCTCGCGCCGAGTCAGCCCGGTGATGCCCGAGAGCAGTCGGTCGAAGCGGAAGTCGGCGCGATGCTGGCCCACGAAATCCAGCACCAGGCAGCTCTGCTTGTTCGGCGCCAGCCGCAGGCCACGGCCCAGCTGCTGCTGGAACAGCACCGGGCTTTGGGTGGGGCGCAGCAGCAGCAGGGTGTCCACCGAGGGCAGGTCCACGCCTTCGTTGTACAGGTCCACCGTGACCAGGGCGCAGAGCTGGCCCTCGGCCAGCAGCTGCGGTGCGCGGCGGCGCTCTTCCGCCGGGGTCGTGCCCACGATGCAGGCCACCGGCAGGCCGGCCTGGCGCAGGCGCTCGGTCATGAACTCGGCATGGGCCACCGACACGCAAAAGACCAGGGCCCGGCACTGGCGCGGATCGGCCACCAGCCGGCTCCATTCCTTGATCACCAGGCGGGCGCGCAGGTCGTTGGCGTTCACCAGGTTGGCGATGGCCTCTCGTTCGCCGGGCCGGTCCCAGGGCACCGACGAGAAGTCGGTGACGTCGTCGCAGGCGTAGTACTCGAAAGGCGCCAGCAGCTGCAGGTCCAGCGCATGCCACAGCCGCAGTTCCACCGCCGGGCTGCCGTCGGCGCGCGGGTCGAAGTAGGGCGTCAGCGGCTGGCCGTCGCTGCGTTCGGGCGTGGCCGTCAGGCCCAGCAGCACGCGGGGCCGCACGGCGCGTGCAAAAGCGTCGAAGCGACCTGCGGCCAGCCGGTGGCATTCGTCCACCGCCACCGTGTGCCAATGGTCGGCACCCCAGCTGGCCACCAGCGCACGGCTGGTCACGCTGTCGATGGTGGCGAACAGGTGGTCGTGCTGTGCCGGCTGCTGCGTGCCGCTCAGCAGGTCGCCGAAGTCCGGTGCGCGCAGCACCTCGCGGAAGGTGCGCAGCGCCTGACGAAGGATTTCCTCCCGGTGGGCGACGAACAGCAGCCGCGGCCGGCCGCCCACCTGCTGGCAGGTGTGGCGGTAGTCGAAGGCCGCGACCACCGTCTTGCCCGTGCCGGTGGCGGCCACCAGCAGGTTGCGGTGGCGGCCTTGTGTGCGTTCGGCCACCAGCCGTTCCAGCATCTCCTGCTGGTAGGTCTTGGGTTGCAGGTCGAAGAAGCTGATCGAGGTGGCGGTACCGTCGGCCGCGGCGCCGCCGGCCTCCCGCTTCAGGGCGGCCGTCAGGGCCTGCCGATGGGCCGGGTCTTGCGGGTCGTAGCGCTGGAACTCGCTGTCGGCCCACAGCGTCTCGAAATGCGCTTCGGCGCGTGTGAACAGGCTTTGCTGGCCGCGCTGCGTGAGCTTGACGGTCCATTCCAGCCCGCCCGTCAGCGCTGCGCCGGTGAGGTTGGCGCTGCCGATGTAGGCCGAGCCGAAGCCGGTGGCACGGTGGAACATCCAGGCCTTGGCATGCAGGCGGGTGCGGCGGCCGTCCAGCGACACGCGCACCTCGCAGCCCGGCAGCTGCGCCAGTTCATCCAGCGCACGCACCTCGGTGGCGCCGGTGTAGGTGGTGGTGAGGATGCGGATGCGTGTGCCGGCGCTCGCCGCATCGGCCCCCTGGGCGGTGAGGTGCTGCAGCACGTCCTGCAGCTTGCGCACGCCCGACACGGTGATGAAGCTGACCAGGATGTCGACGCGGTCGCTCGACGCCAGCTCACGCCGGATTTCCTGCAGCAGCGATGGCGAGCCCTTGCCCGCGGTGAACAGCCAGGGCGAGGCGAGGCTGATCGCAGGCGGTGTCGGTTCATGGGGCGTGCGGCGCACCGCGCGCAACACGCGGGCCGGCGGTGACAAGAGATCGACCGGGCCGCTGCCGGCCCCCGGGGCCGTGCCGGGCGTCAGCCGCTGCCTGAGCCACACCAGCAGCTCATTGACCAGGGCAAGCTGCCGGTGCGTGGCCGCGGCGGCCTCACCCGGCAAGTCTTCCAGCAAGGCCGCGAGCTGGCTCACCAGGCTGTCCACCAGCAAGGGCGTGGCGTCTGCCGGCAGGGGTTCAATGTGCGGATGTGCCGCGGGGTCGGCCTGGAGCAGCCGCTCCACGCCCTGGGTCACCAGCAGCTCATACAGGCCCGAGGGCAGGGTCGGCATCGTCATCGTGATGGCTCGGGCTTGCGGTCCGCGCATGTGATGGAAGGACCGATGTTCGCCGAGCGCATGCCGTTCGATGATAGGTCCCCATTTGGGACTAGAATTTTGCTGTGAGAGTCATCGCTGTCGCGACACTGAGAACCTTCTGGCAACTGCACCCCGCCGCCGAGCAGCCTTTGAAGGCGTGGTTCGAAGAGGCTTCAAAAGCCGCATGGACACAGCCTGCCGACCTCAAGGCACAGTACCGAACCGCCAGCATCCTCAAGAACCGGAGAGTGGTGTTCAACATCCGCGGCAACGAGTACCGACTGGTGGTGGCCATTGCCTATCAACTGCAGATCGTCTACGTCAAGTTCATCGGAACGCATCAGCAGTACGACACGATCGACGCCCACACCGTTGAGGCCAACTGAGAGGTCATCTTGAACATCCGACCCATCCACAATGAAGCCGACTACCAAGCCGCGCTGGCCGACATCTCGGCCTTGATGGCGTCGGACCCTGCACCGGGTACGCGCAAGGGCGACCGGCTGGATGTCCTGGCGACCTTGGTGCAGGCGTATGAAGCCCGGCACTTCCCGATCGACGCGCCCGACCCGGTGGAGGCGATCAAATTTCGCATGGAACAGAGCGGCCTGACCGTGAAGGACCTGGAGCCGATGATCGGTCGCCCCAACCGGGTGTATGAAGTGTTGAACCGCAAGCGCCCACTGACGCTGGCGATGATCCGGCGACTGCACCGAAGCCTCGGCATACCGGCCGACGTGCTGATCGCAGACAGCGCAGGCGGTTGACACACACCATGGCACATGCCGCTGAGTCGGTCGCGATCTACTGGGACTTCGAGAACCTGCATGCCAACCTGATGGACCAGGCCCAGGGGCAGGGCGCTTACCTGGCCAGCCGCTTCCGGCCGCAGGAAGAGGTCATCGATGTCGGCACCATCGTCGAGTACGCGCTGTCGCTCGGGCCCATCGCCATCAACCGGGCGTTTGCCAACTGGGTGTCCTTCAACCGCTACCGGCAGTCGCTGCTGCAGTCGGCCATCGAGCTGATCCAGGTCTTTCCGCCGGGCGCCAATGCCAAGAACGGGGCCGACATCAAGCTGTGCCTCGATGTGATGGAGGACATGGGGCGCTTTCCCCACATCAGCACCATCATCGTGGTGGGCGGCGACAGCGACTACATGCCGCTGTCGTACAAGGT
>CAKZXL010000348.1 GCA_937883885.1 uncultured Aquincola sp. | reverse complement strand
GCCCGTGGTGCAGTGGATGGCGGTGGTGGCCGGCCGCAACGTGCTGCGCCGGCATGCGGCCCAGCCCGAGGCGCGCCGCAAGGCCGTGGTGGTGGGTGCGGGGCCGCTGGGCGCCAAGGTGGCACGTGCGCTGAACGAGAACAAGGACCGCGGCAGCGACTTCATCGGCTACTTCGACGACCGGGCCGACGAGCGGGTGGACGGCAGTGCCGCCGGCCAGCTGCTGGGCCGGCTGGCCGCGCTGGCGCCGTACGTGCACGAGCACGGCATCAAGGAGGTGTACATCACCTTGCCGCTGGGTTCGCAGCCGCGCATCCTGCAGCTGCTGGAAAGCGTGCAGGGCACCACCGCCTCCATCTTCTTCGTGCCCGACGTGTTCGGCATCAGCATCATCCAGGGCCGGCTGCAGGACATGAACGGCATCCCGGTGGTGGGCATCTGCGAGACGCCCTTCACCGGCACCAACGAGCTGGTCAAGCGCATCAGCGACATCGTGCTGGCCTCGGTGATCCTGGTGCTGATCTCGCCCATCCTGCTGGCCCTGGCCATCGGCGTGAAACTCAGTTCCCCCGGGCCGGTGATCTTCAAGCAGCGCCGCAACGGGCTGGATGGCGAAGAAATCATCGTCTACAAGTTCCGCTCGATGCGGGCGATGGACAACGGCACGGTGGTCAAGCAGGCGCAGCGGGGCGATCCGCGCATCACGCCTTTCGGCGCCTTCATCCGCAAGACCTCGCTGGACGAGCTGCCGCAGTTCATCAACGTGCTGCAGGGCCGCATGAGCATCGTGGGCCCGCGCCCGCACGCGGTGGCGCACAACGAGGAATACCGCAAGCTGATCAAGGCGTACATGGTGCGCCACAAGGTCAAGCCCGGCATCACCGGCTGGGCCCAGGTCAACGGCCTGCGCGGCGAGACCGAGACCATCGAGAAGATGCAGCAGCGGGTGGAGTACGACCTGGAATACCTGCGCAACTGGACGCTGGGCCTGGACCTGCAAATCATCGTGCGCACCGTGCGGGTCATGCTGTTCGACCGCAACGCGTACTGACCCCCAGAACGACATCTACAGGAGAGACGGCATGCCGCTGCGAACCCGATTGCTTCCCCTCGCCGCCGCGCTGTGCGCCGCCGGCGGCGTGCATGCGCAGAGCACGCCTTATTACGTGGGCGTGTCTCAGTCGTTCACGCATGAGTCGAACATCTACCGCACGCGCAACAACGAGGTGTCGGACACCATCTCCACCACCTCGCTGTATGGCGGCGTCGACCAGATGGTGGGCCGCCAGCGCGTGTACGGCAACGCCACCGTCAGCGCCAACAAGTTCATGGACAACGGCTCGCTGGACAACACGGGCTATGGGCTAAAGGCGGGGGTGGACTGGGCCACGATCGAACGCATCAGCGGCACCGTGGAGCTCAACGCCAACCAAAGCCTGGCGCGCTATGAAAACTCGGCCGGCAACAGCGACAAGAACACGCTGCGCGACCTGAGCTTTCGCGCCGTGGCGCGCGTGGGCGTGGTCACCCGGCTGACGGCCGAAACCGGCTACACCTACCGCCGGGTGGACTATTCGCTCAACGCCTACCGTGCCCGCAACTTCGACCAGAACGCGGTGTCGGCCGGCCTGCGCTATCGTTTCAGCGGTGCGCTGACGGCGGGTGCAGCACTGCGTTTCACCAAGGGTGAATACGCCGACCGCAATCCGCGGGACGAATACGACCGCCGCGACATCGACTTCACCGCCACCTGGACGCCCACGGGCAACAGCAGCATCAATGGCCGGGTGAGCCTGAGCGATACCAGCCACTCGGTGGCCAGCAACGCCGACTTCAGCGGCGTGACCGGAGACCTGACCTGGAACTGGCGACCCACCGGCAAGCTGCAGTTCGTCACCAGCCTGACCCGCGACACCGGTGAAGAAATCAGCCTGCTGGGCGGTTCGGCCGACCAGGTGCTGACCAACAGCCGGATCAGCACCTCGATCGGCACCCGCGCCACTTACGAGGTCACCTCCAAGGTGATGGCCGACGCGAGCGTGCGGTATGTGCATCGCAAGCTCGACGCCTCGCTGCTCAACCTGTCGGCCGACGGTGGCGACAACACCCGCTTCGTGTCGGTGGGCCTGCGCTGGGCTGCCATGCGCTCACTGACGCTGGGCTGCAACGTGGGCTATGAATCGCGTACGTCGTCGTCCGTCCTGTCGGCACCCTACGACACACGCACCGCCAGCTGCTACGGCCAGTTCGCGCTGCAACTCTGACGTTCCGCCCGATGCCCACCATCCTGCTGACCGGCGCCACCGGCTATATCGCCTCCCACACCTGGCTGGCCCTGCGCGCCGCGGGGTACCAGGTGGTGGGGCTGGACGACTTCTCCAACAGCTCGCCCGCCGTGCTGCAGCGCCTGCAGCTGCTGCTGGGCGGCGAAGCGCCCGT
>CAKZXL010000347.1 GCA_937883885.1 uncultured Aquincola sp. | reverse complement strand
TCGGTGAACGGGGCGATGGGCAGCAGCACGTCGGCGTTGTCGACCTGCGCGTCCTTGAACGGCGTGAGTGCCACCACCAGACCCGAGCCTTCCAGCGCGGCACGGGCGGCGGCCGCATCGGCGGCGTCCAGCGTGGGCTCGAGGTTCAGCAGCAGCAGCGCCTTCATGGGCTGCGACAGCATCTGGCCGGCGTTCAGGCCGCCTTGGCGCGGCATGGCATGCACCAGCTGCGCGCCGACGGTGTTGCCGGCTTCGGTGAGGTAGCCGACCGAAGCCCCGGTGTGCTGCGCGATGAAGCCGGCCAGGGCCAGCAGCTGCGAAGCCTGCGGATGCTGCGCGGCGGCATTGCCCAGCAGCACGGCCTTCTGCTGGCCGGAGATCAGCGAGGTGGCGATGGCACGGGCCTCGTCCGTCGGCTCGATGCCGGCGTCCAGAGGCAGCGGGGAAACCGCACCGGTGGCAGCCGCCACCGCAGCGGCCACCTGGGCCAGCACGACCACCCAGGCGCTGGGGGCGGCGACCAGGCGCGTGCCCATGGGCATCAGCCAGTCGTCGTTCACGGCGCCCAGGCTGTGCACCTGCGCGCCATGGCGCGCGGCCTGGCGGATGCGCTGGGCCAGCAGCGGCTGGTCCTTGCGCAGGAACGAGCCGATGACGAAGGCGCGCTGCAGCGTCGACAGCGAAGCGATGCTGGTGCCCAGCCAGCGCACGCCGCCGTGCTCGAGGTTGAAGTCGGCGTGGCGGGTGCGGTAGTCGATGTTGTCGCTGCCCAGGCCGCGCACCAGCTTGGCCAGCAGGTGCAGCTCTTCCACGGTGGACTGGGCGGAACCCAGCGCGCCGATGCCGGCGACGCCGAACTCGGCCTTCACGCGCTTCAGGCCATCGGCCACGTAGCCCAGGGCCGTGTTCCAGTCGACGGCCTGCCACTGGCCGCCCTGCTTGATCATCGGGGTGGTCAGGCGGCTGGGGGTGTTCAGCGCTTCATACGAGAAGCGGTCGCGGTCGGACAGCCAGCACTCGTTCACCGCCTCGTTCTCGAGCGGCAGCACGCGCAGCACCTTGTTCGACTTGACCTGCACGATCAGGTTGGCGCCCACGCCGTCGTGCGGGCTCACGCTCTTGCGGCGCGACAGCTCCCAGGTGCGGGCGCTGTAGCGGAAAGGCTTGCTGGTCAGCGCGCCCACCGGGCACAGGTCGATCATGTTGCCCGACAGCTCGGAATCCACCGTGTCGCCGGTCACCGTGGTGATCTCGGAGTGCTCGCCGCGGTGGATCATGCCCAGCTCCATGATCCCGGCCACTTCCTGGCCGAAACGCACGCAGCGGGTGCAGTGGATGCAGCGGCTCATCTCCTCCATGGAGATCAGCGGGCCCACGTCCTTGTGGAAGACCACGCGCTTTTCTTCCTGGTAGCGCGAGGAAGAGCCGCCGTAGCCCACGGCCAGGTCCTGCAGCTGGCATTCGCCGCCCTGGTCGCAGATGGGGCAGTCCAGCGGGTGGTTGATCAGCAGGAACTCCATCACCCCCTGCTGCGCCTTGATCGCCTTGTCGCTCTTGGTGCGCACGATCATCCCGTTGGTCACGGGCGTGGCGCAGGCGGGCATCGGCTTGGGCGCCTTCTCCACTTCCACCAGGCACATGCGGCAGTTGGCCGCGATGCTCAGCTTCTTGTGGTAGCAGAAGTGCGGGATGTAGGTGCCCGCGGCGTCGGCAGCATGCATGACCATGCTGCCTTCGACCACGCTGACCTTCTTGCCGTCGAGTTCGATTTCAACCATGTTGTGTGTCCCGGTCGGCCTCAGGCCTGTGCGGTCGCAGCCGGCTGCGGGACCTTGGAAGTCTTGTGTTCGATGAGGTGGACGAACTCGTCGCGGAAATGCTTGAGCATCGCGCGCACCGGCATCGCCGCCGCGTCGCCCAGCGCGCAGATGGTGCGCCCCTGGATGTTGTCCGCCACCGAGTTCAGCAGGTCGATGTCTTCCGGCCGGCCCTGGCCGTTGGCGATGCGGTCGACCATGCGCCACAGCCAGCCCGTGCCTTCGCGGCAGGGCGTGCACTGGCCGCAGCTCTCGTGCATGTAGAAGTAGCTCAGGCGCAGCAGGCTACGCACCATGCAGCGGCTGTCGTCCATCACGATGACGGCGCCCGAACCCAGCATCGATCCCGCCTTGGCGATCGAGTCGTAGTCCATGGTGCATTCGTTCATGATGGCCGCCGGCAAGACGGGGGCCGACGAGCCGCCCGGGATCACTGCCTTGAGCTGGCGGCCGGTGCGCACGCCACCGGCCAGCTCCAGCAGCTTGGTGAACGGCGTGCCCAGCGGCACTTCGTAGTTGCCGGGCTTGTTGACGTCGCCCACCACCGAGAAGATCTTGGTGCCGCCGTTGTTCGGCTTGCCGATGTCGAGGTAGGCCTGGCCGCCGTTGCGGATGATCCAGGGCACCGCGGCAAAGGTCTCGGTGTTGTTGATGGTGGTCGGCTTGCCGTACAGGCCGAAGCTGGCCGGGAACGGCGGCTTGAAGCGCGGCTGGCCCTTCTTGCCTTCCAGCGATTCGAGCAGCGCGGTTTCTTCGCCGCAGATGTAGGCGCCGAAGCCGTGGTGCGCATGCAGCTGGAAGCTGAAGCTGCTGCCCAGGATGTTGTTGCCCAGGTAGCCGGCGGCGCGGGCTTCTTCGAGGGCAGCCTCGAAGCGCTCGTACACCTCGAAGATCTCGCCGTGGATGTAGTTGTAGCCCACGGTGATGCCCATCGCGTAGGCCGCGATGATCATGCCTTCGATGACGATGTGCGGGTTGTAGGCCAGGATGTCCCGGTCCTTGCAGGTGCCCGGCTCGCCTTCGTCGGAGTTGCACACCAGGTACTTCTGGCCCGGGAACTGGCGGGGCATGAAGCTCCACTTCAGCCCGGTGGGAAAGCCTGCGCCGCCGCGGCCACGCAGGCCCGAGAGCTTGACGTCGGCGATCACCTGGTCGGGCGTCATGCCGGCGCCGCCATCGGTGCCCAGGATGCGCTTGAGCGCCTGGTAGCCGCCACGCGACTCATAGTCGGCGATGGACCAGTTGCGGCCGTTCAGGCCCGCATAGATCTGCGCGCCGAGGTGGCGGTCGTGGAAGCAGGTTTCCAGGCCGGTGGACTGGAACTGGGAAAGGTCGGGCATCATCACTTTGCCTGCGCCTTCAAGGTGTCGACCAGCGCGTCGAGCCGCTCGTCGGTCATGTAGCTGACCATCTGCCGGTCGTTCACCAGCATCACCGGTGCATCGGCGCAGGCGCCCAGGCATTCGGTCTTCTGCACGGTAAACAGGCCATCGGCGGTGGTGCCGCCTTCTTCCACATGCAGGCGCGAGCACAGGTGCTCGAGCGCATGCTGGCCATTGCGCAGCTGGCACGGGAGGTTGGTGCAGACGTTGAGCTTGTAGCGGCCCAGCGGCTGCTGGTTGTACATGTTGTAGAACGTCGTCACCTCGTGCACCGCGATGGCGGGCATGCCGAGGTAGTCGGCGATCTCCTGCTCGCTCTCGGGCGAGACCCAGCCGAGCTCCTGCTGCGCGATCGACAGGCAGGCCATCACGGCCGACTGCCGCTGCTCATACGGGTACTTGGCAACTTCCTTGGCAAAGCGGGCCAGGGTGTCCGCGGAAAACAGGCTCATCGATCGATCTCGCCAAACACGATGTCCATCGTCCCGATGATGGCGACGGCATCGGCAATCATGTGGCCACGCGCCATTTCATCGAGGGCTGCGAGGTGCACGAAGCCCGGGGCACGGATCTTCAGGCGGTACGGCTTGTTGGCGCCGTCGCTCACCAGGTAGATGCCGAACTCGCCCTTCGGGTGTTCCACCGCCGCGTAGGCTTCGCCTTCGGGCACGTGGAAGCCTTCGGTGAACAGCTTGAAGTGGTGGATCAGCTCTTCCATGCTGGACTTCATGTCCGTGCGTGAAGGCGGCGCCACCTTGTGGTTGTCGGTGATGACCGGACCGGGGTTCTGGCGCAGCCAGGCGACGCACTGCTGGATGATGCGGTTGGACTGGCGCATCTCCTCGACACGCACCAAATAGCGGTCGTAGGTGTCGCCGTTCACGCCCACCGGCACGTCGAAGTCGAGGCGGTCGTACACCTCGTAGGGTTGGGTCTTGCGCAGGTCCCAGGCAATGCCCGAGCCGCGCAGCATGGCGCCGGTGAAGCCGAGGTTCTTCGCGCGCTCGGGCGTGACGACGCCGATGCCGACGGTGCGCTGCTTCCAGATGCGGTTGTCGGTCAGCAGCGTCTCGTACTCGTCCACCATCGTCGGGAAACGCTTGGTGAAGTCGTCGATGAAGTCCAGCAGCGAGCCCTGACGGTTGTCGTTCATCGCCGCAATCGCCTTGGCGTTGCGGATCTTCGAGACCTTGTACTGCGGCATCGCGTCCGGCAGGTCGCGGTACACGCCACCCGGGCGGAAGTAGGCCGCGTGCATGCGCGCACCCGACACCGCTTCGTACATGTCGAACAGGTCTTCCCGCTCGCGGAAGCAGTAGATCAGCATGTTCATCGCGCCGCAGTCCAGCCCGTGGCAACCCAGCCACAGCAGGTGGTTCAGCAGGCGGGTGATCTCGCTGAACATCACGCGGATGTACTGCGCGCGCTCGGGCACCTCGATGCCCAGCAGCTTCTCGATCGCCAGGCAGTACGCATGCTCGTTGGACATCATCGACACGTAGTCGAGGCGGTCCATGTAGGGCAGCGACTGGATGAAGGTCTTGCTTTCGGCCAGCTTTTCGGTGGCACGGTGCAGCAGGCCGATGTGGGGATCGGCGCGCTGGATGACTTCGCCGTCCAGCTCCAGCACCAGGCGCAACACGCCGTGCGCCGCGGGGTGCTGGGGACCGAAGTTCAGCGTGTAGTTCTTGATCTCTGCCATAGGAACCTGTTGGCGCCAGCGGCGCTCAGTGCAGCCCGCCGTAGTTGTCTTCGCGGACGATGCGCGGCGTGATCTCGCGCGGCTCGATCGTCACCGGCTGGTAGATGACGCGCTTTTGCTCGGGGTCGTAGCGCATCTCCACATGGCCCGTGGTCGGAAAGTCCTTGCGGAACGGATGGCCGATGAAACCGTAGTCGGTGAGGATGCGGCGCAGGTCGAGGTGACCCTCGAAGATGATGCCGTAGAGGTCGAAGGCCTCGCGCTCGAACCAATTGGCCGAGTTCCAGATCTCGTTGATCGAGGACACCATCGGCAGGTCGTCGTCGGGGCAGTACACGCGCAGGCGCAGGCGCCAGTTGTGCTGCAGCGACAGCAGGTGCACCACCACGGCGAAGCGCGGGCCTTCGTAGGCGCCGCTGTCCTGCCAGCTGCTGTAGTCCATGCCGCACAGGTCGATCATCTGCTCGAACTGCAGCGCCGGGTCGTCGCGAAGCTGTCGGGCCACTTCGGCGTACACGGCGGCGGCCACGGTGATGGTGATCTCGCCGCGTTCGCGCTTGAACGTCTTGATCTTGTCGCCGAGCAACGACTGGAGCGCGGCTTGCAGGTTGTCGAGTTTCTGGGTCATGCGAAGGACGGAGCGCTGTGTGACCGGCCGCTCAGCGGGCGATCGTGTTCTCGCGGCGGATCTTGGCCTGCAGTTGCAGGATGCCGTAGAGCAGCGCCTCGGCCGTGGGCGGGCAGCCCGGCACGTAGACGTCCACCGGCACGATGCGGTCGCAGCCCCGCACCACCGAATAGCTGTAGTGGTAGTAACCGCCGCCGTTGGCGCAGGAGCCCATCGACAGCACCCAGCGCGGCTCGGCCATCTGGTCGTACACCTTGCGCAGGGCCGGCGCCATCTTGTTGCACAGCGTGCCAGCCACGATCATCAGGTCGGACTGGCGCGGGCTGGGACGGAACAGCATGCCGAAGCGATCGATGTCGTAGCGGGCCGCGCCCGCGTGCATCATCTCGACCGCGCAGCAGGCCAGGCCGAAGGTCATCGGCCACAGCGAACCGGTCTTGGACCAGTTGATCAGCTTGTCGACCGACGTGGTGACGAAGCCTTCTTTCAGAACGCCTTCGATGCCCATTTTTCAGTTACTCCCAGTCGAGGGCGCCCTTCTTCCATTCGTAGATGAAGCCCACGACCAGGATGGTCAGGAACATCATCATCGCCCAGAAGCCGGTGGCGCCGATCTCCTTGAGCGCGACGGCCCAAGGGAAGAGGAATGCGATTTCGAGGTCGAACAGGATGAAGAGGATGGCCACCAGGTAGTAGCGCACATCGAACTTCATGCGGGCGTCTTCGAAGGCCTCGAAGCCGCACTCGTAGGGCGAGTTCTTCGCCACGTCAGGCCGTTGCGGCCCGAGAAGGAAACCCAGCACCTGCGGCACGATACCTACACCGATACCGACCAGGATGAACAGGATGACAGGTAGGTACTGTTGCAGGTCCATGGCTCTTGGCTTGGGTTGGTCGGGTCATCACCCGGGCAGCAAAAAGCGCGCCGGAACCCCGGTGGGTTCACTCAGCGCGCCCAGTGTCCCCTGTGTTGCTCATCGCATTCAGGGCGCTGTCCTGCAAAGTGCCGGATGAGGACCTTGCCTTACAACCCATATGTTGTGGTGCCGACGGCGAGACTCGAACTCGCACAGCTTTCGCCACTACCCCCTCAAGATAGCGTGTCTACCAATTTCACCACGTCGGCGGTACTTGTCTTTACAACCCTTCGGCTGGCATGAGGTATAGCTACCGAAGAGCCTCGCATTCTAGCCCGAAAAATCCCGCACTACGAGGGTTCTCACCAACGTGATGCGGGGAACACGCTCAGGGCTTCGGAATCACCGAGCCCGAAGCGGCCGGCACAGCGGGCACGGCCGAAGCCGGTGCACTGAGAGCGGGCGCCGAGGCGTCGCCAGCCGGTGCCGAAGGAATCGCGCGATCGAACACGGTGCCACCGGTGGTGGGCTCGGCCATGCGGTCGCGGCTGCTCAGGTAGGCCAGGGCCAGCGTGCACACGAAGAACACGGTGGCGCAGGCGGCGGTGGAACGCGACAGGAAGTTGGCGCTGCCGGTGGCGCCGAACAGGCTGCCGGAGGCGCCGCTGCCGAAGGAGGCGCCCATGTCGGCGCCCTTGCCGTGCTGGATCAGCACGAGGCCGATCATCGCGATCGCCGTCAGGAGCTGGACCGCCAGCACGATGTTCATCCAGATTTGCATGATGCTTGTGTGACTCAGGAAGTTGTCAGGGCGCCGCGCGGCAGATGGCGACGAAGTCGGCGGCCTTCAAAGAGGCCCCACCGATCAGACCGCCGTCGATGTCGGGCTGCGCGAACAGGGTTGCGGCGTTGTCGGGCTTGACGCTGCCGCCGTACAGAAGCTTCATCGCGCCGGCATGCGGCGTGGCCGCCTGCAGCTGCGCACGCAGCAGCGCATGCACCGCCTGCGCCTGCTCGGGCGAAGCGGTCTTGCCGGTGCCGATGGCCCACACCGGTTCGTAGGCCACGACCATCTCGCCCACGCAGTGGCCCAGCGTGTGGATGACGGCCGACAGCTGGCGCTTGACCACCGCCTCGGTCTCGCCCGCCTCGCGCTGCGCCAAGGTTTCGCCCACGCAGACGATGGGCGTGATGCCCTTGCCCAACGCGGCCTTGGCCTTGTCGGCCACCAGCTGGTCGGCCTCGGCATGGTAGGCACGGCGCTCGGAGTGGCCGACGATCACATAGCGGCAGCCGAACTCGTGCAGCATGGCGGCCGACACCTCGCCGGTGTAGGCGCCCTGCTCATGGGCCGAGCAGTCCTGCGCGCCCCAGCGGATGTCGCTGGCGGCCAGGGCCACCGCCACTTCCGACAAGAACGGGAACGGCACGCACACCGCCATGTCGGCATTGCTCGGGCCGGCGATAAGCAGGCCTTCCAGCAGCTCGGCATTGGCCTTGTGGCTGCCGTGCATCTTCCAGTTGCCCACCACCAGTTTGCGTCGTGTAGTCATCGTCCAATCACCAGCTCAAAACGATCTTGCCCACGTGGCTGCTCGATTCCATCAGCGCATGTGCCTGCGCGGCCTGCGCGGCAGGAAAAGTGCTGTGGATCACCGGCCGCACACGGCCTGCCTCGATCAGCGGCCACACGGTGGCGCGCAGCTCCTTGGCCAGCACGGTCTTGTAGTCGACCGAGCGCGGGCGCAGCGTGGAGCCGACGATGGCGATGCGCTTGCGCAGCACCAGGCCAGCATCGATGGCGCTCTTGGTGCCGCCCTGCACCGCGATCAGCGCCAGGCGGCCGTCGGTGGCCAGGCACTCGATCTCGCGGCCGATGTAGTCGCCGGCCACCATGTCGAGCACCACGTCCGCGCCCTTGCCGCCGGTGATG